>NZ_JBIAPW010000017.1:0-151975 GCF_042888505.1 Streptomyces sp. NPDC002870
GGGCTTTCCTCCGGGCGCTTCCCTTCGGTCTTGCGTTTCCGACTCTATCAGACGCTTTCATGTCCGATTCCCCGTCAGAAGGGGCTCGCTTTCCGGCCTTTCGGCTTTCCGGCGGTGCCGACTCTATCAGATCCTCTCGGGCCTGATTCCCGGTCGAACTCGGGTTGTCTTTCCGACTGTTAGGCCGTTCCGACGAGTGAGACTTTAGCGGAATCCTGACCGCCGACGCTAATCGGGCTGCGCTCGTTCGAACGCGGATTCCTCATTTCGCAAAAGCGCACAGAAAGCCGGGCGACAGAGTGCCGCTCGCTTGTAGTGGGTCTTGCGGAATGGCTGTCCGGGGACCGGCCGAAGTCGGTGCTCACGTCGGACAACTCGGAGAACACTACGGATGGCGGTATCCGCTGTCAACCTGGGGCCGGACCACGTACTCTCGGGCGCATGACAACGCGTACGTGCCTCCTTCAGTGGTGGGCCGCCTGACGGCGGCCGGCACCTACGCATGTACTCAACGGCCGCCGCTTCGGCGGCCGTTCTCGTTTCTCCCTCCGGGAGTCCGGCCGCAGGACGCGGCGGCTCCGACCAGGAGACGGAGAGCGTGATGACGCGGATCTTCAGCGGGATCAAGCCCACGGGGCATCTGACGCTGGGCAACTATCTCGGGGCGCTGCGCAGGTGGGTCGAGGTCGATCAGCACCAGGCGGACGCGCTGTTCAGCGTGGTCGATCTGCATGCGCTGACCGTGGAGCACGATCCGGCGCGGGTTCGCAGGCTCAGTCGGCAGGCCGCGACTCTGATGCTGGCAGCGGGGCTGGATCCGGAACTGTGCACCGTGTTCGTACAGAGTCATGTGGATGAGCACGCGCGCCTGTCGTATCTCCTGGAGTGCACGGCCACGGACGGCGAGCTGCGGCGCATGATCCAGTACAAGGAGAAGGCCGCGCAGGCGCGGGTGGCCGGGCAGAGTGTGCGCCTGTCGTTGCTGACCTATCCGGTGCTGATGGCGGCGGACATCCTGGCCTACGGGACGGATGAGGTGCCTGTGGGTGACGACCAGGCCCAGCATGTGGAGCTGACGCGGGATCTGGCGGTCCGGTTCAACCAGCGTTACGGGCACACGTTCACCGTGCCGAAGGCGACGCATCCGCCGGTGGCCGCGCGGGTCATGGATCTGCAGGACCCGACCTCGAAGATGGGGAAGTCGCACGAGTCCGGGGCGGGGATCGTCTATCTGCTCGACGAGGCGGATGTGGTGCGCAAGAAGATCATGCGGGCGGTCACGGACAGCGGGCGCGAGGTCGAGTACGACCGCGAGGGCAAGCCGGGCATCGCGAATCTGCTCGAAGTGCTGGCGGCCTGTGAGGGTGGGAACCCAATCGAGCTGGCCGGTGTATATGAGTCGTACGGGGCCTTGAAGAAGGACACGGCCGAGGCGGTGGTGGAGCTGCTGAGGCCGGTGAGGGAGCGACATGCGGAGTTGGCAGCGGATCCGGGGCGCGTCGATGAGGTGCTGAGGAAGGGAGCCGAGCGGGCCAGGGGAATGGCCCGGCCGAGAGTTGATGCCGCCTACCAGGCGATCGGGCTGCTGCCCGGGTAGCGGAGGACGGCTCCGTGTCAGCCGTTGCCCGACGCGAGCTCGCGGCTGCGGTCGCGGGCCGCCTCGATGGCGGCGATCAGAGCGGCGCGTACACCGTGGTTCTCGAGTTCACGGATGGCACTGATGGTGGTGCCGGCGGGGGAGGTGACGGCTTCACGAAGCTTGACGGGGTGTTCGCCGCTGTCGCGGAGCATGACGGCGGCGCCGATGGCGGCCTGGACGATCAGGTCGTGGGCCTGGGCGCGGGGCAGGCCGAGGAGGATGCCGGCGTCGGTCATGGCCTCGACGAGGAAGTAGAAGTACGCCGGACCCGAGCCGGACAGGGCGGTGGCCGCGTCCTGCTGGGACTCGGGAACGCGGAGGGTCTTGCCGACGCCGCCGAAGATCTCCTCGGTGTGGGCGAGGTGCTCGGCGGTCGCGTGGCTGCCGGCCGAGATCACGGACATGCCCTCGTCGACGAGTACGGGGGTGTTGGGCATGACACGGACTACGGGGGTGCCTGCGGTCAGGCGCTCCTCGATGAAGGAGGTGGGGATACCGGCAGCGGCGCTGATGACGAGGCGGTCCGCGGTGATGTGCGGGGTGAGTTCGTCGAGGAGCTTGCCCATGTCCTGAGGCTTGACGGCCAGGATGAGGGTGTCGGCGCGCTTGGCGGCCTCGGCGTTGGTGACGGGCTCGACGCCGTAGCGGGTGCGGAGCTCATCGGCGCGGTCGGCGCGGCGAGTGGTGACCAGCAGGTCGGCGGGGCGCCAGCCGGCGCGGATCATGCCGCTGAGGAGGGCCTCGCCGATCTTGCCCGTGCCGAGGACTGCGACTGTCTGGGTCATGGCTCTGTTCACCTCGCCGGTGGGGGTACGTGTCGCCATCCTCGCACCGAGGGCGTGACTGTGCCGGGGCGTCCGAGGGGCGGTACGGGCGTGCGCAAGCCCGCCCGCGCCTCGGAGCGGGCGCCCGTCCGGGCTGGAGGGCGCTGCGGGAGCGCCATTCGGACCAGGAGAGGTTCCTGAACTAGAGGGTGCGGCGGCGCAGCGTCGCCGCGCCCAGGGCCAGGACCAGGAGCGCGCAGGCCGCGACGATCAGGACGTCACGGGTGAAGTCGCCGGTGGCGTCCGGGTATCGCTGGACTTCGGTCATGGCGTCGACGGCGTACGACATGGGCAGGACGTTCGAGATCCCCTCGAGGACGGGCTGCATCTTCTCGCGCGCCGTGAACAGGCCGCAGAGCAGCAGCTGCGGGAAGAGCACGGCCGGCATGAACTGGACCGCCTGGAATTCGGAGGCGGCGAATGCCGAGACGAAGAGTCCCAGTGCCGTGCCGAGCAGGGCGTCGAGGAGCGCGACGAGGAGCAGCAGCCAGGGCGAGCCGATGACGTCCAGGCCCAGTGCCCACAGCGCGAGGCCGGTGGCGAGGAGGGACTGGACGATGGCGACGAGGCCGAAGGCCAGGGCGTAGCCGGCGATCAGATCGCCCTTGCCCAGGGGCATGGCGAGCAGGCGTTCCAGGGTGCCTGAGGTGCGTTCGCGCAGGGTGGCGATGGAGGCCACCAGGAACATCGTGATCAGCGGGAAGATACCGAGGAGCGAGGCGCCGATGGAGTCGAAGGTCCGCTCGCTGCCGTCGAACACGTAGCGCAGCAGGAAGAGCATCACGCACGGCACGAAGATCATGAGTGCGATGGAGCGCGGGTCGTGGCGGAGCTGGTGCAGGACGCGGGCGGCGGTGGCGAGAGTGCGGGCGGTGCTCATCGGGCGTTCTCCTCAATGGCCTTGAGCTGAGATTCGGCTTGCCGCGTGGAATCGGCCTGCCGGGCGTTGGCCTCGTCGACCAGGTGGAGGAAGGCGGCTTCGACGGTCTGCGAGCGGGTGCGGATGCGGAGGTCGTCGGGGCTGTCCTCGGCGAGGATCTCGCCCTCCCGCATCAGGAGCAGGCGGTGGCAGCGCTCCGCCTCGTCCATGACGTGCGAGGAGACGAGGATCGTCGCGCCGCGCTCGTCGGCGAGGCGGTGGAAGAGATTCCACAGATCGCGGCGCAGCACGGGGTCGAGACCGACGGTCGGTTCGTCGAGGACGAGCAGCTCGGGTGTGCCGAGCAGGGCGACGGCGAGGGAGACGCGGCTGCGCTGGCCGCCGGAGAGGCGGCCGGCGAGGGAGTCGGCGTGCGGGACGAGGTCCACGTCGGCGATGGCGCGGGTGACGTAGTCGCGGCGGGTGTCGCGGTGGCGGCGGCCGGGCTGCAGGACGGAGGCGAAGTAGTCCAGGTTCTGGCGGACCGTCAGGTCGTCGTAGACGGCCGGGTCCTGGGTGACGTAGCCGATACGGGAGCGCAAGGCGGCGGCGCCCGCGGGGCTGCCGAGGATGTCGAGGGTTCCGGTGACCTTGGCCTGCGTGCCGACCACGGCGCGCATCAGGGTCGACTTGCCGCAGCCGGAGGGGCCGAGGAGGCCGGTGATCCGGCCGGGCGGCACGGTGAAGTCGATGCCGCGCAGGACGGTGCGTTCGCCTCGTACGACTGTGAGGCCGCGGGCCAGGACGGCCACTCCAGAAGAATTCATCATGTGATGAATAATGCGCTCGCGGCTTTGCCACGTCAAGAGAGAGGTGCCGCGTCGGGAGATGGGGGGCGGGTCGAGAGATGGGGGGCGCGTCAGGGGCATCCCCCATGGCGATTGGGAGACGGGCGGCGGACGGTGGACATATGAGCCACAACAGTGAGATCTCGAAGGCCGAGCAGCGGCGGCTGGCCGTCGCGTCGGTGACGCTCGGGCCGTGGCGCGCCGCCGCGGCGGTCGGCGGGCTGGGCGGCGGCGTCGCCCTCGTGCTCGGCACGATCGGCGACGGCATGGGCCTCGGCGTGCTGGCCGGCGCGCTGTCGGTCGCGCTGATGCTGTTCTTCATGGTCGGCGGGGCAGGCGCGGTGCTCGGCGACAAGCCCGGCACGGGCAGCGCGTCCGACCACCGGATACGGCGCTGGGCCGCGGCCCACCCATGGCGGGTCGCGGCAGTGCCGGGCGCGCTGATGGTCGCCACGGACGTGGTGGTCCAGCAGGCGCTCACCGCGCAGGGTTTCTTCGGCAGCCTGTGGGAGGGCCTGTGGCGGGGCGCGCTCGTGATGGGCGTGGTCGGCCTGGTCGGGCGGTTCTCGCGCAGGGCGCGCTGAGCCCGGGATCCGGGGCCGGCCATCGCCCGGGACCCGGGGGCGCCCATTGCCCGCCCGGGATCCGGGGCCGGTCATCGCCCGGGATCCGGGGCCGGCCATCGCCCGGGATCCGGGGGCAGCCATCGCCCGGGATCAGCCGGACCGCCGACGGCAAGCGCGGCCGGCCCGGGCGCGCTGATGCCCGGGATCAGCCGGATGTGCCGCGAGGCCGTGGCTACTTGCGCCCGGACTTGCCGCCCTTGGCCTTGCGGGCGGCGGGGTTGCCGGTGCGGGTGCCGCGGCGCTTCTCGTACTGGCTGCGCGCCGTCTCGTACTCCTCGCGGCGCAGCTTCTCGCCCGGTGCCTCGGTGAGCGCGCGGAAGAAGTACGCGAGGAGCGAGCCGACGAACCCGATCGCCTTCAGGCTGCGCAGCGAATCCTCGGCCGCGGAACCGGTGGACCTGCGGGTGAAGCCCTCCCAGGTCTTGCGGAAGGCGACAGCGCTGCAGATCGCGAACATCCCGACGACCAGCATGTTGACGAAGCCGCCGACGTCGGCGATCGCCAGCCCCTGGTAGGCGAAGCGCAGCACGAGGCAGCCGGCTACGGCGGCGGCGAGCGCACCGGCGGCGACGCCGGCGCGGCGCAGCCCGTAGCCCCCGTCGTGGCCGACCCAGGTCGTGCCGAAGAAACGGATGGGCTCGGGCTGCGGACCGCCACCGGCCTTACTGGTGTTCTCGCTACTGGTGTTCTCGCTCTGCTCGCTCACGAGGGCGATTATCCCTGCGGCGGGACGGGGCTCGCGTCAGGAGCAGCGGATGGTCACATAGCCGTCGCTGCCCGTGTTCACATACGCGTCCGAGACAAACTGCCCGTTGGCGATGTTGTCCCACAGGTCGGTGGTGCCGTACGGCCCGCTGACCCGCTCCCCCGGCTTCTGGCAGTTGATCGGCACCCGGGCTCCGTACGGCAGGACCTTGATGAGCCGGTAGTTGGTGCCGGGGCCGCTGCGGACATTCAGGCGGTAGCCCGGCGCGACTGGATAGCGCTTGGCCGCCAGCGAGTCCTCGGCCTCGGCCGTCGCCCCGGCCGAAGCCTCATTCTGTACTTCTTCAACAGCCATCGAACTCTCCCCCGTTGATCTGTGCGCCGCGTATGCGCGCTGTACGCCGCGCAGGCTAGCAAGCCACACCTGCATCGCACGCATCATCGACTAGGCTCCGTGCGTCGCGCCTTGCGCACGAACAACACGGGGGTGGGAGATGCCACCGCTGCGCAGCACCGGGCGGTTCCCGGAAGCGGAGCATCCGGAATATGCCGGGCAGTACCGTCTTGAGGCATGCCTCGGCACCGGCGGCATGGGCGTCGTCCATCTGGCCACCTCCGCCTCAGGGTTGCGCCTCGCGGTCAAGGTCATCCATGCCGAACACTCATCGGACCCGGAGTTCAGAGCCCGTTTCCGCCAGGAGGTCGCGGCCGCCCGCAAGGTCAGCGGCGCGTTCACCGCGCCCGTCGTCGACGCCGACCCGGAGGCGGAACGGCCCTGGATGGCCACGCTGTTCATCGAGGGCCCGACACTGGCCGAGCGGGTGAAGCGGAGTGGGCCGCTGAGCTCGGAGGAACTGCGCAAGGCGGGCGCCGGTCTCGCCGAGGCGCTGCGTGACATCCATCGCGTCGGCGTTGTGCACCGCGATCTCAAGCCGAGCAACGTGCTGCTCGCTCCCGACGGGCCGAAGGTCATCGACTTCGGCATCTCCCGTCCCGCGGACAGTGATCTGCGTACGGAGACGGGAAAGCTGATCGGTACGCCGCCGTTCATGGCGCCCGAGCAGTTCCAGCGGCCCCGCGAGGTCGGGCCCGCCGCCGATGTGTTCGCGATGGGGGCCGTGCTGGTGCACGCGGCGACCGGGCGCGGGCCTTTCGACTCGGACAGCCCGTACATCGTGGCGTACCAAGTGGTGCACAACGAACCCGACTTGGCGGGTGTGCCGGCGGATCTCGTGCCGCTGTTCCGGCGTTGTCTGGCGAAGGACCCGGCGGACCGGCCGACGCCGTACGAGTTGATGGTCGCGCTGCGCGGGTCCTCGCCCTCCTCGTCGTACGACACTCAGGCCTACATACCGGCGCCGCGCACCCCGGACCCCCGCACGAGCGCGCCCGTGCCTCCCGACGCAGTTGGTTCCGGCTCCCGGCCCAAGCCCTGGCGGAGCCGGAAACTCCGCTGGGCGTCCGCGGCGCTGGCGGTGCTGGTCACGGCAGGGATCGTGGTCGTACGTACCGTGGGCGACGGCGACACCTCGGCTCCCGCACCCGCCGGGCCCCGCGCCGAGCAGACCTTCCGCCCCTGGAGCGTGCCCCTGCGCGGCGGGGACGACGAGAACAGAACGCCCGTCTGCGCGGCGGCCGGCTCCGGGCTCTACTGCACGGCGCCCGGCATCAAGGCTGCCCGCCTCAACCCGGCCGACGGCAAGACTCTCTGGTCGGCGAAGACCGGCGACAGCGCGGCGCAGACCGACGAGGGCATGACGCCCGTACTCGCCGGCGGGCTGTTGCAGGTGGTCGCACCCGGAGGGGACCGGCTCGAGGCGCTCGACCCGGAGTCCGGCGAGGTGCGCTGGGACGTCGACATCTCCCGGTACTCCACGGTCCGGCCCGCCGGTGACGCGGTGCTGCTGGCGACGGACGGCGGGCTGGTGCGGGCCGTCGACGCCGCGACGGGCGAGGAGCGCTGGACCCGGCAGCGCGGCGGACACGGCACTCAGTGGACCGCCTCCGCGGGCGGCGACGGACTCGCGCTCGCCGCCACACCCTCCACGGACGGTACGTCGACGCTGGTCAGCGCGGTCGACCCGGCCAGTGGCGACCTGCTCTGGGAGAAGCGGGTCAAGGGGGCGCTGAGCCCGGTGCAGTCGGCAGGCGGCTTCCTGTATCTGCTCTCCGCCGACACGGACGGATTCACGGACGCTGTCGTACGACTCGCCACCGCGGGCAAGCCCCGCGCGGTACGCCGTATCCCGCTGCCGGCGCCCGTCGACCAGGCGCAGGCCACCGTGACCGGGGACACCGTCTATCTGAGCGGATCGGGCGGATCGCTCCTCGCCCTCGACACCGGCGGGACGAAGCCCGCCCAGCTGTGGCGGCTGGAGACCTCGGTCACCCATCTCTCACGACCGGCCGCCGACGCCCGTGGGGTGTATGTGACGGCCGGGGACGGTCGGCTGCTGGCCGTGGACGCCGTACGCGGTGTGCTCATCGGCCAGACCGAACCCCGTATGGACGACGGGCGTTACACCTTCGCGTCGGTGCTGCCCGCACCCGTCACCGCCGGAGACAGGGTCTTCGGCACGGCCCCGGACGGCTCCGTCTTCGCGCTGGACGCCCGGGACCCGGCCAAGTGGTGAGGCCGTACGACCGGGACCCGGCCAAGTGGTGAGGCCGTACGACCGGGACCCGGCCAAGTGGTGAGCCGGCCCTGGAACCGGGTCAGCCGGGGATCGGCCCGGGATCAACCCAGCCGGGACACGTCCCGGACCGCGCCCTTGTCGGCGCTGGTCGCCATCGCCGCGTACGCGCGCAACGCGGCCGAGACCTTCCGTTCGCGGTCCTTCGGCGCGTAGACATCGTCCAGCGCCTCGCGACGGGCCGCCAACTCCTCATCGCCGACGAGGAGTTCGATCGACCGGTTCGGGATGTCGATACGGATGCGGTCGCCGTCCTCGACGAGCGCGATGGTCCCGCCGCTCGCCGCCTCCGGCGAGGCGTGCCCGATCGACAGGCCCGACGTGCCGCCGGAGAAACGGCCGTCGGTCACCAGCGCGCAGGCCTTGCCGAGCCCGCGGCCCTTCAGGAACGACGTCGGGTAGAGCATCTCCTGCATGCCGGGGCCGCCGCGCGGGCCCTCGTAGCGGATGACGACGACGTCGCCCTCCTTGATCTCCTTGCGGAGGATCTTGTCGACGGCTTCGTCCTGCGACTCGCAGACGACGGCAGGTCCCTCGAAGGTCCAGATCGACTCGTCCACACCGGCGGTCTTCACGACAGCGCCGTCGACGGCGAGGTTGCCCTTGAGCACGGCCAGTCCGCCGTCCTTGGAGTACGCGTGCTCGACGGACCGGATGCAGCCGTTCTCGGCGTCGACGTCGAGGGAATCCCAGCGCTCTGACTGGGAGAAGGCGGTCGCGGAGCGGACGCAGCCGGGGGCCGCGTGCCACAGCTCGACGGCCTCGGCGGACGGGGAGCCGCCGCGCACGTCCCAGGTCTTGAGCCAGTCGGCGAGGGACGGGGAGTGGACGGTGTGGACGTCCTCGTTGAGGAGCCCGCCGCGGTAGAGCTCGCCCAGGATCGCCGGGATGCCGCCCGCGCGGTGCACGTCTTCCATGTAGTACGTGCCGCCGGGGGCGACGTTCGGCGCGACCTTGGCCAGACACGGGACGCGGCGCGAGACGGCGTCGATGTCGGTCAGGTCGTAGTCGAGCTCGGCCTCCTGCGCGGCGGCGAGCAGATGCAGGATCGTGTTGGTGGAGCCGCCCATGGCGATGTCGAGCGCCATGGCGTTCTCGAAGGCCTCGCGGGTGGCGATGTTGCGCGGCAGGACGGACTCGTCGCCCTGCTCGTAGTAGCGCTTGGTGATCTCGACGATCGTGCGGCCGGCGTTCTCGTAGAGCGCCTTGCGGGCGGTGTGGGTGGCGAGCACCGAACCGTTGCCGGGGAGGGCGAGGCCGATGGCCTCCGCGAGGCAGTTCATCGAGTTGGCTGTGAACATGCCCGAACAGGACCCGCAGGTGGGACAGGCGTTCTCCTCGATGCGGAGAACGTCCTCGTCCGACACGTTCTCGTCGACCGCGTCCACGATGGCGTTGATCAGGTCGAGCTTGCGGACCGTGCCGTCCACCAGGGTCGCCTGGCCGGCCTCCATCGGGCCGCCGGAGACGAAGATCACCGGGATATTGAGGCGCAGCGCGGCCATCAGCATGCCGGGGGTGATCTTGTCGCAGTTGGAGATGCAGATCAGGGCGTCCGCGCAGTGCGCCTCGACCATGTACTCGACGCTGTCCGCGATCAGATCGCGGGACGGCAGGGAGTACAGCATGCCGGCGTGGCCCATCGCGATGCCGTCGTCGACCGCGATCGTGTTGAACTCGCGGGGCACGGCGCCCGCGGCCAGGATCGCGTCGGAGACGATCCGGCCGACCGGGGCGAGGTGGGTGTGCCCGGGCACGAACTCGGTGAACGAGTTGGCGACCGCGACGATCGGCTTTCCGATGTCCGCGCCCGCTACGCCCGACGCCCGCATAAGGGCGCGGGCGCCCGCCATATTGCGGCCGTGGGTGACAGTGCGGGACCTCAGCTCGGGCATCGTCGCTCGCTCCTTCAGAAGGGGTAGGACTCCCATCGAGCGTACGCCGCGGCTCCAAGATCTGGACAGTCTGTCCGTTATACGGGACGCGAGGCTCACGCTTCGGTCAGCTGCCGGTCAGTTGCCGGTCAGCAGCTCGGTCAGCTGCCGCTCATGCCTCGGTGAGATACCGCTGCAGCGTGGGGGCCACCATCGCGATAATCTCCTCCGGGTCCGCAGAGGCCAGCGGCTCGACCTGGATCACATAGCGCAGAATCGCGATGCCGATCATGTGCGAGGCGGCAAGCTCCGCACGGAATTTCGGGTCCGGCACGTCGAGATCGCCCGCGATCCGCTCGAGCAGCCGCCGCAGTACGAAGCCGCGCAGCACCTTCGCCGCAGCCTCGTGGGTGAGCGCGGAACGGAGGATCGCCAGCAGCGGGGCCCGGGTCGCCGGGTTCTCCCACACCCCGATGAAGAAGCGGGCGAGCCGCTCTCCGATGCCCTCCGCGCCCTGCCCCAGGATCTCCGGGATCACCATCGCCGGCTCGAAGGAGACCTCGATGGCGGCCCCGAAGACCTCGTCCTTCGTACCGAAGTAGTGGTGGACCAGTGCCGGGTCGACGTCCGCCGCCTTGGCGATGCCGCGGACGGTCGTCTTGTCGTAGCCGCGCTCGGCGAATTCCGTACGGGCCGCCTCCAGGATCCGCTCCCGGGCGCCCGGGCCCTCGCCCGCTCCCGTACGGGCCGGACGGCCGCGCCGCCGCGGAGCCGCAGCGCCGGTCATGACCCGCGCACCCCGGAAGACGCGGCCGACGCCAGATGCAGCCGGGTGAAGGCGAGCGCCTCGGCCAGGTCGGCCTCGCGTTCGGCGGCGGACATCGCGCGCCGGGTGTTGACCTCGATGACGACATGGCCGTCGAAGCCGGTACGGGCGAGGCGCTCGAGCAGCTCGGCGCACGGCTGGTTGCCGCGCCCCGGGACCAGGTGCTCGTCCTTCGCGGACCCCTTGCCGTCGGCGAGGTGCACATGGCCGAGCCGGTCGCCCATCCGGTCGATCATGGCCATCGTGTCGGTACGGGACGTCGCGGTGTGCGAGAGGTCGACCGTGAAGTGCCGGTAGTCCTCTTTGGTGACGTCCCAGTCGGGGGCGTACGCGAGCATCTCGCGGTCCCGGTAGCGCCACGGGTACATGTTCTCGACGGCGAACCGGACGTCCGTCTCGTGCGCCATCCGCCATATGCCGGTGACGAAGTCACGGGCGTACTGCCGCTGCCAGCGAAACGGCGGGTGCACGACGACCGTCGAGGCGCCCAGCTTCTCGGCGGCCGCCTGCGCCCGCTGGAGCTTCACCCAGGGGTCGGTTGACCAGACCCGCTGGGTGATCAGCAGACAGGGCGCGTGCACGGCGTGAATCGGTACCTGGTGGTAGTCGGACAGACGGCGCAGAGCCTCGATGTCCTGGCTGACGGGATCGGTCCAGACCATGACCTCGACGCCGTCGTAACCAAGGCGCGCGGCAATCTCGAAGGCCGTCGCCGTCGACTCCGGATAGACGGAGGCCGTCGACAGGACAACCTTCGCATCCGGGATACGCACCACTGGTTCTGCCACGGGAGACAGCGTACGGGCCGCCGCTAGGAGGTCGGGAGATGGTCCAGGCGCCGCAGAATGACACCCTCGCGCAGAGCCCAGGGGCAGATTTCGAGCGCCGGCGCCCCGAACAGGTCCATCGCACCCTCCGCGACCAGCGCTCCTGCCAGCAGCTGACGGGCCCGGCCCTCGGAGACGCCGGGGAGGGCGCCGCGCTGCTCGACCGTCATGGCGGCGAGCTTCGGCATCCACTCCTGCAGTGACTTACGACTCAGTTCACGCTGCACGTAAAGGCCCTCTGCGGAGCGCGCGGCACCCGCGATACGGGCCAGCTGCCTGAAGGTCTTGGACGTCGCCACTATGTGGTCCGGCTTCCCGAACCGGCTGAACTCGCCGACCGTACGGGCGATTTCGGCCCGAATGCTGCGGCGCAGCGCCTTCACGTCCTTCGGGTCGGGCGGGTCGCCGGGCAGCAGGGCCGTCAGCCTGCCCGCGCCGAGCGGCAGCGACACCGCCACGTACGGATCCTCGTCGATCCCGTACGCGATCTCCAGCGAGCCGCCGCCGATGTCCAGGACCAGCAGCTTCCCGGCCGACCAGCCGAACCAGCGGCGGGCCGCGAGGAAGGTCAGCCGGGCCTCTTCCTCGCCGGTCAGCACCTGCAGGTCGACCCCGGTCTCGGCCTTGATCCGGGCGAGCACTTCGTCGGCGTTGCTGGCCTCCCGAACCGCGGAGGTCGCGAACGGCAGCACCTGCTCGCAGCCCTGGTCCTCGGCGGCCTGCACCGCGTGGCCGACCACCTCGATCAGCCGGGCGACGCCGGCGGGTCCGATCGCCGCGCCGTCGTCGAGGAGTTCGGCGAGTCGCAACTCCTCCTTGTGGGAATGGGCGGGCAGCGGGCGGGCGCCGGGGTGGGCGTCCACCACCAGCAGGTGCACCGTGTTCGAACCGACGTCGAGGACTCCGAGTCTCATGAACCGAACGCTACTGCCGTGGCGCGCATACGCTGGGACTGTGCCAAAGACGAAAAAGGCGAAGCAGGGCAAAGCCAAGCCCCCGAAGCAGATCAAGCCCCCCAAGCACGACGAGAAGGGCCTGGACTTCGCGCGAGCGTGGGTCGAGTTCCCGGACCCCTCCGACGACGAACAGGTCTTCCGCTGCGATCTGACCTGGCTGACCTCGCGCTGGACCTGCATCTTCGGAAGCGGCTGCCAGGGCATCCAGGCGGGCCGCGCGGACGACGGGTGCTGCACGCTGGGCGCGCACTTCTCCGACGAGGACGACGAGAAGCGGGTGGCGGAGAACGTCGCGCGGCTCACGCCGGAGCTGTGGCAGTACCACGACGTGGGCACGGAGTCGGGCTGGGTCCAGACCGACGACGACGGCGAGCGCCAGACGCGCCGCTGGGAGGGGTCCTGCATCTTCCAGAACCGCCCGGGGTTCGAGGGCGGGGCGGGCTGCTCGCTGCACATCCTGGCGCTGCGGGAGGGCAAGGAGCCGCTGGAGACGAAGCCGGACGTGTGCTGGCAGCTGCCGGTGCGGCGTACGTACGACTGGATCGAGCGGCCTGACGACACGAAGGTCCTGCAGGTCTCGATCGGGGAGTACGACCGGCGGGGCTGGGGCCCGGGCGGCCATGACCTGCACTGGTGGTGCACGTCGGCGACGTCGGCGCACGGGGCGGGGGAGCCGGTGTATGTGACGTACCGCCCGGAGCTGACGGAGCTGATGGGCAAGGAGGCGTACGACGTGCTGGCGGAGCTGTGCGAGGCGCGCCTGTCCTCGCAGCTCCCCCTGGTGGCCCCCCACCCGGCGGACCCGAGGTAGGGCCGCGGGCCACGGGGCCGCCTGGCGTCGCGGGGCGCGGGCGTGCGCTGCGGTCCTGGGGTTGCGTCGCAGGGCGCGGGCGTGCGCTGCACGGGCCGCGGGGTCGCCCGGTGCGGGTCTGCGTTGCGCGGGGTGCGGGGTCGCCCGGCGTCGCGGGGTGCGGGTCTGCGCTGCGCGGGCCGCGGGCTTGCCCGGTGTCGTGCGGTGCGGGCGTGCGTTGCGCGGGCCGCGGGCTTGCCCGGCGCCGCTGCGTGCGGGTTCCGGTGCCCCTCCGGGCTCGACTCCTCGGGGTCGGCGGCGTGTAGGGGGCCGTGTTGATCACTGGGTCCGGCCGCCGATCCCCTGCGGGGACGACCCTGCACGGCCCCTCCCCAACGAGAGGCACCTGGTGCGGGCCCGCCCGGGCGACGTGCAGCCGCCCCGGGTTCCTGGCCTCCGCGGCGAAGCCGCAGGAGCGCCGGGGGGGGGCTGGCCCCGCTTCGTGGGGTCCGCGGCGAAGCCGCCTGAGTGGCCGGGGGTGTGGGGGCGTAAGCCCCCACGTTCCCTTTCCCCCCGCCGGGGGGCTGGGGGCAGCGCCCGCAGTTACGGGATGGGGGTAGCTCTGGGGGAGGGCGGGGTGGTGGAAAGGACCGCGCCCGCGCCCCGCGCGGCGCGAATCCGCCGCACCGCGCCCCCCCACACCCCCGCAGGGGCGTCCGTCGCTCAGCTCTGCGGCGGGGATGCGGGCGGGTCCGACGGCGGCGGGGCGGACGGTGTCGCGTCCTCCGACGGGGGCGGGGACGGGGGCGGGGACGGGGGCGGGTCCGACGGCGTCGGGGACGGGGGCGGGTCCGACGGCGGCGGGGGCGGGTCCGAGGGCGGCGGCGGGCTCGTCGCGCCGTAGCCGTCGATCTCCACCACCGCGCCCGACGGGTCCACGCCCACCCGCGCGGTCCACGGTCCCGACGGCTCCCGGTCGTGGTCGACGGTGACGTAGATCGTGACCGACTCGCCCGGGTTGAGCGTGCCCGAGGACTGGCTCACGTACAGCCAAGGCGCGTCCGTCCACGCCGACCATGTGACCGGGGAGCCGCCCGAGGCCGTCATCGTGATCCGCGTCGTGTCGCCGGCGGGCTCCGCCTCGACCGTGAGGCGGCCCGGGCCCGCAACGCCGGGGCGGGACGGCGAGACGGGGGTGCCCGCGCTGATGACCTCGACCGAGACGTCCGGTGAGCGCGAGCCCGCCGTGAACCTCGGGTCCGGTTCCGCCTGCGCGTTGCCCGCGTTCTCGTAGTGGTCGTACGGCTCGCCGTCGATGCCGCTCGGCCCGTCCGCCTCGATCGCGGCGACCGAGGACCCGTCGCGCCCCTCCCCCGTCAGCGGCGCGCCCCGGTACGCCGCCCACAGCGCGAGCACCGGCGCCGCGACGACGGTCGCCACGACCGTGGTCGTCACGGCGCGCGCCCGCAGCCGGTCCCGTCGGGCCGCGTGGTCCTTCGGGTCGAGCGGGAAGCCACCGGGGCCGAAGCGCGGCGCGGCGGCCCGGGCGCGGGGTACGCGCAGCATCGCGACGTACGAGTCGGCCCGCGGTGCCCCGACCAGCGGCAGCGCGGCCGGCGTGACGGCCGACCCCGGCCACGGCCCGCCCGCACCCGCGCGCTCCGCGGTGCGGCGGCAGCGGGGGCAGTCGTCGACGTGCCGGACGAGCTCCTGGCGCAGCGTGGCGGAGAGCAGCACCTGGTGGTCGCCGGTGAGCCGGGCGACGGCCGGGCAGTTGCCGGTCTCGACGACGGCGAGCGCGGCCCCGGTGCGCTCGACCTCGCCGGCCGCGGCGGCCAGCAGCTCACGCGCGGCTCTCGGGTCCAGGCCGAGGACGGCGCCGACCTCGCGGGGGCCGAGCCCGTGCCGTACGGCGAGTTCCAGGGCCTCGCGCTGTTCGGGTGTCGTCCCGGCCGCCTCCGGCCAGGCCAGCAGAGCCAGTTCACGGTGGTGGCGCTCGGCGGCCTCCTCCGAGACCTGGGGCTCGCCCTCCCCGGAGTCGGCGGCCCGCGCGGGGCGTCCTGCGTGCGTCGCCTGCCGTTTGCGCCGCTGCTCGGTCAGCCGGCGCAGACAGGCCCACCGCGCGAGCGCGTACAGCCATGCCTTCCGCTGGGCCTCGCCCGCCGGGCAACGCCCGTATTGCCGCTCGGCGATGGCGAGTACGTCGCCGAGGAGCGCGGTCGCCGCCTCATGGTCGCAGAGCACGGAGAGGCAGTACGTGAACAGGCCGTCGAGGTACGGCTCATAGCGCGCGAGCGGCTGTTGAGCCGACGGACGGGACGCGCGCCGGTTCGCCCGGTGTGCGCGAGTGGTGTGCGTGGGAGGTTCCAGCCTGCTGCTCGTCACGCCGTGACCGTAGGCGCTGGAGCACATCCCCTTCGTACCGCTTGAACACTTTTAATCCTTACGGGTGAACAGATCGTTCGAAGAAGGACAGGAATCGTTAATTCAACCCCTAGCGGGCCACCGGCGTACGCCTGGCTCCTATGAGTTCGGAGTCGGCGGGCCCGTGAAGTAGCCCGCCGGGGGCCGTGGCGACGGCGTTGTCAGTGGGCCCCGCTACGGTTTGCGCATGGCTGCCCGTACGAAATCCGCGAAGGACCGGCCGTCCTACCGCTGCACCGGCTGCGGCTGGACGACCGCCAAGTGGCTCGGCCGCTGCCCCGAGTGCCAGGCCTGGGGGACGGTCGAGGAGTACGGAGCGCCCGCTGTTCGTACGACCGCCGCGGGCCGCGTCTCCACCGCGGCCCTCCCCATCGGCCAGGTCGACGGCCGGCAGGCGACCGCCCGCCCCACCGGCGTGGACGAGCTGGACCGTGTCCTCGGCGGCGGCCTGGTGCCGGGCGCCGTGGTGCTGCTCGCGGGCGAGCCGGGCGTCGGAAAGTCCACGTTGCTGCTAGACGTCGCGGCGAAGGCCGCCAGCGACGAGCACCGCACGCTGTATGTCACGGGCGAGGAGTCGGCCGGCCAGGTGCGCCTGCGCGCGGACCGGATCAACGCGCTGCACGACCACCTCTATCTCGCCGCCGAGACCGATCTCTCCGCGGTCCTCGGCCACTTGGACGCGGTCAAGCCGTCGCTGCTGGTCCTCGACTCCGTACAGACCGTCGCGTCACCCGAGATCGACGGCGCGCCCGGCGGCATGGCCCAGGTCCGTGAGGTGGCCGGCGCGCTGATCCGTGCTTCCAAGGAGCGCGGCATGGCCACGCTCCTTGTCGGCCATGTCACAAAGGACGGCGCGATCGCCGGACCGCGGCTGCTTGAGCACCTGGTGGACGTCGTGCTGTCCTTCGAGGGCGACCGCCACGCGCGTCTGCGTCTCGTACGAGGCGTCAAGAACCGCTTCGGCGCGACGGACGAGGTCGGCTGCTTCGAGCTGCACGACGAGGGCATCACCGGCCTCGCCGACCCCTCCGGCCTGTTCCTCACCCGGCGGGACGCCCCCGTCCCAGGCACCTGCCTGACGGTCACCCTCGAGGGCCGCCGCCCGCTCGTCGCCGAGGTGCAGGCGCTGACCGTCGACTCGCAGATCCCCTCGCCCCGGCGCACCACATCGGGGCTGGAAACCTCCCGGGTCTCGATGATGCTGGCCGTCCTCGAGCAGCGCGGCCGGATCACCGCACTGGGCAAACGCGACATTTACAGCGCGACCGTCGGCGGCGTGAAGCTCTCCGAGCCCGCGGCGGACCTTGCGATCGCGCTCGCCCTGGCATCGGCCGCCTGCGACATCCCGCTGCCCAAGAACCTGGTCGCGATCGGCGAAGTCGGTCTTGCGGGCGAGGTCAGACGGGTCACCGGCGTCCAGCGCAGGCTCGCCGAGGCACACCGGCTCGGCTTCACGCACGCCCTCGTCCCGTCCGACCCCGGCAAGGTTCCGGTCGGCATGAAGGTCACAGAAGTGGCCGACATGGGAGATGCTCTGAGGGTGCTCCCGCGGGGGCGTCAGGGGGGCTCGGTGACCGCTCCGCGCAAAGAGCGGACAGACGCCCCACAGGACGACGAGACGCGCCGGTAGACTTTGCCCTGGTCTCGCCCATCCGTACGAGCCGGAGGAGTGCAGTGGCAGCCAACGACCGGGCAGCAGCACCCGGAAAGTCCGGCGGAGGCTCCGGCAACGAAGCGCTGATCCGCGCCGCCCTGAGCGCGGTCGCGCCCGGCCAGGCCTTGCGCGACGGCCTGGAGCGGATCCTCCGCGGCAATACCGGAGGCCTGATCGTCCTCGGCATGGACAAGACCGTCGAGTCGATGTGCACCGGCGGTTTCGTGCTGGACGTGGAGTTCACCGCGACCCGGCTGCGTGAGCTGTGCAAACTCGACGGCGCGCTCATCCTCGACAAGGACATCACCAAGATCCACCGGGCCGGTGTGCAGCTGGTCCCGGACGCGTCCATCCCCACCGAGGAGACGGGCACCCGCCACCGCACCGCGGACCGGGTCTCCCGGCAGTGCGGCTTCCCGGTCGTCTCCGTGTCGCAGTCGATGCGGCTGATCGCGCTGTACGTGGACGGGGAGCGCCGGGTCCTCGAGGAGTCTGCCGCGATCCTGTCCCGAGCGAACCAGGCGCTCGCGACGCTGGAGCGGTACAAGCTCCGCCTCGACGAGGTCGCGGGCACGCTCTCCGCCTTGGAGATCGAGGATCTGGTGACGGTCCGGGACGTCACGGCCGTGGCGCAGCGCCTTGAGATGGTGCGCCGGATCGCGACCGAAATCGCCGAGTACGTGGTGGAGTTGGGCACCGACGGCCGCCTCCTCTCCCTCCAGCTGGACGAGTTGATCGCGGGCGTGGAGCCGGAGCGTGAGCTGGTCGTGCGCGACTATGTGCCGGAGCCGACGGCGAAGCGGTCCCGGACGGTCGACGAGGCGCTCACCGAGCTGGACGACCTCACCCACACCGAGCTGCTCGAACTGGCCGTAGTGGCAAGGGCGTTGGGCTACAGCGGTTCGCCCGAGACGCTCGACTCCGCGGTGTCGCCGCGTGGTTACCGGCTGCTGGCGAAGGTGCCGCGGCTGCCGGGCGCGATCATCGAGCGGCTCGTGGAGCACTTCGGCGGCCTGCAGAAGCTGCTCGCGGCGAGCGTCGACGATCTGCAGACGGTCGACGGTGTGGGCGAGGCGCGGGCGCGCAGTGTGCGCGAGGGCCTCTCGCGGCTCGCGGAGTCGTCGATCCTCGAGCGGTACGTGTAGCTCGAGCTCAGTCCGCGATCTCCCCGGCCACCGCTGGGAGGTACCCCCAGGACGGGCTGCCCGCCAGGGCGTGTTTTTTGGAAGTAGCGCCGTCCGCCCGCAGGGCGGGCCCTGCGGCGTCTGGTGCGTGCAATCGCGAGGCGGTGGGGGCACCCCCGGACGAAGTCTGGGGGAGATCGCCCTCGTACTGGACGTACTTGGGCGACTCCGACAACATCGCGTGGGGGCACCTCCCAGCGGTAGCTGGGGGAGTGCGTGCCAGGCGTCGCAGGGCTGGGGCCACCTCCTCGGCTCGGTTACTCGCTTGCTGCCCTGGCCATGGCGGTCCTCGCCATCGGTGCCGCCAGCACTCCAGCCGGTGCGGCCACCGGCGAGGCCATCGGTGCCGCCAGCACTCCAGCCGGTGCGGCCACCGGCGAGGCCATCGTCTTCGGGACCGAGGTGGAACCAGTGACGACCTATGAGTACCCCAGCGGCTGCTACAAACTGCCCCTCACGGCACACGTGCTGGTCAACAAGACCGGCGGCCCGGTCCGCCTCTGCGCGGACCCGTTCTGCATGACCCCGATCCTGACGGTGCGGTCTGGCTACGGGTCGCATGTCGCCTCCGGAAGCGGGAGTTTCTGCGCGGCTGATGCGCCCGGCCACCCCCGACGCCTGGTCCCGCTTACCCCTTGTTCGGGGCAGTGCCCGTGGTGAACTGAACGCCAGCAGGCGGACGTCAGCGTGAAGGACCTCCTGGACCTCACCGATCCCCGGATGAACGAGGCCGCATGGCGGGCGCTCGACGTGATGCGCGCCTACGTCGGGGGCGTGCTCATCGCGATGTAGGGGTGTGCCCCAGGCGGGCAGGGCATGGCGATCTCCTTGCGGCTCCAGACTGTTGAGTTGGGAGCGGGTCAGCGCGGAGGACCTACGATGACGCCGCCGTACAACTCGGAGGCTTGCTTCAGAAGGGACTTGGGGATCTCGAAGCCGTCGGGGCGGCGTGTGTTCAGGTCGCGTCCGGCGTGGCGGAACATGCCTTCGATGCCGCCCGGGGTGGCGATCATGAGTAGGTCTGCGCGGTCGGAGGTGATGCGGTAGGAGTGCGGGATGTTGCGCGGCAGATAGGCGATTCCGCCTTCGCGCAGCTCGTGTTCCTCCTCTCCGGCCCAGACGAGGGCGGTGCCCTTCAGGAGGAGGAACACCTCGTCCTCGCGGGTGTGCAGGTGGAACGGCGGGGCCTCGCCCTTGGAGACGTCGAACCGGCCTACCGTCAGCTGACCCTCGGTGGCGTGCGTGTCGAGCAGCACGGAGAACGTTCCTCCGTCGAGCCATTCCAGCTTCTGCTGCTGCTCGGGCTGTGCCAGGTATGCCATGGTCATCAGATCTTCTCCGTCAGCTGGTGAGGGTGCGGTGCACCCAGGCGTCGCGGGCGGTGAGGGAGGCTTGGGACAGGGCCGCGGTGGGGGCGGCGCCGTCGAAGATGTGGAAGCCGCCGGCCCACACGTGCAGTTCCGCCTGCACGCCGGCGGCCCACAGGCGGGAGGCGTAGGCAACGTCCTCGTCCCGGAAGACCTCGGCGGAGCCGACGTCGATGAAGGCCGCAGGCAGGCCGGACAGGTCGGTGGCCCGGGCGGGAGCAGCGTAGGAGGAGACCGCATCGGTGGTGCGCCGGTCGCCGAGCAGGGCGTTCCAGCCGGTGGTGTTGCTCTCGCGGCTCCAGGAGCCGGTGCCGGCGTACTGCAGGGTGGAGACCGTTTGGTCACGGTCGTCGAGCATGGGGCTCATCAGCAGTTGCGCCAGCGCCTGGGGGCCCTGGCGGTCGCGGGCCAGCAGGGCCACCCCGGCGGCCAGGCCGCCGCCGGCGGAGGTGCCGGCGAGCAGGATCCGCTCGGGGTCGATGCCGAGGTCGGCGGCATGCGCCGCGGTCCAGACGAAGCCGGCGTAGGCGTCCTCCACCGGGGCCGGGTCGGGGTGCTCGGGGGCGAGGCGGTAGTCGAGGGAGACGACCGTGGCGTCGTGGTGCAGGGCGTAGTCGAGGATGTTCTCGATGCCGGTGAACCGGTCGCCGATGATGAAGCCGCCGCCGTGGAGGTAGTAGATGCCCGGCCCGGTGCTCGTCCTGCCGCGCGGGGTGAAGATGGAGGCGGTCAGCTCGCCGTCCGGACGGGGCACGGTGACGACCTCATGGTCCAGGGCTCGGCCGGCCAGCAGCTCTTCGATCGGAGCGGTGAAGGGAGCGGCCCGCAGCGGCTCGATCATGTCCGGCGTAACGACGGCCGGCAGCGGGCTGCCGGCGAGAAGGGCGTCGAGTTCGGGGTCGTACGGCGGGCGGACGGGCGTCCGGGAGACAGACGGTGCGGTCATGACGTACTCCTAGGTGGTGTCAGCGCGGCCACTGACGCAGCTGCTGGGTCGGCTTCGGTGCACACGGCCCGGCGCTGGCCGGGACCGATGGCGTGTGGGTCAGGGGATCAGGACGGTCTTACCGGGCAGCCGTCCGGCGGCGGCGTCGTCGTGGACGGCGGCCAGGTCGGCCAGCGGGCGCCGCTGAACGACGTCGATCTCCAGATCACCGGCGTCCACCCTGCTGACCAGCTCGGCGAGGTGGGTGGCGTCACTGCGGACGAAGACCCGCACCGTGCGCACGCCGCGACCGGCGTCCTCCGGACCGGGGGTGGTGGTGCTGACGAACGCTCCGCCGTCGGCGACCAGGTCCACCAGGGCCGCGGTCTCCTCGGGGCTGGTGGGCACGAGGTTCAGCACCGCGTCGAACCGCTGTCCGGCCACCGCCTGCGGCAGCGGGGTGGCGGTGTGGTCGATGATCCGGTCGGCGCCGTAGGAGCGCACGCGGTCGATGCTGCGCGCACTGGCGGTGGCGGTGACGGTGGCACCGGTCTGCCGGGCCAGCTGGACCGCGTAGCCACCGACAGCCCCACCCGCGCCGTTGACCAAGAGGCTCTGCCCGGCCTTCAGGCGGGCATGCTCGAACAGCGACTGCCACGCGGTCAGGCCGGTCGACGGCAGCGCCGCGGCGTCGACCAGATCGACGCTCCTCGGTGCAAAGGCCAGCGCCTCGGCTGGCGCGACGGCGTACTCGGCGGACGCTCCAGGCCCATTCATCGGCAGGAACGCCACCACCGCATCTCCGGCCTTCCATCCGCTGACCCCCTCGCCGACCTCCGCGATCACCCCGGCGACGTCGAAGCCCGGGATGTGCGGGAAGGCCAGCGGGAACACCTCGCGCAGGAAACCCGCGCGGATCGTGGCGTCCACGGGACTGAACGCGGTGCCGGCCACCCGCACCACCACGTGACCCTTGCCTGCCGCCGGACGGCCGGCGTCCTCGTAGACCAGGACGCCGCTGTCGCCGTAGGCGTGGTAACGCACTGCCTTCATGATCACTCCTTCGTCATTGTGCTTCGAACTCGAAGCATGATGACCATAACTTGCTTCGAATCCGTAGCAATACCCAGCACCGGTGTGACGCCCGTCACGCATGACCGGTCATCGTGCTTTGAATTCGCAGCACATACTCTGGACGGATGTCCGAGATCCGCCCTGACGCCGGCGTCAAGCCGCTGGACCCCGCGCAGCTGAACACCTACTTCGTGCTGCTGGAGGCCGTCAGCCTGCTCCAGTACCAGCTCGAACAGCAGCTGCGCGCCGAGGGTGGCATCAGTTACGTCCAGTTCGAGCTACTGGCCCGTCTAGCCGACGCCCCCGGCCCGTTGACCATGACCCAGCTGGCGGACGGCGTCGTCTACAGCCGCAGCGGCCTGACCTACCAGGCCGGGCTGCTGGAGAAGGCCGGACTGATCACCCGTGGCCCCGACCCCGACGATTACCGCGCGACCGCCGTCACCCTCACCGACGACGGCTTGGCCCTGGTCCGTCGCGTGCTGCCCGGTCACGTCCAGCTCGCCCGCCGCCTGCTGTTCGATCCGCTCTCCGGCGAAGACCTGCACCACATCGGCGACATCATGACCCGCGTACGCGACCACATGCGCACCCAGCCGCCTCGCTCCGCCACCGCCCGCAAACGCCGCCCCAGGTCCACCACGCCCGATGCGAGCGTGCCGAAGGACTGAAGTCCGACGCCGCTTTCACCGCTGCCGGAACTGCTGCGGCTGGGCGTCGGTGTCGACCAGCGCCTGATAGTCGGCGTAACGGCAGGTCAGGACGGCTGGGGAGTGGGTACCCCTGTCTCGAAGCGCTCGACGGCATGAAGCAGGCCGGCGGCGCGGGAGGTATAGCCGGGATCGGTGTCGAGGTCCATCTCGTCCAAACCGTAGATGACGGGCAGAACGAGTTCCTCCGTCAGGAGCAGCGCCACGTCACGCGAGCTGAGGTGGTACGTACCAGTGAGGTAGCTGTGCAGCCAATCCCGGATCTCGCCGCCTGGCATGAGGCAGCGGTCAGCCGCAGCGGTATCGGCTCGCCCACTGTGCGCTCTCTGGCCAAGCCCAGGAGCAGAGCCAAAGCCAGCACGGTCTTGCCAGTGCCCGCGTCATCCCTGTCGGGTTCGCTGACGAGGGCGCCGGGGGTGGGCGCAGGAAGTGTGCCAGTGATGAACATCCGCCCGGGCCGCAGGCCTCGGTATACCCGCCCCGCAGACCGGACAGACCCGCCGGCCCTCACCCTGCTGAAGTGCCGCCACCCGCAGCCGGATCCGCCGTACCCGGCACCAGTGCCTGGACCGACACAGCGCCGAGCAGTACACGGCCCGGGGCGCGGCCTCCGGGCTCAACCGGCAACCGGCAACCGCACCCAGGACAACGCCGTTCACGTACAGGCCCGTTGACCCCGGCCACACAGCCGGCCTAGACACCCCCAAAGATCCAGAAGGCGAGTTGAGAAACGGGCCCTAAAACACGTCCTAGTCCTTCTCCAGACGGAACGACGCCGGCAGCACCGTCACCCCCGGGAACTTCGCCTCCACCAGATACGTACCGGGAGCGACCGCCCCCGCGGGCGGCGTCGCGCACTGCGGCGCGCTCTGCCTGCGGTCCCACTCCACCGTGTGCGTGATCGTCTCGCCCGCCGGAACCCTCAGCAGCAGACCGGAGGCCGTGCGCGGGCAGTCCTTCGAGGACCACACCTCGTCGTCATCGTCGTCGATGACCGTCAGCACCGCCGCCTTCGGACCGAAGTCCGCTTTGCAGGCCGTCGCCGACGAGTTGGACGCGACCAGCTGGAACGTGGGCTTCTCCCCCGGCTCGTACGAGACTTTGACGCTGCGCAGGGTCAGTTTCAGTGCGCCCGGGGAGCAGTCGGGGAGGGTCGATCCGGCCGGGACCTGCTGGCCGCCCGCTCCGCCATTGGCCGCGCCGCCCGCTCCGTTGTCGCCGTTCTTGCCGCCGTCACCGCCCGTGCCGCCGTCGCCGCCCGCGTCCGTACCGCCGCTGTCGGCGCCGCCGTCGCTGTCGCCGGATTCGCCCGACTCGTCGCGCCCGCCCGGCTGTTCGCTGATCGCGGGTCCGGACTGGGAGGGCCCCGGGGTGATGGATGGCGCGGGATCGGAGCCGTTGGCACCGCCGTCGTCCCTGCCTCCGTTGCCTCCGCCGCCACCGGAACTGACGGCCCATACGATCAGCAACGCGAGCAGCGCGATCAAAGACGCCGCGACTGCCCTCCGTCGCCAGTAGATGGAGGAGGGGAGCGGCCCGATCGGATTGCGCAGAGATCCCACGGCCCAAACTCTACGAGAGATCGTGGCCAACTCCCGTCCCATCCGCCCCCCGACTTCGCGAGTTCTGGCGATCATCATCACGGTCGGCGCCGCAACCGCCCCGACTTTCCCCAATGCCACCCGCCGCCGATCGCTATGGGTGACCGTGCGGGCCTGTTGGGTACGGTCCGTGACCATGGGGAGCAGCCGCACGCCGCGGCCTCTGCCGCGACATCACCGACTTCGCCCCCACGACGCGGGCCCGCAGCGGGAATTCACGTGCGTGGCCTTCCGGCTCACCGGGCCGGGGCCGCGGCTGATGCCCGGGCCGGAGCGGGGCGGGGTCAGAACCATGCCGGGGCAGGGTCATGCCGGGGCAGGGTCAGAACCGATGCCGGGGCGGGGTCAGGACCGGGGCGGGGCCAGGACCGATGCCCGGGACGGGGTAGGGCCGGGACAGGGCCGGGACCGAGGCTTCGGCGGCGCCCGGAGGCTATCCCGGAGCGTATGCAGCGTCCGCTCCCCTTGTCGTGCCAGGATCAGAGTGCCATGACTGACACCACCACAGACCCTGCCCCGGCCGACGCGGCGTCCCTCCACACGCCGGTCATCGCCTGGTTCGACGAGCACGCACGCGATCTGCCCTGGCGCCGCCCGGAGGCCGGCGCCTGGGGTGTGATGGTCAGCGAGTTCATGCTGCAACAGACACCCGTCAGCCGGGTGCTCCCGGTGTACCAGCAGTGGCTGGCACGCTGGCCGCGCCCGGCCGATCTGGCGGCCGAGGCGCCCGGCGAGGCGGTCCGCGCCTGGGGCCGGCTCGGCTATCCCCGGCGTGCGCTGCGCCTGCACGGCGCCGCGAAGGCAATAACGGAGCGGCACGGCGGTGATGTGCCGAGCGACCACGCGCAGTTGCTCTCGCTGCCCGGCATCGGGGAGTACACCGCGGCCGCGGTGGCCTCCTTCGCGTACGGACAGCGCCATGCCGTCCTCGACACCAATGTCCGCCGGGTCCTGGCCCGCGCCGCGACCGGCATCCAGTACCCGCCGACCGCGACGACCGCCGTCGAGCGCAAGCTGGCCCGTGCGCTGCTGCCCGACGACGAGGCGACCGCGGCCCGCTGGGCGGCGGCCTCCATGGAGCTGGGCGCGCTGGTGTGCACGGCGAAGAACGAGGACTGCGCGCGCTGCCCGATCGCCGCGCGGTGCGCGTGGCGGCTGGCCGGGAAGCCCGCGTACGAAGGTCCCGCGCGCCGCGGCCAGACGTACGCGGGAACGGACCGGCAGGTGCGCGGCAGGCTCCTCGCCGTGCTGCGCGAGGCGGTGGCGCCGGTGCCGCAGTCGGCGCTGGACGCGGTCTGGCACGAGCCGGTCCAGCGGGCCCGGGCGCTGGACGGACTGGTCGCCGACGGGCTCGTGGAACCACTGGAGAACGGCCTCTACCGACTCCCTCACAGTTGAGCCCGCGGCCGTTTCCCACTCGAACCGGACCTGAAACATCTGTTGTTACACAACCGATGGATGGCCGTGCGCCCTCCGACGGCTGCTCCGCACAGGCCCGTGACAACACCTCCGTAGCTTCTTGTGACGCAAGGGAACGGCAGTGCTTGTCGCAGGACTCACGGGGTGGAGGCGGTTGGAATGGCGCACGGCGAGGTGCTCGAATTCGAAGAGTACGTACGCAACCGGCAGGAGGCTCTGCTGCGCAGCGCCCGGCGTCTCGTCCCCGACCCGATCGACGCGCAGGACCTGCTGCAGACCGCTCTGGTCCGCACCTACGGTCGCTGGGACGGCATAGCGGACAAGTCGCTGGCCGACGCGTACCTCCGCCGCGTGATGATCAATACGCGTACGGAGTGGTGGCGGGCCCGCAAGCTGGAAGAGGTTCCGACCGAGCAGCTGCCCGACGCGAGCGTCGACGACGGCAGTGAGCAGCGCGCGGACCGCGCCCTGTTGATGGACATCCTGAAGGTGCTCGCACCCAAGCAGCGCAGCGTCGTGGTGCTGCGACACTGGGAGCAGATGAGCACCGAGGAGACTGCCGCCGCGCTGGGCATGTCTGCCGGTACGGTGAAGAGCACGCTGCACCGGGCGCTGGCCCGGCTCCGTCAGGAGCTGGAGAGCCGGGACCTGGACGTCCGCGCCCTGGAGCGCGGCGAGGTGCGGCGTAACGGTGAGCGCGACGGACGGGGGCAGGAGCGGTGCGCGGCCTGACTGGCAACGGCGGCAACAGGAACCTGGCGGCGAGCGGCGCGGTGATGGCCGGGCTCGCCGCCATGGGCGTGTTCGCCGTCGCCTGCTCCACGGGCGGCACCGGGGTCAAGGACGAAGGCGCGGCGCACGCCGACGCCGTCGCCAAGACCACCCCCTCGCCCAACATGTCCCCCACCGGCGGGGCGCAGAAGATCGAGCCCGTCAGCGCGGTGAAGCTGATCATGAGCGATCCGAAGGTCAGTGAGCGGGTCAAGGCCGACCTCAGGCCGTGCGCCCGGGACTCCTACCCGGTGGACACCTCCTACGGAAACCTCACCGGCGGCACCTCGCCCGATGTCGTCGTCAATGTGCTGACGTGCGGCGACGCAGTGGGCATGGGCACGTACGTGTACCGCGAGACCGGCGAGAAGTATGAGAATGTGTTCGCCGCCGAGGAGCCCGCGGTGTACTCCGCGATCGACCGGGGCGACCTGGTGGTGACCAAGCAGGTCTACGCCAAGGGTGATCCGGTCGCCGAGCCGTCCGGCGAGGAAGTGACCACGTACCACTGGCTGGCCGGGAAGTTCGTCCAGCAGTACTGGGTACGCAACGAATTCAGCAGAACGGTCGGAGAGGGCGAGGTTGTCGCCACCGAGCCGCCCGTACCGAACGAGAACTGAGAGCAGCGGGGATGGCCGACACCCATGTCCTTTTCGTCGAGGACGACGACGTCATCCGTGAGGCGACCCAGCTCGCCCTGGAGCGGGACGGCTTCGTGGTCACCGCGGTGCCCGACGGGCTGCAGGGCCTGGATGCCTTCCGCGCCGACCGGCCGGACATCGCGCTGCTCGATGTGATGGTGCCGGGGCTGGACGGCGTGAGCCTGTGCCGCCGTATCCGGGACGAGTCGACCGTGCCCGTGATCATGCTGTCGGCGCGCGCCGACTCGATCGACGTGGTGCTCGGCCTGGAGGCCGGCGCCGACGACTACGTCACCAAGCCGTTCGACGGCGCGGTGCTGGTCGCGCGCATCCGCGCGGTGCTGCGCCGCTTCGGCCACGCGGGCGGCGCGGCGGGCGGCGGTGCGGCCCCGTCGGGTCAGGATCCGCAGGGGCCGCTGCTGGCCTTCGGCGATCTGGAGATCGACACTGAGGGCATGGAGGTGCGCAAGGGGGGTGCGCCGGTGTCGCTGACGCCGACCGAGATGCGGCTGCTGCTGGAGTTCTCGTCCACGCCCGGGACCGTGCTCTCCCGCGACAAGCTGCTCGAGCGGGTCTGGGACTACGGCTGGGGCGGCGACACCCGCGTCGTGGACGTCCATGTCCAGCGGCTGCGCACCAAAATCGGACAGGACCGGATCGAAACGGTCCGCGGCTTCGGCTACAAGCTCAAGGCATGAAGCGGCTCGTACTGCGCACGGGTGTCCGCTGGAAGATCAGCATCGCCATCGCGGGCGTCGGCGCGCTGATCGCGATGGCGCTGAGCCTTGTCGTGCACAACGCCGCCCGCGTCTCGATGCTGGACAACGCCCGCGATGTGCAGATGGACCGGGTGCTGCTCGCGCAGCGCTGGTACGAGACGTCCAAGAACAAGGACCCGCGCTTCAACACCAAGATCAATGACCCCGCGCTGCCCAGGTCGCTCCAGAAGCTGATGCGCGAGAAGCGACGCGGCACCTATGTGGACGAGGGCAACGGCGGCACGCCCGACATATGGGCCGCCGTACCGCTGTCCAACGGCGACGTGCTCTCCCTGCACACTCAGTTCGCAGGCCGCAGCGCCACCGTCATGAAGGACCTCGACCGGGCGCTGATCATCGGCTCGGTCTCGGTGGTCTTCGGCGGCTGCGCGCTCGGCGTGCTGATCGGCGGGCAGCTCTCCCGTCGGCTGCGCAAGGCCGCCGCGGCCGCCGGCAACGTCGCGCAGGGCAATACGGAGGTACGGGTCAGGGACGCGATAGGCGGTGTCGTACGTGACGAGACTGACGATCTGGCGCGTGCCGTGGACGCGCTGACCGACGCCCTGAACGAGCGTATCGAGGCGGAGCGCCGGGTCACCGCGGACATCGCGCACGAGCTGCGTACCCCCGTGACCGGGCTGCTCACGGCCGCGGAGCTGCTGCCGCCCGGCCGCCCCACCGAGCTCGTGCGGGACCGGGCGCAGGCCATGCGGACGCTGGTCGAGGACGTCCTGGAGGTGGCCAGACTCGACAGCGCGTCGGAACGGGCCGAGCTCCAGGAGATCTCGCTCGGTGAGTTCGTCAGCCGCCGGATCACACTGCTGAACCCCGATGTGGTCGTCCGCGTCGTGCACGAGTCGTGGGTCAGCACCGATCCACGGCGGCTGGAACGCATCCTGTTCAATCTGCTGACCAACGCCGCCAAGTACGGCAAGCCGCCGGTCGAGGTCACGGTCGAGGGCCGCGTGGTGCGGGTCCGCGACCACGGGCCCGGCTTCCCCGAGGCGCTGCTGCGGGAGGGCCCGAGCCGCTTCCGCACGGGCGCCAGCGACCGTGCGGGGACGGGCCACGGCCTGGGCCTGACGATCGCGGCGGGCCAGGCACGGGTCCTCGGCGCGCGGCTGACGTTCCGCAATGCCGCGCCGGAGGGGATGGCGACGCCGCTGGGCGAGTCGGGCGGCGCGATCGCGGTGCTCTGGCTTCCCGAGCACGCGCCGACCAACACCGGCAGCTTCCCGATGATGCCGCTGCCGGACTAGGGCGCACCCCGCTCCAGGACTACGCGCCCCGCTCCAGAACTAGCAGGACCAGTCCTTGTCCAGGTCGAGCCCGCCCCCGCGCCGCTGAGTGAAGGAATACCAGTTGCCCGAGTCGTCGCGCAGGATCGCCTCCGTGCCGTACGGACGGTCCTGCGGCGGCTGCACGAACTCCACGCCGCGTGCCTTGAGCTTCTCGTAGTCCCCGTGGACGTCGTCGGTGGTCAGCACCCCGGCGCCCATGACCCCCTTGGCTATGAGCTTCTTGATCGCCTCGGCGGATTCCGGGTCCATCGCGGGCGGGCCGGGCACCATGAGCGTCAGCTCCACATCGGGCTGGTCCTTGGCGCCGACCGTCAGCCAGCGCATGCCGCCCTCGCCCATCGTCATATCGGTGCGGACCTCCAGGCCGAGCCTCTCGGTGTAGAACTCCTTCGCCCGGTCCTGGTCCAGGACCCAGACGGTGGAAATGGCAAGACCCTTGATCACAGGTGCTCCTCGGTGCGGCGTGGTTCCCGCTTGCCCTGCCACCGTAGGCAGCGGCCCGGTCAGCCGGCTTCTTCAGAATTGCGCTGCTCGGAAACAGGCTTCTCCTTGCCGGGGAAGCCGCCCGCCCACAGCAGGGCGTAGCACCCCGGTATCAGCGCGGCTCCCCGCCCCACATGCTTGGCGCGGTACTCGCTCGGGGTCAGCCCGGTCTGCTTCTTGAACCGGGTCGAGAACGTGCCCAGGCTGCTGAAGCCGACCAGCGTGCAGATCTCGGTGACGGACAGATCCGCCGAGCGCAGCAGCTCCTCGGCCCGGTCTATCCGCCTGCGCGACAGATACTGGCCGGGCGTCTGCCCGTACACCGCCTTGAAGGCGCGTACGAAGTGGTAGCGCGAATACCCGGCATGGGCGGCCACCGCGTCCAGGTCGAGCGGCTCGGCCCAGTCGCGGTCCATGGCGTCCTTGGCGAGGCGCAGCTGCCGCAGATGGGCAAGGCGCGCCGGGGCCGCAGTGTTGCTTTCCACACACCCGATGCTGACACGCACCACTGACAACGACCCCCGGCGTGCACACCGGGGGCCGTCGGCCAGGGGGTTTGTCGAGGTCAGACCTGGTCAGACCTGGTCAGACCTGGTCGGCCACCCTGTCCACGGCCGGAGCGGCCGGGGCCGCAGCAGGGGCGGCCAGGGCGTCCGGCACCGGTGCCGCCCCACGCAGCGGCACCTCCTTGACGAAGAAGGCCGCCACGAAGCCGATCACCGCGACCGCCGCGCCGAGCAGGAAGGCCGCATGCGTTCCGGACGCCACAGCGAACTCGTACGCCTCACGGACCGGGTCCGGCAGCTTCGCCAGACTCGCGGCGTCCAGCTGCGCGGACTGCTGGGTGGCCGTTGACCCGCCGCGTGCCGCCATCTCGTCCTGGACCCGGCCGGTGAACAGCGCGCCCATGATCGCGACACCGAAGGAGGCGCCGAGCGTACGGAAGAGAGTGGTTGCGGAGGACGCGACGCCCATGTCCTTCTGCTCGACGCTGTTCTGCGCGACCAGCATGGTGATCTGCATCAGGAAGCCCATGCCCGCGCCGAGCACCGCCATGTAGATGCCGGAGGTCAGCCGCGAGGTCTCGGTGTCCATCTGCGCGAGCAGGAACAGCCCCGTCACCATCAGCCCGCCGCCGATGATCGGGAAGAGCCGGTACTTGCCGGTGCTGGTGGTGACCCGGCCCGCGATCATCGAGACGACGAGCATCGCCATCAGCATCGGCAGCAGGAGCAGACCGGAATTGGTCGCAGAAGCGCCCTGGACGGACTGCTGGAACAGCGGCAGGAACAGCACCGCGCCGAACATCATGAACCCGGCCATGAAGCCGATCACCGACATCAGCGTGAAGTTGAGGCTGCGGAAGATGTGCAGCGGCATGATCGGTTCGGCCGCCCTGGTCTCGGCGAACAGGAAGCCGGTGAGCGCGGCCACGCCGATCGCGATGAGCTCCATGATCACGGCGGAGTCCCAGGCGTACTCCGTACCGCCCCAGGTGGTGACCAGCACGATCGAGGTGATGCCCACGGTCAGCAGCCCGGCGCCCAGATAGTCGATGCGCGCCTTGGTCCGCTCCTTCTTCGGCAGGTGGAGCACGGCGGTGACCATGGCGAGCGCGACGGCGCCCAGCGGCAGGTTGATGTAGAAGCTCCAGCGCCAGCCGAGGTGGTCGGTGATGGTCCCGCCGACCAGTGGTCCGCCGATCATGGCGACGGCCATGACGGCGGCCATCATCCCCTGGTACTTACCGCGCTCCCGCGGCGGCACGAGATCCCCGATGATCGCCATGACGCCGACCATCAGCCCGCCCGCGCCCAGGCCCTGGACGGCGCGGAAGCCGATCAGCTGCCCCATGTCCTGGGCCATGCCGCTGAGGACCGAGCCGATCAGGAAGATCACGATGGAGGTGAGGAAGACGCCCTTGCGGCCGTACATGTCGCCGAGCTTGCCCCAGATCGGGGTGGAGGCGGCGGTGGCCAGGGTGTACGCGGTGACCACCCAGGACAGATGCTCGAGGCCGCCCAGCTCGCCGACGATGGTCGGCATCGCGGTGCCGACGATCATGTTGTCGAGCATGGCCAGCAGCATGGCGATCATGAGCGCGAGTATCACTACCCGCATGCTGCGGGGCTGAGGCTCGGAACCCGGCTGCGCCTCGGCCCCCGGCTGCCTCGCGGCGCCCGCCCGGCCACCGGCGCTCGGCGGCCCCTCGATGCCCGGCGGCCCCTCCGCGCCCGGCCGGGCCCCTGCGCGCGGCTGCGCGTCAGCGCTCGGCTGTGCCTCGCCTTTGGCTATATCAACCATCGTTCCCGCTCCCCTGGCACTTACTTGCCGCCCGGCTAGTTGACTACACTGGGGAAGGTAGACCCGCAACTAGCCGGGCGTCAAGTAAGTTCTCAGGAGAGCCCTCATGGCCAGAGGCAACACCCGCCAGCGCATTCAGGACGTTGCCCTGGAGCTCTTCGCCGAGCGGGGCTACGAGAAGACGTCACTGCGCGAGATCGCAGAGGCCCTCGATGTCACGAAGGCGGCGCTGTACTACCACTTCAAGACCAAGGAAGACATCCTGATCAGCCTCTTCCAGGACCTGACGAGGCCGATGGACGAGCTGATCGAGTGGGGGCAGTCCCAGCCGCACACGCTGGAGACCAAGCAGGAGATCCTGCGTCGCTACAGCGAGGCGCTCGTCAACGCGGCCCCGTTCTTCCGCTTCATGCAGGAGAACCAGGCCGCGATGCGCGATCTGAGCATCGGCGAGACCTTCAAGGACCGCATGATGGTGATGCTCGAACTCATCAAGGAACCGGAGGCGGCCCTTGCCGACCAGGTCCGCTGCATCAGCGCGCTCTTCACGATGCACGCCGGAATGTTCGTACTGAAGGACATCGAGGCCGACCCGGAGGACAAGCGCCAGGCCGTCCTCGAGGTCGCCATCGAGCTGGTGAGCCAGGCTCACCACGTCAAAGGCTGACGGTCACGGCAGGCACACGCGCCGCAGCACCGCAGCTCCGCTGCGTCAGATGGTGACGCCGGCCGAACGCAGGTAGGCCATCGGGTTGAGCGCGGAGCCGTAGTTCGGGGTCGTACGGATCTCGAAGTGCAGGTGCGGACCGGACGAGTTGCCGGTGTTGCCGGACCGGGCGATGGTCTCGCCCGCCTTCACGCTGTTGCCGACCGTGACGTTGACCTTCGACAGGTGGGCGTACTGCGAGAACTTGCCATTGGTGTGCTTGATCACGACGGCGTTGCCGTACGCGGGACCGTCGCCGCCGCCGTTCGGGCCGGCCTTCACGACGACACCGTTGAAGGCGGCCTTGACCGGGGTGCCGACGGGAACGGCGAAGTCCTGGCCGGAGTGCTTGGACGACCACATGTTGCCGCCCTGGTTGAAGCTCGCGGTCAGCGTGTAGCCGGTGACGGGCTTGACCCAGGACACGGCCTTCTTCGCGGCCTTCGGCTTGGCGGCCTTGGACTTCGCGGCCTCGGCCTTGGCGGCTGCGGCCTTGGCGGCAGCGGCCTTCGCGGCGGCGGCCTTCGCGGCTGCCGCATTGGCCGCTGCCGTCTTCGCGGCGACGGCGGCCTTGGACTGCGCCAGGGCCTGCGCGGCGACGGCGCTCGAGGCGTCCACCGCGGTGGCGGACCCGGCAGCCGCCGGCGCACCGGTCCCAGCGGCGAACGCGGCCCCGGCTCCGAGCACCATCGACGCCCCCAGGCCGGCGGCCACCACGGCGGCGCGGGTACGGAGAGCGGACGGGCGGGGAAGGTGGGTCGTGGCGCGCTGCGACATTGGAGTGAACCTCCGGGGCATTAAGGGACCCGGCACCTCGGCGCCGGGCTTGGCCATCCCTTGGTAACCCAGGCACCCACAATGCCCAAAACCACCCAACTACGACATCGGGTCGTAGCCGCGGCGCGGGGAATCCAGCCCTTGACGGTCCCTGTCCTCCCTTCGGAGCCCAATCGCAAATCGGGCGAAATCCTCCGAAGCGGAAAGGTTTAACCCCATGTACGGACCGCGTACGAACCGTGCGAATACGACATCCGCCCCGGATCACCCGCCATCGGACACCGGAGGACCCAAGGTCCCGGCCAGCCCTGGCCCGAGGTCCCGCATCAGAGCCGATCCAGCCCACTACTGCGGCTAGTAGGCCCCGAAACCCCTGTGTGCCTTGTCACGGATTGGACGGAGAACCGCCCCTCCGCATGCCCCTTCCGAGACCCCTCCGAGACCCTTCCGAGACCCCCTCCGGAACCCGTTCTGGACCCCTCCTGACCCCCTCCTGACCCCCTCCGGACGGCCACGCGTTCTTCCCGCGCACACTCTCGTCCGGGATGCTCGTGTGCCATGAGTAGACCCGTGTGTGCAACGAGTAGTCCCGTGATTCGCCCGAAGCGACGCCGCCGCGGCTGGATCCTGCCCGTCGTCATCGGGCTCGCCTGCACGCTCACCTGGAGCGCGCCCGCCGGAGCCGGCCCCTCCGACACTGGCCTCAAGGGCGCCATCGACAAAATCCTCGCCGACGCCCGCATGGACGGCGGAGCCGCAAGCGTGGTGATCGCCGACGCCGCCACCGGGGAGCGGCTCTACCAGCGCGACGGCGCCGACCGCCTCATGCCCGCCTCCAACACCAAGCTCGCCACCTCCGCCGCCGCGATGGCGCTGCTCGGCCCCGACTACCGCTACCGCACCGACGTCCTGTCCACCGGCGGCCGCCACGGCTCCATCCTCCTCGGCGACCTCTATCTGCGCGGCAGCGGCGACCCGACCACGCTCGCCAAGGACTACGACCGGCTCGCCGCCGACCTGGCCGCCTCCGGCGTCACCCGCGTCGCCGGCCGCCTCGTCGCGGACGACACCCGCTTCGACACCCAGCGCCTCGGCCGCTCCTGGGCCGCGGACGACGAGTCCTCGTACTACTCCGCGCAGATCTCCCCGCTCACCGTCGCGCCCGACACCGACTACGACTCCGGCACGGTCGTCGTCGAGGCACTCCCCGGCGCCGCACCGGGCGACAAGCCGCGCGTGAAGCTCACCCCGCCCACCGACTACGTACGCGTCGACGTCCGCGGCACCACCGTCCCCGCCGGACAGCCCGACACCCTCGCCGTCGAGCGGCAGCACGGCACCAACACGATCACCGTCAGCGGGAACATCCCGGTCGGCGCGAGCGCCACCAGGGAGTGGGTGACCGTCTGGGAACCCACCGGCTACGCCGCCGCGGTCTTCTCCGACGCACTCGCCGCCCATGGCGTACGCATCGCCGGCAGCCCCCGCCTCGGCCGTCCCACCCCGCCCGACGCGAAGCTCCTCGCCTCGCACAGCTCCATGCCGCTGCGGGAGTTGATGTTCCCCTTCATGAAGCTGTCCAACAACATGCACGCCGAGGCGCTCACCAAGACGATCGGCTACGAGACGGCCGGCCGCGGCACCTGGGACGCGGGCCTGTCTGCGATCGCCGGCTACCTGAAGCAGGAGGGCGTGCAGACCTCCACCATTCGCCAGTTCGACGGCTCGGGCCTGGCCCGGATGAACCTCTTCCCGGCCCAGCAGCTCGCCACCCTGCTCCTCTCTGTACGGGACGCCCCCTGGTACGCCGACTGGTCGGCGTCCCTCCCGGTGGCCTGCAACCCGGACCGCGCCATCGGCGGCACCCTGCGCTCCCGGATGTGCGGGACCCCGGCGGCCCTCAACGCCCGCGCCAAGACCGGCTCGTTGACGGGCGCTTCGGCCCTCTCCGGATACGTCACGGACGCCGGCGGCCGCGAACTCGTCTTCAGCGTCGTGCTCAACAACTACCTGGCCTCTTCGGTGAAGAGCATCGAGGACGCGATCGTGGTCACACTGGCCAGGTCCGACACGGCCGGGGGCACGATCGCCACCGCACCCCCGCGGACTCCGCGCAGCTCGGATCCGGCGGCGGACGTCGAATGCTCCTGGCAGAAGCCGAGGTTCTGCTGAAACGCCGGTCGCCCGGACCGTACGGAAGGTACGGTCCGGGCCATGACGGACATCGAGCTCGCCGACGCCATTCAGTCGGTACGCGACCAGTTACTCGACGCGGCCACTCGGGCCACCGGCCAGCCGGTCGCCTTCGAAGTCGGGGACATCCAGATGGAGTTCACGATCGAACTCCGCAACGAGGTCGAGGGCGGTGCGAAGGTGAAGGCCTGGGTGGTCGAGGCGGGTGCGGACGCCGCCCGTACCACCGGCCACACCCACAAGATCGCCTTCACCCTCAAGCCTCGGAACGCGGCCACGGGCGAGTCCTGGAAGGTCGGCAACGAAGACCTCGGCAGCACCGACGACTTCGGCGCCGGACCCGCTGACTGATGGCCCGCTCGTCATCCATGACGCCGTCGCGGAGTGTCGTCGCGGTCCTGGCCGAACGCCAGGGCAGCGGCGTACTGATCGGCCGCAGCACCGTGCTCACGTGCGCGCATGTCGTCGGCGCCGCCGACACCGCCCGGGTGGCCTTCCCCGGCAGCGCAGGCGAACTGGTCTGCCGGCTGGTCTGGTCCGACGAGGGCCTCGACGCGGCGTTGCTGCACACCACGCGCAAGCCGCAAGCCCGCATACAGCTGCCCCGTATGAGCACCGTGGCCGCCGACCGGCCACTGCCGCACTGCGAGATCATCGGCTTCCCTCGGATCCAGCGATACGACGACGGCAGAAAGCTGGACCTCGATCAGTACACCGGGACGATCCTCCCCATGGCCGGGCTCATCCGGCGCACGATGGTCTTCGAGTTCGACCGGCCTCCCGCGCGCGAGCTCGCTGACGGTACGTCGCCGCTCGCGGGGCTCTCCGGTGCGCCGGTCTTCGCCGACGACGGGCTTCTCGGCATCGTCCAGGAGGTCCCTCGCGGCCGTGGCCACCAGCGAGTCGGGTGCCTTGCGCTGCAGACGCTCGCGATGAACCAGGGATTCCTTGAGGCATACGGTGCGTCGACCGGTCACCCGCCGCCGCGCCTGACGGAGCTCAGCAGCCCGGCGATCAACGACCTCCGCTTCGAGAGGGAATTTGCGGAGGCAGTGGGCGCCGCCTACCGCAGAACGAGGATCTTCGGCCTCGACGAGCTGCGCAAACGGGACTCCGAGTGGGACCTCGACACGGCCTATGTGAGCCTGGAGGCCCAGCCCCGGGAGGGCGAGCGTCACAATGGGCCCGGCGGCCCGCCCCAAGCCCCCGAAGTGCCCGAAATCCCCGCTGCGGGCGGTGCCGTGGCCTCCGTACCGAAGAGGATCGACGAGCTGCTGGCCGACCGCCCGCGCGTCCTGCTGCGCGGTGAGGCGGGCGCCGGCAAGACGACACTGATGTGGTGGCTTGCCGCGCACGCCTCGGCGGGGACGCTCGGTCCACGGCTCGATCAGCTGAACGGGCTGGTGCCGTTCGTCGTCCCCCTGCGCACCCTGCGTGCTCGCGGCGGCACCTTCCCCACCCCTTCCCAGCTCCACTCGGTGGCCCAGCTGATGACGGACGACCCGCCAGAAGGCTGGGCGGGGCGGGTGCTCAAGGCCGGTCGCGCCCTGCTGCTGCTGGACGGGCTCGACGAGGTGCCGAAGAGCGACCGGGAAGAGGCCCATGCGTGGCTGTCCGGGCTGCTCGCCCGCTTCCCCGGCACCCGGTGCGTGGTGACCGTACGGCCGCTCGCGGTCGAGCCTGACTGGCTGAAGTCGGAGCACTTCGAGGAGCTCAGTCTGCTGCCCATGACGGGCTCGGACATCCATTCCTTCGTCGCCGCCTGGCACAGGGCAGCCCGCCTGGACGGCGACGACGGCGAGAACCTGGACGACCTGGAACGGGACCTGACCCAGCAGTTCGAGCAGAATCGCGCGCTCAGCGATCTCGCCCGTACGCCGCTGCTCTGCGCGGTCATCTGCGCCCTGCACCGGCTGCGCCAGGGCTTCCTGCCGGAGACCCGGTGGGCGCTCTACCAGTCCGCGCTCCAGATGCTCCTCGGCAACCGCGACAAGCGCCGCAAGATCGACGCGCCCGAAGGCATCTCCATGACTGTGGAGGAGCATCTGCAGCTGCTCCAGCGGATCGCGGTGTGGCTGGTGCGGGGCGGCCAGGCCGAATTCACCCGGGAACAGGCCCTGCACCAACTGAACCGCGCCCTGCCGGGGATGCCACGGGTACAGGAGCAGGGCACCCCCGAGGATGTACTGAATCATCTGCTCAACCGCAGCGGTCTCCTCCAGGAACGCGGCGACGACAGCTTCCAGTTCGCCCACCGCACCTTCCAGGACTTCCTGGCGGCCAAGGAGTTCGTCGAGGGCGACCAGCTCAAGGAGGCGCTGCAGCACGCCCATGAGCAGCAGTGGCAGGACGTCCTGCTGCTGTCCGCGGGCCACTGCTCCCGTCGCGAACTGCCCCTGCTGGTCAATGGATTGATGGCCGCCGGCTCCTCGATGGGGAAGCGGGAAGGCAGGCGTACCGCCTTGTACGTACTGGCGGCGTTGTGCGCACAGCACGCGGCGTGGCTGGACGCGACAACTCTCAAGCGCGTGCGGTCGGGGATCACGTCCTCCCTCCCGCCCCGCAATGCCACCGAGCTGCACCTGCTGGCCCGGCTGGGGCCGTATGTGCTGCCGCTTCTGCCTGGCCCCGACCACCGGGACACATGGAACAAGAAGCATGTGGTCGATCTGATCAACGAGATCGGCGGCGTCGACGCCGTTCCCTACGCCCGGCGTTTCGCGGAAAGGGCCGACGGCTCCAACCGCTTGGCCTTCTCACTGGCGCGCAATTGGGCCAACTACCCGGTCGAGACGTTCGCCCGCGAAGTCCTGGCTCGCGTCGACCTGACGGACGTGCCCCTGCAGATCACCAACCGCGAACAGCTGGCACAGCTCCCCGTGCTGTCTCACGCTCGGCACCTCGACATCACGGGCGACATCAGTACCGCCGAACTCGAGTCCCGCCTCGACGGCCACAGCATCGAGACCATCGGCATCGCGGACAACAAGCTCCTCACCGACCTGAGCTTCCTGCGCTGCTGCGATTCACAGCTCAGGCAGGTGGCCATCAGGCGCTGCCCCGCCGTGGAGAGCCTCGCCTTCCTCCCGGAGCTCGAAGCGCTGGAGGTGGTCGACCTGGATGCCGTACGGGTTTCCGCCGCCGATGTGGGGGCCATGGCCCGGATATCCCGGCTGCGCTCCGTCTACATCTCGTACCCCTCGTTGGAGGGGGAAAAGCTGAATCTGAGGCCGCTGCGGGCTGTGGCCGGGTTGAAGCTCAATGTCTCCGGCCTTCCGAAGCGACAGATCATCGGCTACCGCTGACGACCACGAAAAGGGGCTGCCCCGGTCCGTACGTTTCCGTACGGCCGGGGCAGCCCCTTCAATCGCTCAGCTCAGCTCAGCGCGAGCGTCACGCGTCCTTCGACAGGTTCGGACCGGCTCCGCCGGCGGCCTGCTCGATCGGCGGGACGTCGGGCAGCGCCGACTTCTCCTCGCCGCGGAAGGTGAACTTCTTCTCCTCACCCTCGCCCTCGGTGTCCACGACCACGATGTGACCGGGGCGCAGCTCGCCGAAGAGGATCTTCTCCGACAGGATGTCCTCGATCTCGCGCTGGATCGTCCGGCGCAGCGGCCGGGCGCCCAGAACGGGGTCGTAGCCCTTCTTGGCGAGGAGCGACTTGGCCGTGGGGCTGAGCTCCAGGCCCATGTCACGGTCCTTCAGCCGCTCGTCCACCTTGGCGATCATGAGGTCGACGATCTGGATGATGTCTTCCTCGGTGAGCTGGTGGAAGACCACCGTGTCGTCGACACGGTTGAGGAACTCGGGCCGGAAGTGCTGCTTCAGCTCTTCGTTGACCTTGTTCTTCATCCGGTCGTAGTTCGACTTGACGTCGCCCTGCGCGGCGAAGCCCAGGTTGAAGCCCTTCGAGATGTCCCGGGTCCCGAGGTTGGTCGTCATGATGATGACCGTGTTCTTGAAGTCCACGACGCGGCCCTGGGAGTCGGTCAGCCGACCGTCCTCCAGGATCTGCAGAAGGGAATTGAAGATATCGGGGTGGGCCTTCTCGACCTCGTCGAAGAGGACGACGGAGAACGGCTTCCGGCGCACCTTCTCGGTGAGCTGGCCACCCTCTTCGTAACCCACGTATCCGGGCGGGGAACCGAAGAGACGGGAAACCGTGTGCTTCTCGCTGAACTCCGACATGTCGAGGGCGATCAGCGCGTCCTCGTCGCCGAAGAGGAATTCGGCGAGCGTCTTGGAGAGCTCGGTCTTACCGACGCCGGACGGGCCGGCGAAGATGAACGAGCCGCCGGGGCGCTTCGGGTCCTTCAGACCCGCTCGCGTACGGCGAATGGCCTGCGAGAGCGCCTTGATGGCGTCCTTCTGCCCGATGACGCGCTTGTGGAGCTCGTCCTCCATACGGAGCAGGCGCGAGGACTCCTCCTCGGTCAGCTTGAAGACCGGAATGCCCGTCGCCGTGGCGAGGACCTCGGCGATCAGCTCGCCGTCGACCTCGGCGACGACGTCCATGTCGCCGGCCTTCCATTCCTTCTCCCGCTTGGCCTTCGCGGCAAGCAGCTGCTTCTCCTTGTCGCGGAGAGAGGCCGCCTTCTCGAAGTCCTGGGAGTCGATGGCCGACTCCTTGTCGCGGCGGACGCCCGCGATCTTCTCGTCGAACTCGCGGAGGTCCGGCGGCGCGGTCATCCGGCGGATGCGCATCCGGGATCCGGCCTCGTCGATCAGGTCGATCGCCTTGTCCGGCAGGAAGCGGTCCGAGATGTACCTGTCCGCCAGCGTCGCGGCCTGGACCAGCGCCTCGTCCGTGATGGAGACGCGGTGGTGGGCCTCGTAACGGTCCCGCAGGCCCTTGAGGATCTCGATGGTGTGCGGCAGCGACGGCTCCGCGACCTGGATGGGCTGGAAGCGGCGCTCCAGCGCTGCGTCCTTCTCCAGGTGCTTGCGGTACTCGTCCAGCGTCGTGGCGCCGATGGTCTGCAGCTCGCCCCGCGCCAGCATCGGCTTGAGGATCGAGGCCGCGTCGATCGCGCCCTCGGCGGCGCCCGCACCCACCAGGGTGTGGAGCTCGTCGATGAACAGGATGATGTCGCCGCGGGTGCGGATCTCCTTGAGAACCTTCTTCAGGCGCTCTTCGAAGTCACCGCGGTAGCGGGAGCCGGCGACCAGCGCGCCGAGGTCCAGGGTGTAGAGGTGCTTGTCCTTGAGGGTCTCGGGCACCTCGCCCTTGACGATGGCCTGCGCCAGGCCCTCGACGACCGCCGTCTTGCCGACGCCGGGTTCGCCGATGAGAACCGGGTTGTTCTTCGTACGCCGGGACAGCACCTGCATGACCCGCTCGATCTCCTTCTCGCGCCCGATGACCGGGTCGAGCTTGGACTCACGAGCAGCCTGGGTGAGATTCCGGCCGAACTGGTCCAGGACGAGCGAGGTCGAGGGCGTGCCCTCGGCCGGGCCGCCTGCCGTGGCGGCTTCCTTGCCCTGGTAGCCGGAGAGCAGCTGGATGACCTGCTGCCGCACCCGGTTGAGATCGGCGCCCAGCTTCACGAGGACCTGGGCTGCGACGCCCTCGCCCTCGCGGATCAGGCCGAGCAGGATGTGCTCGGTGCCGATGTAGTTGTGGCCGAGCTGGAGGGCCTCCCGGAGCGAGAGCTCCAGGACCTTCTTGGCACGAGGGGTGAAGGGGATGTGCCCGGACGGGGCCTGCTGCCCCTGCCCGATGATCTCCTCCACCTGCTGGCGGACCGCCTCGAGCGAAATCCCGAGGCTCTCCAGGGCCTTAGCGGCGACACCCTCACCCTCGTGGATAAGGCCCAGGAGGATGTGCTCGGTGCCGATGTAGTTGTGGTTGAGCATCCGGGCTTCTTCCTGAGCCAGGACGACAACCCGCCGCGCGCGGTCGGTGAACCTCTCGAACATCGTTAATCGCTCCTCAGAGCGGTCAGAAAGATTGGGGACGATCCCCTCCCTGTCCTTCCGCAGCTTAGTCCCGCAAGCGGGGACCGCTCATTCCAACTGCCGACACCCGTCCATGGCCTCCTGACCGCTGAACGCCGACACCTGCTCCAACCCGATGGTGCGAGACGATGTTCCCGCAGGCCAGGCAGTTACCCTCACCATCACTACGCCGATGGCGAACGTGAGACGGCCAGGCATGCGTGTCGCCCCTTCCCACTAGGAATGTCTTACCCGCAATCACTGACAGTCCATGCGGCGCGCACCGGTTCCCTCAGCTATGGGCGAACAACTTTGCGCCCCCGAATGCCCCCACACGCCCCAAACTCGGACACGGTAAGCAATCACTCCCCCACTCTGCGTAACTGGCGGGGCCGATCGGGAGTTCCCGGAGTATGGCCATCACCGTTCCACTCCCCCGCACGCCGTCGGACGGCGGTGTCGCGCGGTGGTACGAGAACGAGCTCGGCTGGGCCGCCGCCGACGGGTCGCCGGTGCGGCTGCTGACCGGGCTGCGCTTCGATGTGCTGGAGCTGCCCGCCGACGCGGGCGCCGCCGTGCTGCGCCGGACGAGGACCGCCGGGCCCGTGGCCCTCATGGGGCACAGAATGCGGCTCCTGGTGGCAGCGGGAAGTGCCGACGAGCTGCCTGGGCTGCTCGAGTGGCTGGAGTGGGGCGGGATCGCTCTCGATCTGACCGCCATCGGCACGGGCGGCCTGATGACCGCGCCGCCACCTCCTGGATGCCCTGGATCGGGTTGCCCTGGCTCGCGGGGGGCCGCCGTGTGGGTGCGACCCCCCGTGCCGGGGCGCGAGGTGGAGCCGACGCTGCCGGCCCTGGCCCCTTTCGGACGCAGTGCCGCAGACGGTGAGGGAATCGGCCCCGATCTCGTACGACTTGTGGACACGGTGGCGACTGAGTGCCACCGGGCCCGATTGCTGCGTACGAATACGCCGCGTGCGAATACTCAGCCGTTGGCCTTCTCGTAAGCCTCGCGGACCGTTGCCGGGACTCGGCCGCGGTCGTTGACCTCGAAGCCGTTCGCCTTGGCCCAGGCGCGGATTTCGGCGGTGTCCTTGTTGCCGCCCGCAGCCGCACGGCCCTTGCCACGGCCGGACGCGGCACGGCCGCCGGTACGCCGGCCGCTCTTGGCGTACGGCTCGAGCAGACCACGGAGCTTGTCCGCATTGGCGGTGGTGAGGTCGATCTCGTAGGTCTTGCCATCCAGAGCGAACGTCACGGTCTCGTCCGCCTCGCCACCGTCGAGGTCATCGACAAGAAGGACCTGAACCTTCTGTGCCACCGGATTTCCTTTCATCGAAAATGCAGTACGCGGAAAGGAAACCGCTTTTCCCCGAAAAACACAAACCCTTGGCAGAGGTTCAGATCCTCGAGAACACGGGAAACGTGCGCGATTCGGACATAGGGATCCGTCTCAAGCGGTGATCACAGGTGCAGAAGCATCCGGCTGTTGCCCAAGGTGTTCGGCTTCACTCGTTCGAGCCCGAGGAACTCCGCGACGCCCTCGTCATAGGAACGGAGCAGCTCGCTGTAGACATCTCCGTCAACCGGTGTCGTACCGATCTCCACGAAGCCGTGCTTGCTGAAGAAGTCCACTTCGAAGGTGAGGCAGAAAACCTTCTGCACTCCGAGCCAGCGGGCCGTCCGCAGTAGCTTGTCCAGCACCTGATGGCCGACGCCGGTTCCCTTGAAGACGGGATCGACGGCGAGAGTGCGCACTTCGGCGAGGTCTTCCCACATCACATGCAGTGCGCCGCAGCCGACCACCCTGGCGTCCTCGTCGCGTTCCGCGACCCAGAACTCCTGGATGGCTTCGTAAAGAGTGACCGTCGCTTTGTCGAGCAGGATGCCTTCACTCACGTACGGGTCGACGAGTCGGCGGACAGACGGCACATCGCTGGTCCTGGCCCGTCTGACGGTGATGGCATTTGGTGCGGCATAAGGCATGCCCCGACGCTATCGCTCCGGGGACGTCCCGCCGTCGGCGGCCTCGTCGGCCGGAACCTCGCCGGGAACCTCGGCCCGAACCGCGGCTTGAACGTCTCCCTGAACGTCACCCTGAACGAGTCGGACTGCGGCAGCGAGCGCTTCACGCTGCTCGGGCGACATCATGCCGAAGAACGCGACAAGTGCGGCCGCCGGGTTGTCACTCTTGGACCAGGCCTCGTTCATCAGTGCGGCCGAGTACGCGGCCCGGGTGGAGACCGCCGTATATCGATAGGCGCGGCCGTCGACTTCCCGGCGGACCCAGCCCTTCTGATGGAGATTGTCCATTACGGTCATGACGGTGGTGTAGGCGATGGACCGTTCCTGCTGAAGGTCTTCGAGGACTTCGCGGACGGTGACCGGCCGGTTCCATTGCCAGACGCGTGTCATGACGGCGTCTTCCAGCTCTCCCAATTGGCGGGGCACATAACCACCATAGTGGGAGACGCCGGAATGGCCGGTTATTGACGGAACAAAAAGGACGTACGACTGAAAATCGGCCGTACGTCCTCGGTGTGCGACAGGGTCAGTCGTCGCGGCCGGCCTGCTTGGCGGCCTGCGCGCGAGCCACTGCGGCGTCCACGATCGCGTCCTCCTTGGCCTTGTTCGGGCCGCCCTGACTCTTGACGATCGTCACGACCAGAGCGGTGAAGAAGATGGCCATCACCACGGGGGGCAGGAGCGCGGATACGTAGTCCATGGCTCACAGAGTAGCTATCCGGCAGCGAGCTGTTCGGGCGGGGGCACGGGCCGGCGGCGCGGCGGGAAGACCTCGGACGGCTTCGGCACCGGCTTCTCGCCCGGCGCGGGCGGCTTGGGCTGCGGTTTCTGCTGGGGCTTCTGCTGGGGCTTCTGCTGCGGCTTGGGATCGTTGGCAGCGCGGCCGCCGACGAGCGCGAGGAGCCGGGTGCGGGGGGCCGGGGCGGTGGCCCCGGCCTCCACCGAGCGGCCGGCCAGCCGGGCGCGCACGGACTGCTCCGCAAGCGTCTGGCAGCGGTGCAGCACGGCCGCGCCGACAGGGGTGGAGCGCAGCGTGCGCAGCGCGGCCAGGTCCTCGGGGTGTGGGTGGTAGCCGGAGGCCAGGGCGTCCTGGAGGAGCTCCAGATAGCCCGCGGCGGAGCCGGGGAGCGCTTCGCGGTAGCGGACGAGGTCGGCGAGGAGGAACGTGCGCAGTCGGCCGGCCTCGCGTACCGCCTCGTCCACGGAGTCGGCCAGCCGCAGTGTCTCCTGGACGTCGTCGTCGGCGAGAGGGACAGGATGGAGGGCCATGGCGAGGGCGCGTCGGAGCACACGCAGCTCGTCGGCGCTGAAGGCCATGCCTCCGCGGGATCCGTATGGCGTGGGCATGGCCCGACGATACGTGCGACTTGGACAAAATCGGGTTAATTGACCAACCCCGGGCGCGGCGGACCCTCACCTCATTCGCCGGAAGGGCTCATCTTGAGCCCTTCCGGCGAATGAGGTGAGGCGATTGAGGTCTGGGGTCTGGGCTCTGGGGTCTGGGGGCGAAGCCCCCGGTTACATCCGGGAGACGTTCCGCTCGTAGACCAGGCGCAGGCCGATCAGGGTCAGCCACGGCTCGTGCTCGTCTATCGCCGACGCCTCGCCCAGCACCATCGGGGCCAGACCGCCGGTCGCGATCACGGTGACCTCGTCCGGGTCGTCCGCCAGCTCGACCTTCATGCGCCGTACGACGCCGTCGACCTGACCGGCGAAGCCGTACACGATGCCGGACTGCATCGCCTCGACGGTGTTCTTGCCGATCACGCTGCGCGGACGGGCCAGCTCGATCTTGCGCAGCTGTGCGCCCTTCACGCCCAGCGCCTCGACGGAGATCTCGATGCCCGGGGCGATCACACCGCCCGCGTACTCACCGCGCGCGCTGACCGCGTCGAAGGTCGTCGCCGTGCCGAAGTCGACGACGATCGCCGGGCCGCCGTACAGGTCGACGGCGGCGACCGCGTTGATGATGCGGTCCGCGCCGACCTCCTTGGGGTTGTCCATCAGGATCGGTACGCCGGTCTTGATGCCGGGCTCGACGAGGACCGCCGGCACGTCGCCGTAGTAGCGGCGGGTCACCTCGCGCAGCTCGTGCAGGACGGAGGGGACGGTGGAGCAGATGGCGATGCCCTCGATGCCGTCGCCCAGCTCGTCGCCGAGCAGCGGGTGCATGCCCATCAGGCCCTGGAGCAGGACGGCCAGTTCGTCGGCGGTGCGGCGGGCGTCGGTGGAGATGCGCCAGTGCTCGACGATCTCCTCGCCGTCGAACAGGCCGAGGACGGTGTGGGTGTTGCCGACGTCGATCGTGAGCAGCATCAGATGCCTGCCTCGCGCAGGTCGAGGCCGATGTCGAGGATCGGGGAGGAGTGCGTGAGCGCGCCCACCGCGAGGTAGTCGACGCCCGTCTCGGCGTAGGCGCGGGCGTTCTCGAGGGTCAGGCGGCCGGAGGATTCCAGGGCGGCGCGGCTCGCGACGATCGCGACGGCCTCCTCTGTCTCGGCCGGGGTGAAGTTGTCCAGCAGGATCAGGTCGGCGCCCGCGTCGAGGACTTCGCGTACCTGGTGGAGGGTGTCCACCTCGACTTCGATGGGGAGGTCGGGGAAGGCTTCCCGTACGGCCTTGAACGCCTCGGCCACGCCGCCCGCCGCCACCACGTGGTTGTCCTTGACCAGGGCTGCGTCGGACAGCGACATACGGTGGTTGACGCCGCCGCCGCAGCGCACCGCGTACTTCTCCAGGGCGCGCAGGCCGGGCGTCGTCTTGCGGGTGTCGCGGACCCTGGCCCTGGTGCCTTCGAGCAGGTCCGCCCAGGCGCGGGTCGCGGTCGCGATGCCGGACAGGCGGCACAGGATGTTCAGCGCGCTGCGCTCGCCGGTGAGCAGATCGCGGGTGTTGGTGGTGACGGACAGCAGCTTCTGCCCGGCCTCGACGCGGTCGCCGTCCTCGACGTGCCGCTCCACCTCGAACGACTCGGTGCAGACGATCGACAGGACGGCCTCTGCGACCCGCAGGCCCGCGACCGTGCCGGCCTCGCGGGCGGTGAAGTCGCCGGTGGCGACGGCGTCCTCGGGGACGGTCGCCACGGTCGTCACGTCCACGCCGCCGTCGAGGTCCTCCCCGAGCGCGAGGTGCGCGATGTCCTCGACCTGGACCGGGTCGAGGCCCGCGTCGGCGAGCAGTCGGGCCAGGGCGGGATCGAGACCGCACTCGTACGCTTCGTCGTCGCCGCAGCCGCAGGCGTCTGAGCACCCCCCCGTCTCGGTCGCGGGGGCGCCGATCTGGATCAGCGGTACGTCCACGGGACGCGGACGTTCTTCGGGCGTGCTCACGGTTACGGCTCCCTGGGGGCGTCGGGGACGGTGGCGGGGACGGTGGCGGGGACGGATTCGGGGACGGTCGGGGCGAAAGCGGTGTTCTCGGTGCGGCCGACGACAAGGCTGCGGTCGGGAGCCAGACGCACGACGAGATGGCGGCGCCAGTCGGCGTCGTCGCGCTCGGGGCGGTCCTCGCGCCAGTGGCAGCCGCGGGTCTCCTCGCGCTCGAGGGCCGCGGTGGTCAGCACGCGGGCCACGCACAGGAGGTTCGACGTCTCCCAGGACTCGACGCCGGGCTCGGCCGTCTTGCCGGAACCCTCCTGGTCGTGCACGGCGTTGCGGTGGACCGCGTGCAGCGCGGCCGCCGCGCCGGCGAGGCTACTGGCCGAGCGGAGCACGCCGGCGCCCTGCGACATGATCCGCTGGATGTCGGACCGCGCCTCGGGAGCGATGAGCGGCAGTACGGACAGGGTCGCGGGCTCGGCGGCCGCGCCGGCCGGGAGCGGGGCGCGGGAGGCGATGTCGGCGGCGATGCGCTCCGCGAAGACAAGGCCCTCCAGAAGGGAGTTGGAGGCCAGCCGGTTCGCGCCGTGGACGCCCGTGCAGGCGACCTCACCACAGGCGTAGAGCCCGGGCACGGTCGTGCGGCCGTGCAGGTCCGTGCGGACGCCGCCGGAGGCGTAGTGGGCGGCCGGGGCGACCGGTATGGGCTCGGTGACCGGGTCGATGCCGTGGGCGCGGCAGGCCGCCAGGATCGTGGGGAAGCGCTGCTCCCACATCTCGGCGCCGAAGTGGCGGGCGTCGAGATACATGTGCGCGGCGCCCTGCTCCTGCATGCGGCGCATGATGCCCTTGGCGACGATGTCGCGGGGGGCGAGCTCGGCCAGCTCGTGCTGTCCGAGCATGAAGCGGGTGCCGGATGCGTCGACGAGGTGGGCGCCCTCTCCCCGTACCGCCTCGGAGACCAGCGGCTGCTGGCCCTCAGAGTCCGCGCCGAGGAAGAGCACCGTCGGGTGGAACTGTACGAATTCGAGGTCGGAGACCTCCGCTCCGGCGCGCAGCGCGAGCGCGACGCCGTCGCCGGTGGAGACGGCGGGGTTGGTGGTGGCGGAGAAGACCTGGCCCATGCCGCCGGTGGCGAGCACGACGGTGGGGGCGTGGACCGCGCCGACGCCGTCGTGCTGGCCCTCGCCCATGACATGGAGGGTGATGCCTGCCGTACGGCCTTCGGCGTCCGTCAGCAGGTCCAGGACCAGGGCGTTCTCGATGGTGCGCAGACCGGCCGCGCGGACCGCCTCGACCAGGGCGCGGGAGATCTCGGCGCCCGTCGCGTCGCCGCCCGCGTGCGCGATACGGCGGCGGTGGTGGCCGCCCTCGCGGGTGAGCTCGATCTCGCCGGCCTCGGAGGTGTCGAAGTGCGCGCCGGTGGCGATGAGCCTGCGTACGGCGTCGGGGCCCTCGGTGACCAGGGTGCGTACCGCCTCCTCGTCGCACAGGCCAGCGCCGGCGACGAGGGTGTCGTCCAAGTGCTGCTCGGGGGTGTCGCCGTCCCCGAGCGCCGCGGCGATGCCGCCCTGCGCCCAGCGGGTGGAGCCGTCGTCCAGACGGGCTTTGGTGACCACGACCGTGCTCAGCCCGGTGGCCGCGCAGCGCAGCGCGGCGGTGAGGCCGGCGACGCCGGAGCCGACCACGACGACGTCGGCGTCGATGGCCCAGCCGGGAGCGGGGGCGGTCAGCCGTATACCGGTCACTTGGCGGCTCCGAAGGTCGGGGGTTCGAGGGTCGGCGGGTGGTCGGGCGTCGATGATGCGAGGGGCTGCGCTTCGACGGGCTGCGCGTCGCGAGACGGCGCTTCGCGAGACTGCGGGTCGAAGACCGGGGGCCCGAAGGTCAGCGGGATGTTGTCGATCAGACGCGTCGCGCCGACCTTCGCGGCGACCGCGAGGATCGCCTCGCCGGTGTGGTCGTCGGGGACCTCGGCGAACGTGGCCGGGTCGACCAGGGCCAGATAGTCGAGGACCAGGGGCGGCGCGGCCTGCGCTGCCTCGTCGAGGACGGTACGGGCCGCGGCTCGTACGCCGTCGGCGCCGCCCGGTCCCGCCTGGGCCACCGCGTGCGCGTCGGCCGCGGCGCGCGCCTCGCCGATCGCGGAGAGCGCGGCGGCGCGGGCGTGCGTGCCGGGGGTGGCCTCGGCGCGGGCGTGCAGCGCCTGCTGGGCGGCGAGCCGGTCGTGGGCCGCGAAGAGCGCGCCGGACAGGGCGAGCGCGGTGCGCCGCTCGGCCGCCGACAGGTAGCGGTTGCGGCTGGACAGCGCGAGGCCGTCGCTCTCGCGGACGGTGGGCACGCCGACGATCTCGACCGGGAAGTTCAGGTCGCGGACCATACGGCGGATCAGGGCGAGCTGCTGCGCGTCCTTCTGGCCGAAGAGGGCGACATCGGGGCGGGTGAGGTGGAGAAGCTTGGCGACGACGGTGAGCATGCCGTCGAAGTGGCCGGGGCGCGAAGCACCTTCGAGGCGCTCGGCCATCGGGCCTGCGGCGATCCTGACCTGCGGCTCGCCGCCGGGGTAGACCTCGTCGGCGGACGGTGCGAACACCACGTCCGCGCCCGCCTGTTCGGCCGTCTTGAGATCGGCTTCGAGGGTACGGGGATAGCGGTCCAGGTCCTCGCCCGCACCGAACTGCAGCGGGTTGACGAAGACCGTGACCGTCACGAAGCCTTCGGGCCCGACCTGCGCGCGGGCGGCGCGGATCAGGGAGGCGTGGCCTTCGTGGAGCGCGCCCATGGTCATCACGACGGCGATGCGGCCGGGGGTGGCGCGGTGGTCGAGGGCGTACTGAAGCGCCTCGCGCGTCGGTACGAGTTCGAACCTGCGGCTCATCGGGGGTCACCGTCCGCGAGGACGCCCAGCAGATCCTCCGCCATCTCCGGTTTCAGCAGGCCGTGCGCGAGGGCCCGGTCGGCGGTGGTGCGCGCCATCGTCAGATAGCCGGCGACCATGCCGGGGGCGTGCTTGCGCAGCTCCGCGACGTGGGCGGCGACGGTGCCGGCATCACCGCGGGCGACCGGTCCGGTGAGGGCCGCGTCGCCGGAGCGCAGTGCGTTGTCGAGGGCCGCGCCGAGCAGCGGGCCGAGCATCCGGTCGGGGGCGGCGACCCCCGCCGTACGCAGCAGCTCCATGGCCTGCGCGACCAGCGTGACCAGGTAGTTCGCGCCGAGGGCGAGCGCCGCGTGGTAGAGCGGGCGGGCCTCCTCCTCGATCCACTCGGGCTCGCCGCCCATCTCGATGACCAGCGCCTCTGCGGCCAGCCGCAGTTCCTCGGGGGCCGTCACTCCGAACGAGCAGCCCGCCAGCCGCTGGACGTCCACGCTCGTCCCCGTGAACGTCATCGCCGGGTGCAGCGCGAGCGGCAGCGCGCCGGCTCGCCTGGCGGGGTCCAGCACGTTCGCGCCGTACCGCCCGGAGGTGTGCACGAGCAGCTGCCCGGGGCGTACGGCACCGGTCTCCACGAGTCCGTCGACCAGCCCCGGAAGCGCGTCGTCCGGAACGGTCAGCAGCACCAGTTCGGAACGGGCGAGGACCTCGGCGGGGGTCACCAGCGGTACGTCGGGGAGAAGGACGGCCGCCCGTCGTACGGACGCGTCCGAGACGCCGGAGACGGCGACGGGGCGGTGTCCCGCGAGTTGCAGCGACGCCGCGAGGGCCGGACCGACACGGCCTGCGCCGACGACGCCCACGGTCAGGCGGGCTGGGCGGTCCCGCGGGTCGAGCGGTTCCTGTGGTGCTGTGGCATTCACGCGGCGGGGCCTTCCGTTCCAGTCCGCGGGGGGTACCGGACGATTTCTCGTCATGCTACGCCAGCGCCTCTCGCACCCTTGCGGTTGTCCACAGCCTGTGGGCGAGGGGGAGGACGCCGACGGTGGCGTGGGCGATGATCGGAGCATGGCTGAAGCTGACGAGGCCCAAGTGGGCGAGCCGGACGAGCGGCAGCGCAGGCTCGCCGCGTGGCGGGCCTCGCACCGGGTGCTGTGGCGGGCCTCCGCAGACCGCCGCGTCGGGGAGCGGCTGACGGCGCTGGCGGCGGACGCGGGGACGGTCTACGACCTGGACGAATGGACCGACGTATACGGCAACGGGGTCGTCGCCGAGTTGGAGCAGCGGGTGGCGCGGCTGCTCGGCTTCCCGGCCGCGGCGTTCTTCCCGACCGGGACGATGGCGCAGCAGGTGGCGCTGCGGTGCTGGGCGGGGCGTACCGGGAACGCGACGGTCGCGCTGCATCCGAAGGCGCATCCGGAGCTGCACGAGCGGGGTGCGTTCGGGGTGGTGAGCGGGCTGCGCACGGTCCACCCGACGAGGGAGCCGCGGCTGCCGACGGCCGACGAGGTGCTCGACTTCGACGAGCCCTTCGGGGCGCTGATGCTGGAACTGCCGCTGCGGGACGCGGGTTTCGTCCTGCCGACGTGGGACGAGCTGGTGGCGGTCGTGGAGGCGGCGCGCTCACGCGATGCAGTGGTGCACTTCGACGGCGCGCGCCTATGGGAGTGCGCCCCGCACTTCGGCCGCGCGCTGGATGAGATCGCGTCGCTGGCGGACAGCGTGTACGTGTCCTTCTACAAGTCCCTGGACGCGCTTTCTGGCGCGGTGCTCGCGGGCCCGCCGGAGCTGGTCGACGAGGCCGTCGCCTGGCGCCACCGGTACGGCGGCCAGATCTTCCAGCAGTACCCCACGGCCCTGTCGGCGCTGCTGGGCCTCGAACGGGAGCTGCCGCGGCTGCCGTCGTACGTCGCCCACGCGAAGGTCGTCGCGGCGGCGCTGCGGGAGGGTTTCGCGGCGGCAGGCGTCCCGTGGTTCCGCGTCCACCCGGATGAGCCGCATACGCACCAGTTCCAGGTCTGGCTGGCGTCGGATGCGGACGCGCTGAACGCGGCGGCGCTCGGCCAGTCGGAGGAGACGGGCGTGACGCTGTTCCGCAGGTGGTTCACGGAGGGGTGCCCGCCGGGGATCGCGGTGACGGAAGTGACGGTGGGGGCGGAGGGGCTGGAGTGGACGGGGGAGGACGTGAGGAAGGCGGTGGAGGAGTTTGTGCGGCGGGTGGGGTAGCTCCCCCACCCCGCCCTCCCCCAGAGCTTCGCCTGGGAGGTACCCCCATCCCGAAACTGGGGATGCTCCACAGCCCCCTCGGGGGAGGGAACGCGGGGGCTGACGCCCCCATACCCCCGAGAGCGCCGCCGTCGCCCGCCTCGGCAGCGACTTCCTGGAGACCGTGCCGCGTTAGTCGCTGCGTCAGGCGGCCATCAGCCGCCACCGCTCGGTGCTGCGCTCCGCCGGACTCGTCGAGCATCGGGACATGGGGCCGAAGCGGGTCAGCCGGCTACGGCGTACGGAGTTCGACGCGCGCTTTCCCGGGCTGCTCGACCTCGTCCTCCGGGAAGACTGATCAGCCCGCCCCGCCCGCCCGCACCAGCCCCGTCTCGTACGCCAGCACCACCACCTGCACCCGGTCCCGCAGGCCCAGCTTGGTGAGGATGCGGCCCACATGCGTCTTGACCGTGGCTTCCGAGAGCACCAGACGGCCCGCGATCTCGCCGTTCGACAGGCCCTGCGCGACCAGCAGCATCACCTCGCGCTCCCGCTCGGTGAGCTTCTCGATCTCCTTGTGCCGCGGCTCCTTGCCGCTTCTCGGCAGCAGCGGCGCGAACCGGTCGAGCAGCCGTCGCGTCGTGGACGGCGCGACGACGGCGTCGCCGCTGTGCACCGAGCGGATCGCGCCGAGCAGTTCGCCGGGCGGCACATCCTTGAGCATGAAGCCGCTGGCGCCCGCCTTCAGCCCGGAGAAGGCGTACTCGTCCAGATCGAAGGTCGTCAGTATCAGCACCTTCGGCGCCCCCGGCTCTGCACAGATCCGGCGGGTCGCCTCGACGCCGTCCATCCTCGGCATACGGACGTCCATGAGCACCACGTCCACGGCCGTGGAGCGGAGGTTCTCGATCGCCTCCGCGCCGTCGCCCGCCTCGGCGACGACCTCCATGTCCGGCTGGGCCGCCAGCACCATCCGGAATCCGGTGCGCAGCAGCACCTGATCGTCGACGAGCATCACACGGATGGACATGTCAGCAGGGTCCTTATGTCTCTAGTGGGCGGGACGTCTCTAGTGGGCGGGCTTGAGGGGAAGCAGTGCGCTGATCCGGAAGCCGCCGCCGGGCCGAGGCCCGGCGTCGAGCGTGCCGCCGACCATACCGACGCGCTCGCGCATGCCGATGAGCCCGTGGCCCCGGCCGTCGGCGCCGCCGTCCTCGTACATCTCGTGTGCCGCGCCGCGCCCGTCGTCCTCCACCAGCAGGCCGAGGCCGTCGTCGAAGTAGACCAGCCGTACGCTGGCGCCGACTTCCGGGCCGCCGTGCTTGCGGGAGTTGGTCAGCGCCTCCTGGACGATGCGGTACGCCGTGAGCTCGACGCCGCTCGGCAGGGGCCGCGGCGTGCCCTCGATCTTGAAGTCCACGGTCAGGCCCGCACTGCGCACGTGCTCCACCAGGTCCTCGATCTGCTGCACATCGGGCTGCGGGACGTACTCACCGCTCTCCTTGGCGTCGCCGGTGCGCAGCACGCCGAGCAGCCTGCGCATCTCCGCGAGCGCCTGGCGGCCGGTGGTGGAGATGGTCTCCAGCGCCTGCTTGGCCTGGTCGGGCGCGGCGTCCAGGACGTAGGCGGCGCCGTCCGCCTGCACCACCATCACCGAGACGTTGTGCGCGACGACGTCGTGCAGCTCGCGGGCGATCCTGGCGCGCTCGGCGGCGACGGCGACCTTCGCCTGCGCCTCGCGCTCCTTCTCCAGCCGGGTGGCGCGCTCCTCGAGCTGGGCGAAGTACGCGCGCCGGGTCCGTATCGAGTCGCCGAGCACCCAGGCGAGGGCGAAGGTCGCGCTCATGACGATCGTGAAGAAGATCTTGCCGCCCGCACCGGCTTCCTGCATCGGCCAGCGCACCTGCGCCAACGGCGCCGCCGCCAGCCCGCCGAGGAGTGCCAGCCGGGACGCCCAGCGCGAGCCGTCGTACGCGGCGACGGTGTAGATGATCACCAGCATCGCGAAGTCGGCCGGGTTGACCTCGATGTCCAGCACGAGCTGGGCGACGCCCAGTACGGCGGCGAGGACCAGCATCCTCTCCGGCATACGGCGGCGCAGGGCCACGACCAGACTCAGCAGGAGAACGATCACGGCTGCCGATGTCCGGGCCTCGACCCCGACGGGCACCTGGATCACCCACAGCATCGAGAACCCGAAGAGCACGACAGCCCAGAAGGTGTCGACGCCCGTCGGGTGTCTGCGGATGAAGTCATAGAGGAGCTGCACGTAACCCAGCGTAAAGAAAGCAGATAGCTGCCAGGGTCAACCGGAGGAGCGATCCGGATGGCGGCAGCGTACTCCGCAAGGTGGAGACTTGTTCGCGTGATGGATGACGTAACGGGTGAGACGTGCCAATGGCGCGGCTGGCGGGAAGCGACAGAGGCCGCGCTGTACGGGCCCGACGGCTTCTATCTGAAGCCCGAGGGACCGGCCGGGCACTTCCGTACGTCCGTGCACGTCTCGCCCCTCTTCGCCGCGGCGGTCGCTCGGCTACTCCTCAGCGCGGCGGAAAAGGCCGGTCTCGAGGAGGTGGCGTTCGTCGACGTCGGCGCGGGCCGCGGGGAACTCGTGACGGGCGTGCTGGCGGTGCTCCCGTCCGGCTTCCCGGTCCGGGCGTACGCCGTCGAACGTGCAGCCCGCCCCGTCGGCCTCGACCCCCGTATCGAGTGGACCGCCGAGCTCCCCGCGGGCGTGAGCGGGCTCCTCTTCGCCAACGAGTGGCTGGACAACGTCCCGGTTGACGTCGCCGAGGTGGACCCGGACGGGGTGGCGCGCTACGTCCTCGTACGCCCGGACGGCACGGAACACCTCGGCTCCCCCGTGGGCGGCGCGGACGCGGACTGGCTGGCCCGCTGGTGGCCCCTGACGGAGCGGGGCAGGCGGGCGGAGATCGGCCGCCCGCGCGACGAGGCGTGGTCCGCGGCGGTGGGCACGCTGGAGGCCGGTCTGGCGGTCGCGGCCGACTACGCGCATGTACGGGACGCCCGGCCGCCCTTCGGCACACTGACCGGCTTCCGGGAGGGCCGCGAGGTCCCTCCCGTCCCTGACGGCAGCTGCGACATCACCTCCCATGTGGCGCTGGACGCGTGTGCGCTGCCGGGCGCGGACCTGATGCCCCAGCGGGATGCGCTGGCCCGCCTGGGTGTCACGGGAGGGCGGCCCCCACTGTCGCTGGCGTCGTCCGACCCCGCTGCGTACGTCCGCGCGCTGGCCTCGGCGGGCGAGGCGGCGGAACTGCGGGCACGGGGCGGCCTGGGCGACTTCGGCTGGCTGCTGCAGCGAGTTGGCGGCCCGGCGGGCTGACCGGCACGGCTGCGCAACCTTCAAGCCCGTCCTGGGGGCGCCTCCCAGCGGTAGCTGAGGGAGATTGAGGACCCGGGGTCCGGGGCGGAGCCCAGCCGCGCCCCGGCCGGGGGATACTGGCGCCATGACGGAGACGACGGTCGGCATCGGCGGCGCGGCGGAAAGCACCGACATGGTGCTCAACATCGGCCCCCAGCACCCCTCCACCCACGGCGTACTCCGCCTCCGTCTCGTACTCGACGGAGAGCGCATCCAGCACGCCGAGCCGGTCATCGGCTATATGCACCGCGGCGCCGAGAAGCTCTTCGAGGCGCGCGACTACCGCCAGATCGTGATGCTGGCCAACCGCCACGACTGGCTCTCCGCCTTCTCCAACGAACTCGGCGTCGTGATGGCCGTCGAGCGGATGCTCGGCATGGAAGTCCCGGAACGCGCGGTCTGGACCCGTACGCTCCTCGCCGAGCTCAACCGCGTCCTCAACCACCTGATGTTCCTCGGGTCGTACCCCCTCGAACTGGGCGGAATCACCCCGATCTTCCACGCCTTCCGTGAACGCGAGGACCTCCAACACGTCATGGAGGAGGTCTCCGGCGGCCGGATGCACTACATGTTCAACCGTGTCGGCGGCCTGAAGGAGGACCTCCCTGCGGGCTGGCTCGGCCGGGCACGCGAGGCCGTCGCCGCCCTCCAGTCGCGGATGGACGTGTACGACCGGCTGGTCATAGGCAATGAGATCTTCCGCGGCCGTACGCGTGGCGTGGGCGTCCTGTCGGCGCAGGCGGTGCACGCGTACGGAGTGAGCGGCCCCATCGCCCGCGCGTCCGGCGTCGACTTCGATCTGCGGCGCGACGAGCCGTATCTGGCGTACGGGGAGCTGCAGGACACCCTCAAGGTCGTCACACGGGCGGAGGGCGACTGCCTGGCCCGCTTCGAGGTGCTGCTCGACCAGACCCACAACGCGCTGGACCTGGCGGACGCGTGCCTGGACCGGATCGCCGAGCTCGCGCCGGGGCCGATCAACCAGCGACTGCCGAAGGTGCTGAAGGCGCCCGAGGGCCACACCTACGCCTGGACCGAGAACCCGCTCGGGATCAACGGCTACTACCTGGTCTCCAAGGGCGAGAAGACCCCTTACCGGCTGAAGCTCCGCTCGGCGTCGTACAACAACATCCAGGCGCTGACGGTGCTGCTGCCGGGGACGCTGGTCGCGGACATGGTGGCGATCCTGGGCTCGCTGTTCTTCGTCGTCGGCGACATCGACAAGTAGTACGCGGACCAGGCCGTACGCGGACCACCTGGCACCCGGACCAGGCCGTACCCAGCCGCCCACGTGGCACCCGGACCAGGCCGTACGCGGACCGTCCGCCGGGTCCGTCAGCCGACCGCGTCGCGCAGCTCCGCCACGTCCAGCTGCTCCGTCTCGTCGTGCGCCGTCAGGTCGATGACCTTGCCGACCGCCCGCGAGTCCGCCGTACGCTGCGCGGCCAGCTCCTCGCCCACCACGTCCGCGAGGTCCTCGTTCTGCGCGGCCTCTATCGCCTTCTGCGCACCGGGACCGGAAGCGGCATCCCCGCCCGTGCCGAAGAAGTCGAAGCCGCCCTCGGGGCGCTTGGGCCGACGGCGCTGCGGACCGTAGGGAGCGATGGCTGTCGCCGCAGGGACGGGACGACGGGCGGGGACGGCGGACGACGGGCGGGTGTGCTGCTCTCCCCCGGCGACCGCCGCGTGCTTCCCCTGCGGCTCGTCCGCCTCACGGGCCCGCTCGGCCAGATCGCGCTGCCGGGCCTCCTCGACGGTGCGCTTCGCCTCCTGCGCCGCGGCGTTGCGCGACAGGTCGTCCAGTGCCTTGTTGGCGCGCAGATACGTCGCCGGGGTGGGCGTGGTCCCCGCCGGGGGCAGCGCCTTGACCGGGGATGCCGCTTCCAGCGCGAGCTGGCGGCGGTCCTCGAGCACGCCGGCCCGCTCGGTCTCGGCGGTCGCGTACCGCCGCAGGAGCGCGGCGTGCTCACCACGCAGGGCGGCCAGTTCGACCCGTTTTGCGCGCAGCCTCGCATCGAGCTTGGCGCGCAGCTCGCGCGACTCCTCGATGTCCGTCTCGAGTTCGGCTATGCGCTCCTCGGTCTTCCACTGGTCGCTCGCGCGGGCGCGGCTGAGCTCAGCGACCCGGCGCCCGGCGGCCCGGTCCCAGCTGCGCATCAGGACCGCGCCGGTCACGGCGGCGGCCGTCGCGGCGGTGACCAGCGAACGGAGCACGACTGGCTCCGCCAGAAACCACGCGCCGGCGGCGCACAGCACCGACGCTCCGGCGACCGCCGAGGGCGGCAGCAGCCTGTGAAGGGGCGGGGAATGGCGGTGGCGTCCACGGGGCATGGCCTGAAATTTACCGTGCGTAGACGCCGAATGGGGTGTCGGCCCGGCAAATCTCTCATTGAAAGAACACCGGGCCGCACCGCACCTACTTCTTGAGCAGCCCCTTCGACTCGAGATATGCCTTCGCCGCGTCCTCCGGCTTGGCGCGCTCGGCGTCCACCTTGCGGTTCAACTCCGCAAGATCCTCGGTGGTCAGCACCTTGGTGAGCTTGTCGAGGACGTCGGCTATCTCCTTCGATCCCGCGTCCTTCGCATTGACCACCGGCAGGACGTTGTCGGCGTTCTGGAGCTTCTTGTCGTCCTGAAGGAAGACCAGGCCGTCCAGCACCGCGTCGGTGGTCGTGGTCAGCACCAGCTGGTCGGCGCCGTCCTTGACCGCCTGCTTGGACTGCGGGGTGCCGACTCCCTTGGGGTCGATGCCCGTGACGTCAATGCCGTACGTCTTCTTCAGACCCGGCGCGCAGAACGGCCGTACCTCGCACTCGTCGCCCGCCGCGATCTTCACCTTGAGCTTCGACTTGCCAAGATCGGAAAGAGTCTTGAGGTTGTTCTTCTCGGCGAATTCCTTGCTCACCGCGAAGGCGTTCTGGTCGACGGCCGCGCCGGCCGGCAGCACCTTCAGTCCGCGCGGCTCCGCGAGCTTGGTGAGAGCGGCGACGGTGGCGTCGACGTCACCGGACGCCACCGGCTTCTCGTCGGGCGCCTTCGGCCCGTTCACCTTGGCGTTGAGGAATTCGGCGATCGTCGCGGCGTATTCCGGTACGACGTCGATCTCGCCCTTCTCCAGGGAGGGTTCGTACAGCTCACGGTTCTTCACCGTGGTGACCGACGTCTTGTATCCGGCGTCGGCCAGGATCTGCGCGTACAGCTCGGCGAGCACCTTGGACTCGGTGAAGGATGCGGCGCCGACGACGAGCGCGCCCTTCTCGCCCGACCCACCGCCCGATGCCGAGCCGCCCTTCTCCTTCTCCAGGCTGTCGCCGCCGCATGCGGCGAGAGAACCCGTCAGGGCCACCACACCGAGTACCGCACCCGCGATGCGCGAGGTCTTGCTCATCAGGTTCTCCGTCCAAGGGTTGTCACACGGTCTTACGGAGGGGGCTCAGCAGCCGGTCGGCCGCCACCAGCGCTCCCTCCACGAGCAGCGCAAGCAGCGCGGCGAGAAGCGCGCCCGCCACCACCTGCGGGGTGTTGTACGTGTTGAATCCCGCCGTGATGATCCGGCCCAGGCCGCCCTGGCCGACCATCGAGGCGATCGTGGCCGTGGCCACCACCTGGACGGCGGCCGACCGCAGGCCGGTCATGAGCAGCGGGTAGGCGAGGGGCAGTTCGACCCGGAGGAAGAGCTGGCCGCCGGACATCCCCATCCCCCGCGCGGCCTCCACCACCGCCCGGTCCACCTCGCGCATGCCGACATAGGCGTTGGTCAGCAGCGGCGGGACCGCGAACAGCACCAGGGCGATGATCGTCGGCAGATAGCCGGCGCTGCGCAGCGGCGTGAGCATGAAGAGGGCGAGGACCGCGAAGACGGGGATCGCCCGTCCGGCGTTGGAGATATTGATCGCGAGCGCGCCGCCCTTGCCCAGGTGCCCCAGCCACAGCGCGACCGGCAGTGCGATCGCGCAGGCCAGCGCGAGGGCGATCCCGCTGACGTAGACATGCTCGCCAAGGCGGTGCCAGGCGCCGCTCTCCCCCGACCAGTTGGAGCCGGTGGTCAGCCACGTCCACGCGTCGGCCACTACCCCCATCAGCCCGCCACCTTCACCTTCGCCGTGCGCTCCACCGACGGCTTCACCGAGGGCTTCAGCGTGCGTATTCGGGTCCAGGGCGTCAGCAGCCGTTGCAGTCCGAGCAGCAGCACATCCGCCACGGCCGCCAGCAGCACACACAGCACGGACGCGGTCAGCACCTGTGCCTTGAAGGTGGTCTGCACTCCGTCGTCTATGAGATTGCCCAGACCGCCCTTGCCGACCAGCGCGCCGACGGTCGTCAGCGCGATCGTCGATACGGTCGCTATCCGCAGGCCCGCCATCAACGCCGGCAGCGCGAGCGGCAGTTCGACCTCCCAGAGCAGCCGCCCCGCTCCGTATCCCATGCCGCGCGCGGCCTCCCGCGCCTCGTCGGGCACCGCGTCGAGGCCCGCAATGATGTTCCGCACGAGAATGGTGAGCGAATAGAGCACCAGGCCGGTCACCACCAGCGCGGCGGAAAGGCCGAAGACCGGCAGCAGCAGCGAGAACATCGCCAGCGACGGAATTGTGTAGAGCAGGGTCGTGAGCCCCAGGACCGGCCCCGCGAACCGCGGCTGGGCGCGGGCGAGCAGCGCCAGCGGAAAGGCCACGGCAAGGCCGATCAGGACGGACACCACGGTGATCCAGACATGCTGGACAGTCGCGTCGGTCAGCTCCTGGCTGCGGGTGCGGACGTACTCCCCGCAGATCCAGTCATTGGCCGCCAGGCAGCTTTGCGCCGCAAACTGCGTACTCACCCATCCCCACCTCCCCAGCAGTGCCGAACGTATGTATGTCCGGCGACCATATCCCCGAGCACTGACAATCGCCGAGGCCGCCACATTGCAGCAACATGGCTTTCACACAACACCCGTCACAATGAGGAACCATGATCCGTTTCGAGCACGTCACCAAGCGGTACCCGGACGGGACGACAGCGGTCGACGACCTGTCGTTCGAGGTCGCCGAGGGCGAACTGGTCACGCTCGTCGGACCGTCCGGCTGCGGCAAGACCACGACCATGAAGATGGTCAACCGCCTCATCGAGCCGAGCAGCGGCCGGATATTCCTCGACGGGGCCGACATATCCGCCATCGACCCCGTCCAACTGCGCCGTCGTATCGGCTATGTGATCCAGCAGGTCGGCCTTTTCCCGCACAAAACGGTCCTGGAGAACACCGCGACCGTCCCCCATCTCCTCGGCTGGCAGCGCGGCAAGGGCCGCGAGCGCGCCGCCGAGCTCCTCGACCTGGTGGGCCTGGACCCCAAGACGTACGGCGACCGCTACCCCGAGCAGCTCTCCGGGGGCCAGCGCCAGCGCGTCGGCGTGGCCCGGGCGCTGGCCGCCGACCCGCCCGTGCTGCTGATGGACGAGCCGTTCGGCGCGGTCGACCCGGTCGTGCGCGAGCATCTGCAGAACGAGTTCCTCAGACTCCAGTCCCAGGTCAAGAAGACCGTGCTCTTCGTCACCCATGACATCGAGGAGGCCGTCCGCCTCGGTGACCGTATCGCCGTCTACGGGCAGGGGCGGATCGAGCAGTTCGACGCCCCGGCCGCGGTCCTGGGCACCCCCGCGACCCCGTACGTAGCTGACTTCGTCGGCGCGGACCGCGGCCTCAAGCGGCTGTCCGTCACGCCCATCGAGGAGGGCGACCTGGAGCAGCCTCCCGTCGTCCATCTCGACGACCCGCTGCCCCGGGAACTCGGCTCCCGCTGGGCCGTCGTGCTGGACGGCGCGGACAATCTGCACGGCTGGATCTCCGCCGAGCAGGCGCGACAGCCCGGCTCCGTGCGCGAACACGCCCGCCGGATGGAGGCCTGGCTGCCCGTCGGCGCCTCCCTCAAGCAGGCCTTCGCCACCATGCTCCAGCACGACGCGGGCTGGATCGCGGTGATCGACAAGGAGGAGACCGGGCATTTTCTGGGGGTCCTCACACCGGCCCGGCTGCACGAGGCGCTGCGCCGCTCGATCGACGCGGACGCACAGGACATCCCCCGTACCGCGGTCGCGCTGGAGACGATCGAAACGGTCAAGACGGCTACGTAGTTCGCGAACCGCAGTCTGCGAACGGCAGTTCACGGGCCGCAGTCCACCAACCGCAGTTCCGGAACCGCAGTTCACGAAGCGCTGAGCCTGCCGCTGATCCACACCAGAGCCGGCGGGATCTCGCGCCGCCAGGTGTTGAAGTTGTGCCCGCCGCTGTCGAGCATGATCGACGAGACGCGCGCGGGCGACTTCACCTTGTCGATGAACTGGAGGGTCGACTTGAGGTTCGCCTCGCCCTCCTTGGAACTGGTCACCAGGAAGGACGACTTCCCCTGCGGCAGGTGGTCAAGGCTCCACAGCAAGTTGGCCCGGCTCTTCTCCTTCTTGTTGCCGTGGAAGAGATCACCGGTGGTGGGGTCGTCGGCGGCCTTGTAGTACGCGGAGAGGCCCGCGCTCGCCCCGAACTGCTCCGGGTGGTGCAGCGCGATCTTCAGGGCGCAGTAGCCGCCGGTCGAATTCCCCATGAACCCCCAGTTCTGGGGCTTGGTCCCGACCCGGTAGGTCTCCGAGACCGCCTTCGGCAGATCCTTGGCGAAGAAGGTCTCGGTCTTCGGCCCGCCCGGTATGTCCACGCATTCGGTGTCCCGTGGCGGCGCGACGGTCGGTCGCATCATGACCAGGATCATCGGCTGCATCTTGCCGGCCTTGGCCTGCAGAAACGCCGTCCTCGGATACTTCAGTCCCTTGAGCAGATTCTCCGCCGTCCCCGGGTATCCGGTCAGCACGAGAGCAGCCGGAAATGTACTCTTCGCGTATTTCGGCTGGAAATACTCAGGCGGCAGATAGACATACGCCGGGCTGTCTATCTTCGACTTCTCGCCGGCGACGACGACCTTCTGGATCTGACCGCCCGTCTCCGGCCGTGAGCCGCCCGGCACATCCAGCTTCTGCTTCTCGACGACCTTGATCCGCTTGCCTCCGGCCGAGTGGTCCACGACCACACCGAGGTCCTGCTTCTGACCGAAGAGGTCGGACCAGGAGCCGTAGAAGAGGAAGGAGTTGTTGGCCGCGAGGCCGACGGCGGCGAAGAGCGCGAGCTGGGTCGCGAGCAGCAGCCCGATCCTGCCGGTGACGGCGCCCCAGCCGCGACGGGCGAGTCGCGGCCAGAGCCAGATCGTGGCCGCGAACAGCAGCACTGCCACGAGGGTGGCCAAGGCCAGAACTTTGTTACTGGTCAGACCCATGAGTCGCGTGAGCTTTCTTCCTTGAGAATTTCCTGTGAATGAGTGAACCCGCCCCCCGGAAGTCCCGTCCTAGAGAACGCAAATCGTCCGGAGCCCAATGTTCTGCGGCCCACGGACACAGGATCTCTCGCGGAGCCACGGGAAGCGATGTCTGCAACGGTAGATGAGGACAAATCAGGATTGGTTCCGGATTGGGTACGTCGCGTGCTGCGCGGCCCCCGCCCGGAAGCGGTCCCTACGCTGGTCGGCACGGCCTGCACACTCGTCGGCCTGATCGACATCGCCGCCGGGGTCTTCCCCCGCTTCCGGCACAGCCGCATGCACTCGCTCGCCGAGGTGCTGCCGGGGGCCATGGGGCCGTTCGCCGCGGCGCTCTCGCTGAGCGCGGGCGTACTGCTGCTGCTGCTCGCCCACGGACTCAAGCGCCACAAGCGCCGGGCCTGGCGGGCCGCTGTGATTCTGCTGCCCGCCGGGGCCGTGGGGCAGTTCGTCTACCGGCACTCGGTCATCGGCGTACTGCTCTCGCTGGCGCTTCTGACGCTGCTGGTGCGGCACCGGAGCGAATTCGCGGCGCTGCCCGATCCGCGCAGCCGGTGGAAGGCGCTCGCCAACTTCATCCTCATGGGCGCCGGTTCGCTCGGTCTCGGCCTGGTCATCGTCAGCGCGCACCCGGGCAAGGTGGTCGGCAGCCCGAGCCTGACGGACCGCCTGGAGCATGTCCTGTACGGGCTCTTCGGCTTCGAAGGCCCCGTCGACTACGCCGGCAGGGTCTCCTGGACCGTCGGTTACTCCCTCGGCGCGCTCGGCCTGCTGACCGCCGTCACCACGATCTACTTCGCCTTCCGGCCGGAGCACCCGGCCGCGCACCTCACCGAGGACGACGAGCGCCGACTGCGCGACCTGCTGGCCAGGCACGGCAGCCGCGACTCGCTGGGTCACTTCGCGCTCCGCCGCGACAAGGGCGTCGTCTTCTCGCCCAGCGGCAAGGCGGCGGTCTGCTACCGCGTCGTCTCCGGCGTGATGCTCGCCAGCGGCGACCCGATAGGCGACGTCGAGGCATGGCCGGGCGCGATCGAGCGCTTCATGGACGAGGCGAAGGCGCACTCCTGGACCCCGGCGGTGATGGGCTGTTCGGAGACCGGCGGCGAGGTCTGGACCCGGGAGACGGGGCTTGACGCGCTGGAACTCGGTGACGAGGCGGTGGTGGATGTCGCGGATTTCTCCCTCACCGGGCGCGCGATGCGCAACGTACGCCAGATGGTGAAGCGCATCGAGCGCAATGGCTACGAGACCCGGGTACGGCGCGCTCGTGACATCTCCGACGAGGAGCTGGAGCAGATCCGGCTGGCCGCGGCGGACTGGCGCGGCACCGACACCGAGCGGGGCTTCTCGATGGCGCTGGGCCGGATAGGCGACCCGGCCGACGGCGACGCGGTGATCGCCACGGCGCACAAGGAGGACGCGGAGTCCCCCTACGGCGACCTGAAGGCGATCATCCACTTCGTCCCGTGGGGTACGGACGGCATGTCCCTGGAGCTGATGCGGCGCGACCGCTCGGCCGACCCGGGCATGAACGAACTGCTGATCGTCGCCTCGCTGCAGGCGTCGCCGGGGCTGAAGATCGAGCGGGTCTCGCTCAACTTCGCGATGTTCCGCTCGGCTCTCGCCCGCGGCGAGAAGATCGGCGCGGGCCCTGTCCTGCGGATGTGGCGCGGCCTGCTCGTGTTCCTGTCCCGCTGGTTCCAGATCGAGTCGCTGTACAAGTTCAACGCGAAGTTCCGGCCGCGCTGGGAGCCGCGTTTCGTGGTCTTCCGTAACACCCGCGACCTGCCGCGCATCGGCTTCGCCGCGATGCAGGCAGAGGGCTTCGTGAACGTCACGCTCCCCCGCCTGTTCCCCCGTCGCCGCCCGACGCGCCAGCCCCGGCCCTGCGCCCACATCACGCGGCCCCAGCCGGAACGCGAGATCCGCGCGGCGTAGGAAGGTCGCCGGGCCCGCCTGCCCCGGCCCCGCCGACCCCTCGGATGCCGTCGCGGGGCGGTCCGGCCCATGGCCGGACCGTGGGGCAGTCCGGCCCAGGGCCCCGCCGAGCGGCGCGAAGCCGCCGCCCCGAGGACCGGGGTGCCCCGGCCCGCCTGACTGCCCGCCGCGGGGCGGTCCGGACTGACGGGCTTCCCGCCTCGGGGCCCTCGGAGCGGCACGAAGCTGCCGCCCCGGGCGGCCGGGGGCACACCGCCACCCGACCGCGGGCTCCCGCCAGGGGGGTGCCCCGGCCCCGCCCGGCTGCTTGTCGCCGCGCGGGCAGGCCCCAGCCCCGCGGCGCGAAGCTGCCGCGCCGCCGGGGGCGTGGGGGTACCCCGTACCCCCGACATCTCAAGGGCGGGCGGGTGGGGAACAAACCCCGCCCGCGCCCACCGGCGTGACTGGTGGTCCGGCTCGCGGGCCTAGGCTGGGCGTATGAGTACGTTGCGCGGACGAGGCACAGTCAGTGGGCTGCCGGAGTGGGATCGCTGTGCGGTCATGGGCGTCGTCAATGTGACGCCCGATTCCTTCTCCGACGGCGGCCGCTGGTTCGACACCACCGCCGCCGTCAAGCGCGGCCTCGACCTCGTCACCGAAGGCGCCGACCTCGTCGACGTCGGCGGCGAGTCAACCCGACCCGGCGCCAGCCGCGTCGACGAGGACGAGGAGCTGCGGCGCGTGATCCCCGTCGTCCGCGGCCTCGCCGCCGAGGGCGTCACCGTCTCCGTCGACACCATGCGCGCCTCCGTCGCCGAAAAGGCCGTCGCCGCCGGCGCAGTCCTCGTCAACGATGTCAGCGGCGGCCTCGCCGACCCCCGCATGGTCCCCGCCGTCGCCGCCACCGGCGTCCCCTTCGTCGTGATGCACTGGCGCGGCTTCAGCCACGACATGAACAGCCGCGCCGTCTACACCGACGTCGTGGCCGAAGTCGTCACCGAGCTGCGCGACCGCGTGGACGCCGTCGTCGCCGGCGGCATCACCCCCGAGCGCCTCGTCATCGACCCCGGCCTCGGCTTCGCCAAGCAGGCCGAGCACGACCTCGCCCTCGTCGCCCACCTCGCCGAGATCCGCGCGCTCGGCCGCCCCGTGCTCGTCGCCGCCTCCCGCAAGCGGTTCCTCGGCCACGTACTGGCCAAGGAGGGCGCCCCGCCGCCCGCCAGAGAGCGGGACGCGGCCACCGCCGCGGTCTCCGCCATCGCGGCGCACGAGGGCGCCTGGGCCGTCCGGGTCCACGAAGTGCGCGCCACGGCCGACGCCGTCCGCGTCGCCCGGGCCGTCGAGGCCGCCCGGTGAGCCGTACCGACGTAGAGCTGGTCGAAGCGGCCAACACCACGTTCTACGAGACCATGGAGCGCGGTGACTTCGACGAGCTCTCCAGCCTCTGGCTGGACGAGGGCATCTCGTGCATCCACCCCGGCTGGCCCGTGCTCTCCGGCCGCGGCGAGGTGCTCCGCTCGTACGCCCTGATCATGGCGAACACCGAGTACATCCAGTTCTTCCTCACCGACGTCAAGGTGAGCCTCGCCGGCGACACCGCCCTGGTGACCTGTACGGAGAACATCCTCAGCGGCGGCCCCGCCGAGGAGAGCGGCGAACTCGGCCCCCTCGTCGGCCAGCTCGTCGTCGCCACCAATGTGTTTCGTCGCACATCCGACGGATGGAAGATCTGGTCACATCACGGATCACCCGTACTGGCTGAAAGCGACGAAGAAGAGGACGACGAGACCCCCTCGTAAGTGGGTAAGCGGCCCTGTGGAGGTTGGAATTCCGGGCCTCCGGGTAGGGGCGGCTACCAGCCTCGCGGGGGCGTCGCCGCGGACCCCGTCCACGGCCCCTGTGGGCGAGGGCTGTCAGCGCTCGCAGGTAGATTCGATGGTGGACACGGGCCGACCGCACTCGGCAGCGTGCCCGCAAGACCAACGACAGCAGGAGTGATTCGCGTGGATCGTGTCGCGCTGCGCGGCCTCAAGGCCCGCGGGCACCATGGCGTTTTCCCCCGGGAGCGCGAGGAGGGCCAGACCTTCATCGTGGACCTGGTGCTCGGGCTCGACACCCGCCCCGCGGCGGCCGACGACGACCTGGCGAAGACCGTGCACTACGGCATTGTGGCCGAGGAGGTCGTCGCGGTCGTCGCGGGCGAGCCCGTCGACCTGATCGAGACGCTGGCTGAGCGGATCGCCCAGCAGTGCCTCAAGCATGACGGCGTCGAAGAGGTCGAGGTGGTCGTGCACAAGCCGGACGCACCGATCACGGTGCCTTTCGACGATGTGACCATCACGATCACCCGGAGCCGAGTATGACTGTGTTTTCCAACGGGACGCAGAGCGACCCGACCGTGCAGCCGGTACCCGCCTCCGTGGTGGAGCAGGTCGATGCGGCGGACATCACCCTGTCCAATCCGAAACGGGCCGTGATCGCCCTCGGCTCCAATCTCGGCAACCGCCTGGAGACCATCCAGGGCGCGATCGACGCGCTCGAGGACACGCCCGGGCTGCGGGTGAAGGCCGTGTCTCCGGTGTACGAGACGGAGCCGTGGGGCGTCGAGCCCGGCAGCCAGCCCGCGTACTTCAACGCGGTCGTTGTGATCAAGACCACCCTTCCGCCGTCCTCCCTGCTGGAGCGCGGCCAGGCCATCGAAGAGGCCTTCGACCGGGTCCGCGAGGAGCGCTGGGGTCCGCGTACCATCGACGTCGACATCGTGGCGTACGCCGACGTGGTCTCCGACGACCCGTTGCTCACGCTGCCCCACCCCCGCGCCCACCAGCGCGCGTTCGTACTCGCCCCCTGGTACGACATCGATCCGGAGGCGCACATTCCGGGTTACGGTCCGGTGGCGCAGCTGCTGGCCGGCGTCGGCCGGGATGCCGTGGTTCCGCGCGCCGACCTGGAACTCCGTCTGCCCGAGTAGTCGTTAGGCTCTTGCGTACGGCGGACAGGTGAAGGGCGGCACTCTCGGTGAAGCAACTACGGCTCGGTGTACTGGCCGGTCTCTTCGCCGCGGCCGGGGTGCTGTCCTGGGGCGGCGCCCGACTGTGGGACGCGTTCGGGACTCTGCCGAGCGTGCCACTGGCCGCGCCGATCGTGCTGGCGGTGATCGCCGTCACCCTCACCGCGACCGCGCTCTCGCTCCGCGCACGCCTGCGGGCCCAGCGCGAACGACGCCCGGGCGCGAGGGGCGTTGAGCCGCTGATGGCGGCCCGAGCGGTGGTTTTCGGCCAGGCGAGCGCACTGGTGGCGGCGCTGGTGGCGGGCATGTACGGCGGCGCGGGCGTGTATCTGCTCGGCTCCCTGGACATCCCGGCGCGCCGGGACCAGGCGATCTATGCGGGTTTGTCGGTGGTGGCGGGGATCGGCGTGATCGCGGCGGCGTTCTTCCTCGAGCGGGTCTGCAAACTCCCGGAAGACGACGACGAGGACGCGGCCCGCGCGTAGCTCGTCGCGGGGTCCACGGTGCGGCCGAGGGGTTGCCCGGGGCCGCGCCGCACCCCCCACGCGCCCCAGCGCCGCACAGCCGCGACAGGGCCGGAGGCTCCCCCCCTCAGCGCGCAATGATCAGGCTCATCGCCTCATTGCGCGTCGCCGGATCCCGCAACTGCCCCCGCACCGCCGAAGTGATCGTCTTCGCGCCCGGCTTCCGTACCCCCCGCATCGTCATGCACATGTGCTCGCACTCGACGACCACAATCACCCCGCGCGGCTCCAGGATCTCCATCAGCGAGTCCGCTATCTGCGTCGTCAGCCGCTCCTGCACCTGCGGCCGCCGCGCGAAAACGTCCACGAGGCGGGCCAGCTTCGACAGCCCGGTGATCTTCCCGTCCACCGACGGGATGTACCCGACATGCGCGACCCCGTGGAACGGCACCAGGTGATGCTCGCAGGAGCTCATGACCTCGATGTCCTTCACCAGGACCATCTCGTCGTGACCGAGGTCGAACGTCGTCGTCAGCACGTCCTTCGGCTGCTGCCACAGCCCGGCGAATATCTCCCTGTACGCGCGCGCCACACGCGTCGGCGTCTCCCGCAGGCCCTCACGGTCCGGGTCCTCCCCGACCGCGATGAGGAGCTCGCGTACGGCATTCTCGGCCCGCTTCTCGTCAAAAACGCCGATCGTGCCCTCGCCGTCCAGCGTCACCGGGTCGGTCATTTGTGCCTCGTTCCTCTTGCTCTGACGTGCGCGCATACGGGAATGCCGCGTCCCCCAGGCTAAAACCTTGGGGGACGCGGCATCCATTCCGGCCCTGTGTGGCCACAGCGCCGGCCGGGTCAGCTCTCCGGACGCTCCTCCGGAACCGCCTCGATCGCCGGGACGGCGTCCGCAGGCACCGCGCCATTGGATCCGACGGCGCCGTTGGTCAGCGCCAGCTCCTTCGGTGAGAGTACCGGCGGCCGCGTCGACGGCGTACGCCTCGAGGAGCCGGTCCACGCCGGGCGAGCCGGGCGCTTCACGATCGGCGCGAAGATCTCGGCGATCTGCTCCTTGCCGAGGGTCTCCTTCTCGAGGAGCTGGAGGACCAGGTTGTCGAGAACGTCGCGGTTCTCGACCAGGATCTCCCAGGCCTCGTTGTGCGCGGTCTCGATGAGCTTCTTGACCTCTTCGTCGACCAGCGCCGCGACCTCTTCCGAGTAGTCGCGCTGGTGACCCATCTCACGGCCCACGAACGGCTCGGTGTTGTCGGCGCCGAACTTGATCGCGCCGAGCCGCTCGGTCATGCCGTATTGCGTGACCATCGAGCGGGCCGTGGCCGTGGCCTTCTCGATGTCGTTGGCCGCACCGGTGGTCGGATCGTGGAAGACGAGCTCCTCCGCCGCGCGCCCGCCCAGCATGTAGGCCAGCTGGTCGAGCATTTCGTTGCGCGTGGTGGAGTACCTGTCCTCGTCCGGCAGGACCATGGTGTAACCGAGCGCCCGTCCACGGGAGAGAATCGTGATCTTGTGGACCGGGTCGGAGTTCGGCGAAGCCGCCGCGACCAGAGCGTGACCGCCCTCGTGGTACGCGGTGATCTTCTTTTCCTTTTCCGACATGATCCGGGTCCGCTTCTGCGGGCCCGCCACGACGCGGTCGATCGCCTCGTCCAGGGCGTGATTGTCGACCAGCTTCTTGTCGCTGCGCGCCGTGAGGAGCGCCGCTTCGTTCAGCACGTTCGACAGGTCGGCACCGGTGAAGCCGGGCGTACGCCGGGCTACAGCGCCCAGGTCGACGTCCGGGGCGACCGGCTTGCCCTTCTGGTGGACCTTGAGGATCTCGAGACGGCCCTGCATGTCCGGGCGGTCGACGGCGATCTGCCGGTCGAACCGGCCCGGGCGCAGCAGCGCCGGGTCGAGGATGTCCGGCCGGTTGGTGGCGGCGATCAGGATGACGCCGCCCTTCACGTCGAAGCCGTCCATCTCGACGAGCAGCTGGTTCAGCGTCTGCTCTCGCTCGTCGTGGCCGCCGCCGAGACCCGCACCGCGGTGCCGGCCGACGGCGTCGATCTCGTCGACGAAGACGATCGCCGGGGCGTTCGCCTTGGCCTGCTCGAAGAGGTCACGCACTCGGGAGGCACCGACGCCGACGAACATCTCGACGAAGTCGGAGCCGGAGATCGAGTAGAACGGGACGCCCGCCTCGCCCGCGACAGCGCGAGCGAGCAGCGTCTTGCCCGTGCCGGGCGGGCCGTACAGCAGCACACCCTTCGGGATCTTGGCGCCGACCGCCTGGAACTTGGCCGGCTCCTGCAGGAACTCCTTGATCTCGTGGAGTTCCTCGACCGCCTCGTCGGCCCCCGCCACATCGGAGAAGGTCGTCTTCGGGGTGTCCTTGGTGATCAGCTTGGCCTTGGACTTCCCGAAGTTCATGACTCGGGAGCCGCCGCCCTGCATCTGATTCATGAGGAAGAGGAAGACCACGACGATGAGAACGAAGGGCAGCAGCGAGAGCAGCACCGAAACGAACGGGCTCTGCTTCGACGGCGAGACGGTGTAACCCTTCTCGATGTCGCCGGCCTCGAACTTCGTCTGCAGCTTCTCGGCCAGATCGGCACCCTGGGTGCCGATGTAGCTCGCCTGGATCTTGTCGCTGCCCTTGACCTTCTGGCCGTCCCTCAGATCAACCTTGATGATCTGTTCGTCGCCTGTGGTCAGCTTGACCTGGTCGACCTGGTTCTTGTCGATCGCCTGGACGACCTCGCCGGTGTCCACCGTCTTGTAGCCGCCGGACGAGCCGACGACCTGCATCAACACGACCACGGCGAGGACGGCCAGCACGATCCACATGACCGGCCCACGGAAGTATCGCTTCACGTCCATCCATACGGAGCGAATTCGCCCCGTCCCTCCTGCCCGTAGGTAAATGCTGCTGTGAGAAAAGACTGTTCTTCGGACGGTACCCCAGCATTGTCACCTGCGGCCGCCTTCCCTTGCTCCAACGGCGGGAAGGAGGCCAGGGTTCCCGTGCCTCTGGGGGGCTTCAGCCGCCGTATACGTGCGGTGCGAGCGTGCCGACGAACGGCAGGTTGCGGTACTTCTCGGCGTAATCCAGGCCATACCCGACGACGAACTCATTGGGAATGTCGAAGCCGATCCACTTCACGTCGATCGCGACCTTCGCGGCATCCGGCTTACGCAGCAGGGTGCAGACCTCGAGGGAGGCCGGCTCGCGCGAGCCGAGATTCGACAGCAGCCAGGACAGCGTGAGGCCGGAGTCGATGATGTCCTCGACGATCAGGACGTGCTTGCCCTTGATGTCGGTGTCCAGGTCCTTGAGGATCCGGACCACGCCCGAGGACTGGGTGCCCGCGCCGTAGGACGACACCGCCATCCAGTCCATGGTGACGGGAGTGGACAGCGCACGCGCCAGGTCCGCCATCACCATCACGGCGCCCTTGAGGACACCGACGAGGAGCAGGTCCTTGCCCGCGTACTCCGCGTCGATCTTCGCGGCCAGCTCGCCAAGCTTCGCGTCGATCTCTTCCTTGGTGATGAGCACCGACTGGAGGTCGGTGCCCATGTCCTTCTCGTTCACCCGGGCCACTTTCGTCGTGCTGCGTCAGCCTTGCCGAATGACCAGTCTGCCACCCTGCCGTCGCACCTCGACGCGGCCGGGCAGATTGATGGCTCCCTGGCCGCGCCAGCTCGTGATCAGGCGGTCGACTTCCTCGACGTGGCGGGCGAAGAGTGAACCGGCGGGCGCGCCGGCGTCGATGACGGCGCGGCGCAGCACTCGGCGGCGCACGGCGGGCGGCAGCGCGTACAGCTTGGCGCAGTGAAGCTGACCCGCGTCGTCCCGTACGGCGGCGTCCGCGTCGGCGGCCCAGGTGTCCAGGGCGTCGGCATCGTCGCGGGAGAGCTGGGCGGTACGGGCCAGGGCCTCGACGACGCCCTTGCCGAGCGCCTTCTCCAGGGCGGGCAGGCCTTCGTGGCGCAACCGGGAGCGGGTGTAGGCCGGGTCGGCGTTGTGCGGGTCATCCCATACGGGCAGCGACTGGACCATGCAGGCCTTGCGGGCGGTCTGCCGGTCGAGCTGGAGGAAGGGACGGCGGTAACGGCCGGCCGCCCCCGAGATGGCCGCCATTCCGGACAGCGAACGGATGCCGGAGCCGCGGGCGAGGCCCAGCAGGACGGTTTCAGCTTGGTCGTCGCGGGTGTGGCCGAGGAGCACGGCCGCGGCGCCGTGGCGCTCTGCGGCATCGTCGAGGGCGGCGTAGCGGGCGTCACGGGCCGCGGCCTCGGGTCCGCCGTCGCGGCCGACCCGTACGGAGATGGCTTCTACGGGGTCGAGCTGCATCGCTTTGAGCCGGGCGGCGACCTCGGCGGCGCGGAGGTCGGAGCCGGCTTGGAGGCCGTGGTCGACGGTGATGCCGCCGGCCCGGACGGAGAGCTTTCTGGCTTCGAAGGCGAGGGCGGAGGCGAGGGCCATGGAGTCGGCGCCGCCGGAGCACGCCACGAGGACGAGCGGCTGCTCGTCTGCGGAAGTGGGGTTGGCGGTGTTCGTGGCGGAGGACGCGGAGCGCGAGGGGGACGCGGCGAAAGCGGAGTACGCATTGGTCGCGTGACCCACGGAGCGCGAGACACGATCGGAGTGTTCGGTGAGTACGTCGTGGAGTACGCGGCGGACCGCCAGGCGTATCGCCGCGACCGCAGGATGGGGACCCATGTCCGGTGCCCTTCGTGAAAAGTTGGGGGGTGCCTCGGTCGGAGTCGGACGGGAGGAAAAGTCACTCAGAGTGCGTCGATGGTGACAGAACCGAGCCGATACCCGAGCATTGCACGCCTACCCATTGCCCACGGTCCCTCGGATGGGTGATTACGGGGGCATTCTTCTGCCGTCGGACGCCGCCCGCTCACGACTCTGCTTTACGGTGCACTCTCGCGACCCAGTCCGCCGGTTTGGCGATCTCCGCCTTGGTGGGGAGGGTGTTCGGAGACGTCCAGACCCGGTTGAATCCATCCATACCGACCTCCTCCACGACGGAGCGCACGAAACGCTCGCCGTCGCGGTACTGACGCAGCTTGGCGTCGAGCCCGAGCAGCTTGCGCAGCGCCTGGTCGAGCCGGCTCGCGCCACGTGCCCTGCGCTGCTGGAACTTCTCCCGGATCTCGGCGACGGAGGGCACGACATCGGGCCCGACACCGTCCATCACATAGTCCGCGTGTCCCTCGAGCAGCGACATGACGGCGGTCAGCCGGCTGAGGATCTCGCGCTGGGCGGGAGTCTGCACCAGCTCGACGATGGAGCGGCCGCTCTCGTCCTCCTCGCCCTCGGGACGTGAGCCTGCCAGCGACTGGGCGGCCTCCCGGAAGCGCTCCAGGACGGTCATCGGATCGACCTCGGTCTCGCCGAGGAATGACTGGATCTCGCCCTCCAGGTGGTCGCGCAGCCACGGCACGCCGGTGAACTGGGTGCGGTGCGTCTCCTCGTGGAGACAGACCCAGAGCCTGAAGTCGTGCGGGTCGACTTCGAGTTCGCGCTCCACGTGCACGATGTTCGGGGCGACCAGCAGCAGGCGTCCGCCGCCGTTCTCCCCGGCAGGCAGCTCACGGGTGGGCGGGGCGAAGGTCTCGTACTGCCCGAGGACCCGGGAGGCCAGGAACGACAGCAGCATCCCCAGCTCCACGCCGGTGACCTTGCCGCCGACCGCGCCGAGTACCGCGCCGCCGGCGCCGCCGGGGCGGCGCTCCTGCATCTTGTCCAGCAGCGGCTTGAGCAGCTCGCGGAAGCCCGCGACGTTCGCCTTGACCCACCCGGCCCGGTCCACCACCAGGACAGGGGTGTCCAGTGGTTCATGGTCTTCCGGGATCATCCGGGTGAAGCCCCGCACATGTTCCTCGGACGCCTTGGCATGCCGTCGCAGCTCGGCGACGACGGCGCGCGCCTCGTCCCTGCTCACGTCGGGCCCGGGCCGCACGAAGCGGGTCGCGGTCGCCACAGCGAGGTTCCAGTCGACCATCTCGGCACCACCGATGCTCGTCATGCGTCAACCGTACGTTGTCGGCTCGTCCCTCGGTGAGTCGTTTCGACCGGCCGGTTCGCCGGGAACATCACGATGCCAGCGCCGCGGCCAGCCGGTCCAGGGCGGGTTGGGCGACGTCCCTGGACGGAGTGTTCCCGGCCAGGAAAGCGAAGGCGAGGAGGCGGCCGGCCGGGGCGACGACCGTGCCGGCCAAGGTGTTCACCCCTGTCAGCGTGCCGGTCTTGGCGCGCACCAGTCCGGCGCCCGGCGAGGTCTCGGTGTAGCGGGTCTGCAGGGTCCCGCTGAAGCCCGCGACCGGTAGGCCGGTGAGGACCGGGCGCAACTCGGGGTGGGCCGGGTCGGCGGCGCGGGCCAGCAGCGCGGTCAGCAGTCCGGCGGAGAGTCTGTCCTGGCGGCTGAGTCCGCTGCCGTCGGCGAAGCGGGCACCGGTCAACGGGAGCTTCAGCCGGGTCAGTTGCCTGGTGACGGCGCGCTCCGCGCCCGCGAAGCTCGCCTCCTCGCCGGTCGCCAGGGCGGTCTGGCGGGCGAGAGCCTCGGCGATGTCGTTGTCACTGTGCGTCAGGGTCCGCTCGACCAGGGCCGAGAGGGGCGCGGAGAGCACCTTGGCGACGGGCTCGGCTCCGGCGGCGGGCCGGCCGGGGGCGGGCGTCGCCGAGCTGTTGATGCCCCGCTCGGTCAGCAGTCGCCCGAAGGCGCGGGCGGCGTCGCCGGCCGGGTCGCCGCTGCGGTCCGCGGCGCCCGTCGGCCCCTCTCCCCCAGGGCCTGCGGCCTGGGAGGTTCCCCCGAGCCGCCCTTCGCCGACCATCAGCGCGCTGACCGGGGCGATGTTCCCGTTGGGGCCGATCGGGTGCAGCGCGGGGCCTTTGTAGAGCGAGGTGTCGTACGCCAGGCGGACCGTTCTCACGCCGCGCTCGCGCAGGGCACGCGCCGTGCGGTCGGCGAGACTGCGCAGGGCGGCGGTGTCGAGGGTCGCGTCGCCGCCGCCGACCAGCGTGAGCTCCTTCGCGTCCTTCGACGCGACGACCGTGGTGGGGATGCGGTGGTCCGGACCGAGCGCCGACAGGGCCGCAGCCGAGGTTGCGATCTTGATGGTGGAGGCCGGGGTCATGGGGTCCGCGGCGCCCTTTCCGTACAGCTGCCTGCCCGTCGCGACATCGATGACGCAGGCCGTGCGGACCGTGCCGAGGCCGGGGTCGCCGAGCAGCGGGGCAAGCACCCCGGCGAGGTCGTCGGGGGTGGTCCGCTCGGCCGACGCCTTGGTCGTGGGGGCGCCCAGGGCGGCGAGCACGCCGGGCGCGCTGGGCGCGGGCGCCGGGCGCTTCGGCCTGGGGATCTCGTGATGTGCGCCACCTGGGACGCTCCGGGCAGCGGCCCAGTCCCTCTCGGCCTTACGCTGACCGGAGTCCCACGGACCGGCCGCGGCAACAGCCCCGGCAGCGAGGGCGAGGCCGACCACGGCAGCGCCCGCGGTGAGCTGCCACGTCCTGACCTCTGGCACCTCGAACCAGCCCCTTTCGCGATCACTCATCTGCGTGAGGGACACTTAATCACCAGACGTATGTGTTGATCATGGAGGAGCCACCCGTGGAGTTCGACGTCACCATCGAGATCCCGAAGGGTTCGCGGAACAAGTACGAGGTGGACCACGAGACCGGTCGGATCCGCCTGGACCGTCGACTCTTCACCTCGACCAGCTACCCGGCCGACTACGGCTTCGTCGAGAACACCCTCGGCGAGGACGGCGACCCGCTGGACGCGCTGGTCATTCTTGACGAGCCGACGTTCCCCGGCTGCCTCATCAAGTGCCGCGCGATCGGCATGTTCCGGATGACGGACGAGGCGGGCGGCGACGACAAGCTGCTCTGCGTGCCGGCCTCCGACCCGCGGGTGGAGCACCTGCGGGACATCCACCATGTTTCGGAGTTCGACCGCCTGGAGATCCAGCACTTCTTCGAGGTCTACAAGGACCTGGAGCCCGGCAAGTCGGTCGAGGGCGCGAACTGGGTCGGCCGCACCGAGGCGGAGGCGGAGATCGAGGCCTCCTACAAGCGTCTGGAGGCGCAGGGCGGCGCGCACTGACCTCGCGCTGACCTTTCACTGAGCTGCTCGTACGGGCGGCGCACCCCACGGGGTGCGCCGCCCGTCGTGCGTCCTGGGCCGGTGGCCGGGGTGCGTGTGGTCGGGTGGGCGTGCACATACTGGGCGGACAGCGCGACACGATCGGGAGCGAGGGCAGCACGTGGTGGCGGAGCCGGAGGGTCCGGAAGACCGGAAGCCTCAGTCCGACGAGGCGCACAGCGCCTTCACCCCGCCGGCAGGGGTGGGACAGCCGGAGGTGGCCGAGGAGGATCATCCGTCTTCGGAGTTCGCCGTTCCGGCCGGGCTCGCCTCCGAAGCACCCTCCGAGCAGGAGCGTTCGGCGTTCGCACCGCCCAGCACCTACAGCGCCAAGAAGTCGCCGCCGGCTTTCACGCCCGCGCACGGCATGCCGGTGATCCGGCTGACCAAACACGCGCCCTGGCAGGACCGGATGCGGGCGATGCTGCGCATCCCGGTCGGCGAGCGGCCGATGCCGGAGCACGCGCAGCGGCACGGCGAGGCCGGTCCCGCCGTGCCGCGTGTGCTGGACCTGACGCTGCGTATCGGCGAGCTGCTGCTCGCCGGCGGCGAGGGCGCGGAGGACGTCGAGGCGGCCATGTTCGCCATCTCGGTCTCGTACGGCCTCGACCGCTGCGAGCCGACCGTCACCTTCACCCTGCTGTCGATCACCTACCAGCCGTCGCTGGTCGACGACCCGGTGACGGCGAACCGGACCGTACGACGCCGGGGCACCGACTACACCCGGCTGGCCGCCGTCTACCGCCTCGTCCACGACATCAGCTCCGAGGACGTCGACGTCTCGCTGGAGGAGGCCTACCGGCGTCTCGCCGAGATCCGCCGCAACCGCCACCCCTACCCCGGCTGGGCGCTCACCGCGGCCGGCGGCCTGCTCGCGGGCGCGGCGTCCGTGCTGGTAGGCGGCGGGCTGCTGGTGTTCGTGGCGGCCGCGATCAGCGCGATGCTCGGCGACCGGCTGGCCTGGCTCTGCGCGGGCCGCGGGCTGCCGGAGTTCTACCAGTTCGTCGCGGCGGCCCTGCCGCCGGCCGCGATGGGGGTCGCGCTGACGCTGTCGCCGCTGGACGTACGCGCCTCCGCGGTGATCACCGGTGGGCTGTTCGCGCTGATCCCGGGGCGGGCCCTGGTCGCCGGCGTACAGGACGGTCTGACCGGCTTCTACATCACCGCTGCCGCCCGGTTGCTCGAAGTCGGCTATCTCGTCGTCGGCATCGTCATCGGCGTACTGAGCGTGCTCTATCTGGGCATCGCGCTTGGCGCGAGCCTCAACCCCGAGACGGCCATCCACAGCGTCGAGCGGCCGGTCGCCCAGACGCTGGCGGCGATGGCGCTGTCCCTGTGCTTCGCCGTACTGCTGCAGCAGGAGCGCAACACCGTGCTGCTGGTGACGCTCAACGGCGGGGTGGCGTGGGTGGTGTACGGCGCGCTCGCGGACATCGCCGGCGTCCCGCCGGTCGCGGCCACGGCCGCGGCGGCCGGTCTGGTGGGCCTGTTCGGGCAGCTGCTCTCGCGCTACCGGTTCGCCTCCGCGCTGCCGTACGTCACCGCTGCCATCGGGCCACTGCTGCCCGGTAGCGCGACGTACTTCGGGCTGCTGGAGATCGCCAGGAACGACCTGAACGCGGGGCTCGCCTCACTGTCCAAGGCCGCCGCCCTGGCCCTGGCCATCGCGATCGGGGTGAACCTGGGAGGCGAGATCTCCCGGCTGTTCCTGCAGGTGCCGGTCGGCGAGGGACGGGCCGAACGCCGCGCGGCCAAGCGGACGCGCGGCTTCTAGTTCCCGTACGGACGGATTCAGCGCTTGGCGTGGCGGCCGCGCTGCGCCGGCTGCACCTCGTCGGCCGGTCCGGCCGCGGCGGCTTCCTTCTTGCTCCGGGAACGGGCCCGCAGGAACTCGATCGCGATCGGCACCACCGAGATCAGCACGATGAGGATCAGGATCGCTTCGATGTTCTTGTGGACGAACTCGACCTTGCCGAGAGAGGCGCCGAGCAGGGTGACGCCCGCACCCCACAGGGTGCCGCCGATGATGTTGTAGGTGATGAACGAGCGGTAGTTCATCCGGCTCACACCGGCGATGATCGGCGTGAACGTACGCACGATGGGCACGAAGCGGGCGAGCACCAGCGACTTGGGGCCGTACTTCTCGAAGAACTCGTGCGCCTTCTCGACGTTCTCCTGCTTGAAGAGCCTGGAGTCGGGGCGCTTGAAGAGCGAGGGGCCGACCTTGCGGCCGAAGAGATAGCCGACCTGGTCGCCGATGATCGCGGCGAGGACGATCAGGACGCAGACCGCCCACAGCGGCAGTTCGTCCAGCGTCCCGGTGGTGACCAGCAGGCCGGTGGTGAACAGCAGCGAGTCACCCGGCAGGAAGAAGCCGATGAGCAGGCCGGATTCGGCGAAGACGATGACCAGGACTCCGATCAGACCGAAGGTCGAGATCAGATAGTCCGGGTCCAGCCAGCTCGGTCCGAGCGCAAGGGTAGTCACGAGGTCCGGGCTCCTGAGTCGATAGTCGGTCGATCGTCGATTCGGCCGTCGATTCGGCGCGGTCGGCAAACCAAAGCTATCAACGCATCGCGGCCACTCCACGTTCCATCGGCCCGCCCAGGATGCACTGTGCTCGGACTGGGACAAAGCTGTGCGTCACAAGCCACAGAGAGCTTCATGGGAGCCGTACGGAAGGTGGACGCAGATGGGCATCGAGGATTACGGCGGCGGTCAGGGCCCGCAGTCCGACGTACTGGTCGTCACCACGAACGACGTGGCCGGATTTCAGGTGCAGCAGGTCATCGGAGAGGTCTTCGGGCTCACCGTGCGCTCACGGCACCTGGGCAGCCAGATCGGCGCGGGCCTCAAGTCGATGATCGGCGGCGAGCTGAAGGGGCTTACCAAGACCCTGGTCGAGACCCGCAACCAGGCGATGGAGCGGCTGATCGACCAGGCGCGCTCGCGCGGGGCCAATGCCGTGCTGATGTTCCGCTTCGACGTGTCGGAGGCGGCGGAGGTGGGCACGGAGGTCTGCGCGTACGGCACGGCGGTGGTCCTGGCCCGGAGCTGAGCCGGACGCGAGCCCCGGCAGGGTCATGCCGCCCGGACTCGCGCCAGGACCCGCGCCAGGACCCGATCAGACGTTCCGCATCGCGTTCGCGAGGATCGCGTCACGCAGATAGCTGGCCAGACCGGGCTTGAGCTGCTCGAACGTCGAGCTGAAGCGCTCGTCCGCGACGTACATCTCGGCGAGCCCGGTGTGGATCTCGTATGTGCAGTCGTAGAAGTTCCGGCTGATCTGCTGCCGGTGCTGCTCGGCCAGGTCCATCGCCGACTCCGAGTCCGGGGCGACTCCGGCCTCCATCAGGGCGACGAAGGCGCTGGTGTTCCCTGCGCCCTCGGCCTTGATCCGGAGCCAGTCCTCCTTGGTGTAGGTGGCGACCCGGCGCTGCGACTCCCGGTACGGCTCCGTGTCGCCCCAGCGCCGACGCGACTCCTCGTCGTACCGGTCCGGGTCGTACTCCCCGAAAACCTCGAACTTCTCCTCGGGCGTGAGGTTGATGCCCATCTTCCGTGCCTCCATGGCGTGTTCGACGGCCTCGGCCATCTTCTGCAGCTTCTCGATACGGACCGTCAGCAGCTCGTGCTGCCTGCGCAGATGCTCCTGCGGGTCTGTTTCTCCGCTGGCCTGGTCGTCGAGAAGTGCCGCGACCTCGTCGAGCGGGAAGCCGAGCTCCCGGTAGAACAGGATCTGCTGCAGCCGGTCGAGATCGGCGTCGTCGTAGCGCCGGTGGCCCGCGTGGCTGCGGCCGCTCGGCGAGAGCAGTCCGATCTCGTCGTAGTGGTGCAGCGTGCGCACCGTCACTCCGGCAAATGAGGCGACCTGTCCGACCAAGTAGCTCATCGCTTTCCGCTCCTTCGTTTCTCGTTACGCGCCTCAGCCTGCTGCCTCACGTTGCGTGAGGTGCAAGCCCGTACGAGCCTGAGAGCTGAACGCTTGGAGCCCGGAGCAAGGAAGGCGGTGAGGACGATGCCACTCCACAAGGGTGCGGGCAGCGGTGCCCCCGAGGAGGACGGAGCGCGCAGGCTCTCCCTCAATCCTTTCTACGGCGCGGCCGACCCGGTCAGCGGAATGACCTCGGCCCCGCCCACCCACCGGCTCCCGGACAGCCCCCTGCCGCCCGCGACCGCGTACCGCCTGGTCCATGACGAGCTGATGCTCGACGGCAACTCCCGGCTCAACCTCGCCACCTTCGTCACCACCTGGATGGAGCCACAGGCGGGGGTGCTGATGGCGGAGTGCCAGGACAAGAACATGATCGACAAGGACGAGTACCCGCGCACCGCCGAGCTGGAGCGGCGCTGCGTGGCCATGCTCGCCGACCTCTGGAACGCCCCGGACCCGGCCAACACGGTCGGCTGCTCGACCACCGGATCCAGCGAGGCCTGCATGCTGGCCGGACTGGCGCTCAAGCGCCGCTGGGCCAAGCGCAACGCCGACCGCTACCCCGCGACCGCCCGCCCGAATCTCGTGATGGGCGTCAACGTCCAGGTCTGCTGGGACAAGTTCTGTACGTTCTGGGAGGTCGAGCCGCGGCTCGTGCCCATGGAGGGCGACCGCTTCCATCTCGATCCGCAGGCGGCGGCCGATCTCTGCGACGAGAACACGATCGGCGTAGTGGCCGTGCTCGGCTCGACCTTCGACGGGTCCTACGAACCGGTCGCCGAGCTGTGCGCCACCCTGGACGCCCTCCAGGAGCGCACCGGTCTGGACATCCCCGTCCATGTCGACGGGGCGTCCGGCGCGATGGTCGCGCCCTTCGTCGACGAGGACCTCGTCTGGGACTTCCGGCTGCCGCGGGTCTCCTCGATCAACACCTCCGGGCACAAGTACGGTCTGGTCTATCCCGGTGTGGGCTGGGCGCTGTGGCGCACGGCCGACGAGCTGCCCGAGGAACTGGTCTTCCGGGTCAACTATCTGGGCGGCGACATGCCCACCTTCGCCCTGAACTTCTCGCGCCCGGGCGCCCAGGTCGTCGCGCAGTACTACACCTTTCTGCGGCTGGGCCGGGAGGGCTACCAGGCCGTCCAGCAGGCCGCCAGGGACGTCGCCCGCGGGCTCGCCGACCGGATCGAGGCTCTGGGCGACTTCCGCCTTCTCACCCGCGGCGACGAGTTGCCCGTGTTCGCCTTCACCACCGGGCCGGGTGTGGAGAACTTCGACGTCTTCGACGTCTCGCGGCGGCTGCGCGAGAAGGGCTGGCTGGTGCCCGCGTACACCTTCCCGGCCAACCGAGAGGATCTCTCGGTACTCCGCGTGGTCTGTCGCAACGGCTTCTCCTCCGATCTCGCGGAGCTGCTGATGGACGACCTGAAGCGGCTGCTGCCCGAACTGCGCCGTCAGCCCTACCCGTTGAGCAAGGACACGGCGGCGGCGACCGCCTTCCACCACTGACGGCCGCCCCGCCCCCGGCGCTCAGTGACTGAGCCGCCTGAACCGCCGCACCGCCAGCGGGAAGAACACCGCCACCAGCGCCACCGGCCACACCACCGCCATCAGCGGGGCGTGCTCCGCCGCCCACGAGCCGTCCGCCACCCCCGGGATGCCGGACAGCTCCCGTACCGCCGTGGCCGTCGCCGACATCGGGTTCCACTCGACGGCCGCGCCCAGCCAGCCCGGCATCGCCTCCGGCGTCGCGAAGGCGTTGGACAGGAAGCCGATCGGCCACACCAGGATCTGCACGGCCTGCACCATCTCCGGCCTGCCCGCGACCATCGCCAGATGGATCCCGATCCACAGCATCGCGAACCGCAGCAGGAGCAGCAGCCCCACCGCCCCCAGGAACGACCCGAACCCGCCGTGCCAGCGCCAGCCGATCGCGTACCCCACGCCGATCATCACGATCAGACTGAGCGCCGACTGGAGCATGTCCGCCGCGCTCCGCCCCACCAGCACCGCGGAGCTCGCCATCGGCATCGAGCGGAACCGGTCGATGACCCCCTTGCCCAGATCCTGGGTGACGGCCAGCATGGTCGCCTCCAGGCCGAAGGCCATGGTCAGCGCGAGCATGCCGGGGACCAGGAAGCCGACGTACGCCCCTTCCACGCCCCGTCCGCCGCCGACCAGATAGCCGAACATCAGCAGCAGCATCACCGGGAAGACCAGGCCGACGACGACCTGCACCGGCTGCCGTGCCCAGTGGGCGAGTTCGCGCCGGGTCATGGTCCAGGAGTCGGTGAGAGCCCATACGGTCATGCGGACACCTCCTGAGTGAGGTGCAGGAACACCTCGTCGAGCGTGGGACGTCGGACGGCGATGTCCTCCGCCTCGATGCCGGCCGCCTCCAAGGCGCGCACGGCCGCGGTCAGGGCCGCCATCCGGTCGTCCACCGGCGCGCTGACCAGCCTGCGGTCCTCATCCACGGTTGCCTCGCCCGACAACAGTGCGGCGGCGCACGCCAGTTGTCCCGCGTCATGCAGGACGATGTCGATCCGGTCGCCGCCGAGCTTCGCCTTCAGCTGGTCCGCCGTGCCGTCCGCGATCACCCGCCCGGCGTCGATCACCGAGATCCGGTCGGCCAGTTGATCGGCCTCCTCCAGATACTGCGTGGTCAGCAGTACGGTCGTGCCCCCGCCGACCAGTGAGCGCACCGCGCTCCACACCTCGGCCCGCCCGCGCGGGTCGAGCCCGGTCGTCGGCTCGTCCAGGAACAGCACCTCCGGCTCGGTGATCAGCGACGCCGCCAGGTCGAGCCGCCTGCGCATCCCGCCGCTGTACTGCTTGACCGCCTTGCGGCCCGCGTCCGCGAGACCGAACCGCTCCAGGAGCTCGTCCGCCCGCGTGCCCGCCCGCCGAGCGCCCAGGTGGTAGAGCCGCCCGAACATCTCCAGGTTCTGCCGGCCGCCGAGCTCCTCGTCGACCGCCGCGTGCTGCCCGAGCAGCCCGATCCGGCGCCGCACCTCGACCGCCTCGGTCCGTACGTCGTGGCCTGCCACTCGCACCACGCCCTCGTCGTGCCGCAGCAGCGTCGCCATGATCCGTACGGCGGTGGTCTTGCCCGCGCCGTTGGGCCCGAGCACCCCGTGCACCGTGCCGCGGGCCACCGCCAGATCCAGTCCGTCCAGGGCCCGTTTCTCCCCGTACCGCTTTCGCGCGCCCTCGACGACGATCGCGTCTGTCATGCGTCTCCTCCGCACCTCATCCACCCGCCAAGCCAGTAGTCAAACTTGACTACAGCCTGAAGGTAGTCCCGAATCCGCGATTGGTCAAACTTGATTAGCTCTGATCGCCCTCATGCGCCACACCCGTGGCGTAGGGGTTCTCCTCGCCCTCGGCGAGCACCCCCACAAAGGGATCGCCCTCCCCCGAGAACGTGTACGCCCCCTCCTCGATCCGCCGGATCAGGCGCCGCGTCCACTCGGCTCCCGAGTCCGCCGAGCCGACCCACAGGTTCATGATCTCGCCGATGTGCCCGAGCGACTGGGGGCCCTCCTCGGGGGTGTAGTACTCCGTCACCGCGGCCCGCCACTCCTCCAGGCCGCGCACCCGCTCCTTCAACAGCGCCACGGCCTCGTCCCGCTTCAGATCGACGATGAAGCCGATCCCCGCCGAGAGCATGTCGAGCTTCTGGTCGTAGACCGTCAGGGACTCCCGAAGCAGTCTGAAGAACTCCTCGGTGCCCTTCTCGGTGATTTCGTACTCGGTGCGCGGCGGGCCGCCGGCCGTCGACGGCGCGATCTCATGGGCGAGCAGCAGGCCTTGCTTCGCCATCTGCTTCAGCGCGTGGTAGATCGAGCCGGGCTTGGCGTTGGACCACTCGTGGGCGCCCCAGTACTCCAGATCGTTGCGGACCTGGTAGCCGTGCGCCCGCCCGTGCTGGCGTACGGCCCCAAGGACCAGCAGCCGGATCGCTGACATCCGCGTACCCTTCCTATTCAACTTTGACTAGGGTACGCGGAGACAGCCGGGGAGGTACGCGGACCAGCACGGCGAGGGGCCTGGGCCGGCCCCCGTTACTCGCCCCAGCTCTGACCGCTCTCCAGCGCCACCAGCTCGAATGCGCCCTTGCCGTCCAGTGACTCGCGGATGATGTCCGCGTGGCCCGCGTGCCGGCCGATCTCCTCCACCAGGTGCAGCATCAGCCAGCGCATCGACACCGCGCAGTCCTTGGGGAACCAGGGCGCGGCGGGCAGCGGGAAGGTGTCGTCCAGGCTGGGCACGGAGTGGATGAACTCTTCGGTCTCCTTGGCGACCGAGTCCCAGAAGGCCAGCATCCCCGGGATCGTCTCCTCGCCGACAAGCCGGAAACTGTCGCCCCAGGTCTCCTCGTTGCGCGCCTTCTCTCCCCCAGAGCTGCCTGTGGGAGGCGCCCCCGGCTTCTGCTGCGCCATCCGCAGCCAGTTCAGCTCCGTCTCCGCGACATGCTTGAGCAGTCCGGACAGCGAGAGCTCGCTGGCGCTCGGGCGGCTCGCCGCCTGCTCCTCGGTCAGTCCGAGAACGGAGCGACGGATCGCGCCGCGCTGCGCCTCGACGAAGGAGAGGAGCGCGCCGCGCTCGTCGCCGTGGGCCTCTGCGGGAACGTGAGTGACCATGGTGTCCGTCCTTCCGGGCTTGGCTGTGCCGTCCTGACAACAACCAAGCTAGGGACCCTTGCGGTCAGCTTCTGTCCGCAAGGGTCCGGGCACCGCAGAGATTTCAGGTCGAGGAGAGATCAGGTCGCGGAGATATCAGGTCGAGGAGAGATCAGAAGGGGAACTGCGAGCGGCCGTGCTGCACCGAGATCCACTTCTGCGTCGTGAACGCCTCGATCATCGACTCGCCGTTCAATCGCCCGCTGCCGGAGTGCTTCTCGCCGCCGAAGGGGACGATGGGCTCGTCGTGGACGGTGCTGTCGTTGATGTGGATCATTCCGGTGTTGATCCGCTGGGCGATCCGTACACCCCGCTCGATGTCACCGGTGTGCACCGCGCCGCTCAGTCCGTAGGGAGTGTCATTGGCGATCCTGACCGCCTCGTCCTCCCCGTCGAACGGCACGATCAGCGCCACCGGGCCGAAGATCTCCATTTGCAGGACCGGCGAGTCGGCCGAGAGACCGGTCAGCACCGACGGGCCCACGAGATTGCCCTCGGACGTCCCGTGCAGCAGCGCGGTCGCCCCGGCCTCGACGGTCTGGTCGACCAGTGTCGTGACGGCGTCGGCCTGCGAGGAGTTGATGAGCGGGCCGATGTGGGTCTGCGGGTCCGCCGGGTCGCCGACCTTCAGGGTCTTGACCTTTGCGACGAACTTCTCGGTGAACTCCTTCTCCACGCTCCGGTCCACCAGGACGCGGTTGGCGGCCATGCAGACCTGGCCCTGGTGCACGTAACGGCTGAAGACCGCCGCGTCCACCGCGTAGTCGATGTCCGCGTCCTCCAGCACGATCAGCGCGCTGTTGCCGCCCAGTTCGAGGATGGCGCGCTTGAAGTTGGCCGCGCAGACGGTGGCGACGTGCTTGCCCACCTTGTCGGAGCCGGTGAAGGAGATGGCCTTCGGCACCGGGTGCTCCAGCAGCGCGTCGCCGATCTCGGCTATGTCGGTGATGACGACGTTCAGCAGCCCGGCGGGCAGGCCCGCGTCCTCGAAGACCTTGGCCACCAGGGACCCGCCGCAGATCGGGGTGTTCTGGTGCGGCTTGAGGACCACCGCGTTGCCCAGCGCAAGCGCCGGGGCCACCGACTTGATCGACAGCAGGAAGGGGAAGTTGAAGGGGCTGATGACGCCGACGACGCCGACCGGCAGGCGGTAGACGCGGTTCTCCTTGCCGTCGACCGGCGAAGGGAGGATCCGGCCCTCGGGCCGCAGGGAAAGCTGCACCGCCTCGCGCAGGAACTCCTTGGCGAGGTGCAGCTCGAAGGCCGCCTTGAGATGCGTGCCGCCCAGCTCCGCGATGATCGTCTCGGTGATCTCCTGCTCGCGGTCCTCGATGATTCGCAGGGCGCGCTCGAAGACCAGTCGGCGGGCGTACGGATTGGTTGCGCCCCAGGCTTCCTGCGCGCGCTCCGCGGCGCGGTAGGCCTGGTCCACCTCCACGGCGGTGGCGACCGGGATCGAGGCCAGCTTCTCCCCGTCGTACGGGTTGAAATCGATGATGTCCCAGGAGCCGCTTCCCGGCCTCCACTCGCCATCGATGTACTGGTGGGCCAGCTCGGTGAACAAGGACATGTGATCCGATTCCTTACGCAGAAGCAGATGCCTGACTTCACGTCATCGTACTTGTGTTTCAGATCAGTTGGAGGAGACCACGGAGAAGATCCCGGCTCTCGGCAGGGTCCGGGCTGTCCTGCTGGAGACGCTCCATCACTCGTTCGTACTGAGCGACCTCCTCGCGCTTGTCCAGGTAGAGGGCGCTGGTGAGCTGCTCCAGATAGACGATGTCGGAGAGGTCCGACTCGGGAAAACGCAGCATGGTGAAGGAGCCGCTCTCGCCCGCGTGCCCGCCGAAGCTGAAGGGCATCACCTGCAGGATGATGTTCGACTGCTCGGAGATCTCGATCAGATGCCTCAACTGGCCCTGCATCACTGCCCGGTCGCCGTACGGGCGGCGCAGGGCCGCCTCGTCGAGGATGGCGTGGAAGCGGGGCGCGCGCTCGGAGACGAGGACCTTCTGGCGCTCCAGGCGGAGCGCGACCCGGCGGTCGATCTCGGCGCGCGGGGCGTCCGGGATGCCGCGGGTGACAACCGCGTGCGCGTACGACTCGGTCTGCAGCAGGCCGTGTACGAACTGCACTTCGTAGATCCGGATGAGCGAGGCGGCGCCCTCCAGGCCGACATATGTCTGGAACCAGCCTGGCAGTACGTCGCCGAAGCTGTGCCACCACCCGGCGACGTTGGCCTCCTTGGCGAGGCCGAGGAGGGATCCGCGCTCCGATTCGTCGGCGACTCCATAGAGCGTCAGCAGATCCTCGACGTCCCTCGCCTTGAAGCTCACCCGTCCCAACTCCATGCGGCTGATCTTGGATTCGGATGCGCGGATGGAGTAACCAGCCGCCTCGCGGGTGATGCCGCGCGACTCGCGCAGCCGCCTCAGTTGGGAGCCCAACAGGATGCGCCGCACCACGGAACCGGAAGACTCGCCTGCGGTCACGACTCCAACCCTCCCCATCGCTAGGTCTTGCTACGTCGATGTGTGTGTCGTTGCTTGTCGATGTGCGTCGTTGCCAGTCTCGCGGAGTGCCCCCGAACCCCGAGACCGGGATTCTGCCACCAAAACGCTTCAGCCCGTACTCGTTCGATTACGGAAATGAGACAGCCTCGGGAAGAGGGTGGAAAGAGATCTGCGGAAGAAATGAGTAAGAACCGGCACCGGGGCGGACAGGTCGGGCACGTGCACGTGCATCTGCCCTTGCATCTGCTCTACGCATTGGGAACCATGGTCCTCGCGCACCTGCGTGCTCGTTCGTGTTGTAGCGTCACAGCCGCGATTCCTGGGAGTGCCTCGCATGGGGACGAATGGATCGACCATGCTCGAGCCGTTACGGCAGGGGCTTCCCCCAATGGATCCCGCAGCGGTTTCCAGCTCAGCCTCGTGCGCCCTGCCGGCCCGCTATGAAGCGGTGCGTGGGGCACGGCAGTTCACCAAGGCGACGCTCGGGCAGTGGGAGTTGAGCGAGCGTTTCGACGATGTCGCACTGGTTGTTTCCGAACTTGTCACCAACGCACTGCGGCACGCCCTGCCCGACGACGCCCCGCGGGAGATCCGCGAGTCCCAGGACCCGCCCGTACGGCTGCATTTGATGCGCTGGACGAGCCGGCTGGTGTGCGCGGTGCGCGATCCCAGCCACGACAGTCCAGGGGCGTCCGGCGAGAGCGAGGACGCCCCTTTTCCGGACCCGAGCGGGGGCGCCGAGTCGGGCCGCGGTCTGTTTCTGGTGGATTCATTCAGCGACAGCTGGGGCTGGCACCCGCTGGCCGGGTCGCTGCGCGGCAAGGTCGTCTGGGCGCTGTTCCGGCTGGGCTAGGCCGTCGGGGTCGAGTGGCCCCGGCGGCTCGCGCGCGAAGCCACCCGCCGGACAGCCTCAGCCGACGTCCCTTGGGCCCACAGCATCCACGAACCCGGCTGCCTAGACCAGGTGGTCGAACTCCCCGTCCTTGACGCCCAGTAGCAGCGCCTCTATCTCGGCGGGCGTATAGACCAGAGCTGGGCCGTCGGGGTGCCGTGAATTGCGCATCGCCACGTCTCCGCCGGGCAGTTTGGCGAACTCCACGCAGGACCCTTGGGAGTTGCTGTGTCTGCTCTTCTGCCAGACGACCCCGCGAAGTTCCGTGGCCGCCATGCCGTTGTACGCGTGGTGCACGAGAACGCTCCCGGGGTACAAGGTGCATGTGTCAACTGTTCCGGATCATAGCTGTGTTTCCCACGCCGATGCGTGAGCAGCTGCACGGGCAGATGCACGTGCACGCCGGGTGGTCCCTCGGTTACAGCTTCTCCAGCGTGTCCCGCAGCGCCCGCAGGACCTGCGACCTCCAGCCGCCGCCCATCAGCTTGTGCGCCATGACCTGAGCCGGGTCGTCCGGGTCGAATCCCTCGTGCGCAAGGAAGAGACGTGTTCCACGCCCTTCTGGCTCCAAGGTCCAGGTAATCGTCCAGTCGGCGGGGTTCCGGGCGCCCATGGCGTCGGCCCAGCGGACCCGGAGCATGCGCTCCGTTTCGTACGCGAGGACCTCGGCCAGGACGGTGCCGGAGAAGTCGGTGTTCGGCCGCGGCAGCGCCGTCATCGTGTACCGATGGCCCACTTAGAGGCGGAAGTCACCCGGCATCAGCCACTGGGCGATCAGCTCGGGCTCGGTCAGCGCGCGCCAGACCTTGGCGGGCGGATGGGCCAGGAACTGGTCGACGCGGATGGTGGTGAGGTCTTCGTCACCCTCGCCATCGCGCTGGTCGTCGCGCTCACCACCGCGCTGGTCGTCACGCTCGTACGGGGAGGTCATGGCTCATCGTCGGGCATAAGCTCGCCGAGACCCTTGAGCCTGTCGCGCCAGAACCGCTCGTACGGATGGAGCCAGTCCTGCACCTCCGCGAGCGGGGCGGCCTCCAGGCGGTAGATCCGCTGCCGGCCCGCGCGCTCCTCGGAGACCAGACCGGCCTCCCGGAGCACCTTGAGGTGCTCCGAGAGGCTCGGCCGGCGCATGTCGAAGTGGTCGGCGATGACCTGGACGGGCTGGGGACCGGTGTCGCGCAGCAGCCGCAGCACTTCGCGCCGGTGGGTGTTCGCGAGCGCGGCGAAGAGCCGGTCCTCACTCGCCTCGCGCGCACCGGTGGCACTCATGGCGGATCTACACGCCTTCCTTCTCCGTCAGCAGCATCAGACCGTTGCCGTCGGGGTCCTGGAACCCGGCCATCCGCCCCCAGGGGAGGTCGTTCGGCCCGTCCACGGTGATCCCGGCCGCGGCGAGCCTCGCGCACTCGGCGTCGACATCGGTCGTGACCAACATGATCCCCTGCGCGGAGCCGGGAGTGAAGCCGCCCATGCCGGGACCCGAGAGCGTGAAGACGGTCTGGGCTCCCTTCGGCGCGGCCTGGAGCCAGCGGCCCGGCGGCATCTGCCGGTCGGCGGTGACCTCGAAGCCGAGGACGTCGGTGTAGAAGGCCTTGGCCCGGTCCTGGTCGGTGACGGGCAGGGTGACGAAGGAGGCGTGGGTGATGTTCATGCCCCCACGATAGGTAGGAGATTCCCTACGGGTCAAGCGTAGGGAATCTCCTACGCATCACTTTCCGGAGGAGTACGGCAGCAGCGCCATCTCACGGGCGTTCTTGATCGCACGGGCCAGCAGACGCTGCTGCTGGGCGCTCACCCGCGTCACCCGGCGACTGCGGATCTTGCCGCGGTCCGAGATGAACTTCCTCAGCAGGTCTGTGTCCTTGTAGTCGATGTACGTGATCTTCGCCTGGTGCAGCGGGTTGGGGCGGGACTTGACGGGCTTGCGCGGGTCGGTGCGGCGGGGGGACATCAGACCTCCAGGAGGGAGTCGAAGGCGGGTGGCAGCCGCTTCCAGGCCTCGCGGCCCGCGGCGTACTCGGCATCGGTCAACAGGCAGGATTCGAGGAGCTGTTCCAGACCGTCGCGGTCCAGGCCCGGCGAGGTGAAGACCAGATGCTGGCAGCAGTCCCCGTGCTCGGGGTGCCAGTCCAGCGCGGTCGCGGCCCGGCGGACCGGCGGGACCAGGTCCCAGGCGGCATCCGGCAGCGAGGCGAGCCAGGGTCCGGCGTTCTCCACGCAGAGCGCGCCGCCCGCCGCGTCCCAGGCCAGCAGGGTGTCCGGGCGGTCCGCGAGCCAGAAGCGGCCGCGGCTGCGGGCCGCCGCACAGGTCAGGTCCTCCAGCGCCTGGTAGAGCCGCTCCGGATGGAAGGGGCGGCGGCGGTGCCAGACGTAGGTACCGACACCGCAGTCGTCCGCCTCCTGCGGCAGCAGCGCACAGGCCGGGTGCTGGGCGGCCGCCGCGGCCTCCACGTCGAAGCCTGCCAGCGCGGCGGCGGCCAGACCGGCTCCGCCGACCTCGACCTGGCGCGCGGTCGGGTGCAGCTGGGCGAGCAGCGCGCGGTCCTCGTCGGAAGCACCCTGAGGTCCTTCGCTGTCGACGACGGCGAGCACGGGCGCGTACTCCAACTGGCGCGCCCAGGTGTCGGCCACCGTGCGCTGGTCGCTGGTGGCGGCCGCGAGCCCCGCGTCGATCAGGTCGTCGCTGTTGGCGAGGTAGGGCAGCAGCAGGGCCGGGTCGACGGCGGTCATCACCGAGGTGACGGTGAGGCGTTCGCCGCCGTGCGCCGCGACGACCTCGGCCATCGCCTTCGGTTCTACGGAGTCCCACAGCTCGACGATCGCGAGCCGGGTCGTCCCGCCGTCCGCGAGCCGTTCCAGCTCGGGCACCAGGTCCTCGCGCAGCGCACAGCAGGCACAGTCGTTGACCAGCGGCGTCTCGCCGGTGCTCTGCACGCCGTGCGCGTCGCGGACGCTCCGTACGACGGTCCCCCGCGCGGCGGTCGACAGGTCGTGGTGGAGCGCGACACTGCCGGGCACCGTGGCCAGCAGCCGGTCCACGGCGGCCTTGCGGGCGTCGGAGTGCAGCCCGGCGACGAGCGCGACGGGAAGCCTCACGCTCGGCCTCCGTACCGCCGCTCGAAGCGCTCCACCCGCCCGGCCGTGTCGAGCACCCGCGCGGTCCCCGTATAGAAGGGGTGGCTGGCGGAGGAGATCTCGACGTCGATGACGGGGTAGGTGTTGCCGTCCTCCCACTCGACCGTCTTCTCGCTGGTGGCGGTCGAACGGGTGAGGATGGCGAAATCGGCCACTTTGTCACGGAAGACGACGGGGCCGTACGGGGGGTGGATACCGGGCTTCATCGCGCTGCTCAGCGCTCCTCTCGGAAGTCGACGTGCTTGCCGACCATCGGGTCGTACTTGCGCAGCGTCATGCGGTCGGGGTTGTTACGGCGGTTCTTGCGGGTCACGTAGGTGTAGCCGGTGCCTGCGGTGGAGCGGAGTTTGATGATGGGGCGGAGTTCGTTGCGGGCCATGGGGTTAGTATATGGAAATGGTTTCCATTACCAAATGGGCTCCCGTCAACGAGAGGTGAATCACCTGTGTCCGCCCACTGCCAGCTGACCGGCGCCCAGCCGGGCTTCGGCAACAACATCTCCCACTCGCACCGGCGCACGTCGCGCCGCTTCGACCCCAACATCCAGCGCAAGCGCTACTGGCTGCCGAGCGAGGGCCGTAATGTCCGGCTCACGCTGAGCGCCCGCGCGATCAAGACCGTCGACACGATCGGGATCGAGGCCGCCGTGGCCCGCATCCGCGCTCGCGGGGTGAAGGTCTGATGGCGAAGAAGAGCAAGATCGCCCGCAATGAGCGGCGCAAGGAAGTCGTCGAGCGATACGCCTCGCGGCGGGCGGAGTTGAAGGAGATCATCCGCCGCCCGGGCACGAGCGCGGACGAACGGGCCGCCGCGCAGGCCGAGTTGCGGCGTCAGCCGCGCGACGCGAGTGCGACGCGGGTGCGGAACCGGGACAGCGTGGACGGCCGGCCGCGCGGACACCTGCGGAAGTTCGGCCTTTCGCGGGTGCGGCTGCGTGAGCAGGCACACGCCGGATTCCTTCCGGGAGTTCGCAAGTCCTCCTGGTAGCTTGGCGCGGTCTTGAAACCGACTACGGGGGACCGACAAGTGCACAAGCGCGTACGTACTTCACTGGCCGCGGCGGGTCTTGTCGCCGCTCTGGCACTGACCGGCTGCGGGAGCGACGACGGCGACGACGCGGGCAAGGACGCCAAGGCGTCCGGCTCGCCCACGGAAGCGGGCGGCGGCGACGCGGGCAGCGCGAGCATCGAGGGCGCCTGGTTCGGCAAGACCGACGGCAAGTCCGTCGACCTGGCCGTCACAGGCACGAAGGCCGTGCTCATCGCCGACGGGCACGCCTGCACGGGCGAGGTGGCGGACATGGGCAAGCCGATGCTGTCGCTGAAGTGCGCGGACGGGAACACCGACCGCACGATGGGCGCGATCGAGTCCAACGACGGCAAGACCCTCGTCATCTCCTGGGACGCGGGCGCCAAGGACACGCTCACCAAGTCCGCGACGGGCCAGCTGCCGGAGGGGCTCCCGACCGGCCTCCCGACGGGTGTCCCGACTCCCTGACACACGAGGTCGGTTACGGGGTCGGCGTCGATTACGGGCCGACCTCGGTTACGGGGCCGACTACGGGCCGCGGACCCCTCTCGGGGTTCGCGGCCCGTCCTCGTCCGGCGCCCTACGCGTGGCCGGCTTCCCTCACGGGTTGAGCTTCCCGCGGTCCTGCGCCATGCGCGCGCTGTCCGCCGCCGCCCTGCCGTGGGTCCAGCCCGCCTCGTCCGTCGCGCCGCGGACCCGCGTGGTCGTCGTCTGCGGGAACATCTCGTCCGCGCGGTCCGTGACCGCCACGTCCCGCGATGCCAGCACCGGCAGCAGGTCCGCCGTCACCACCTCGTCCGCCACCGCCGCGAGCCGCTCGCCCAGCCGGTGGGCGTACGCCATCAGGAACGACTGGCGGAAGGTCTTCGTACGCTTGCGGCCGCCCGCGCGCTGGCCCGCCTCCGCGCGGGTCATCGCCGTCGTCCCCTGGACCAGCAGTGAGGTGTACAGCAGCTCGACCGCCTCCAGGTCGCCGTCGAAGCCGACGACCGTCGAGAAGCCGAAGGCGCTGTTCCACACCGCGCGGCAGCGGTTCGCGGAGGCGACCGCGTCGAGGAGGATCGCCTTGGCCGTCTCGTACGGAGCGTCCACGCCGATACGGCAGGCCGCCGGTGCGTCGGGGCGGTGGGTCCGGGCGGCGAGCAGGGCATCGTCGAGGCTGTGGCGGGCCATCAGTTCCTGCGCCTTCGCGGTGAGCGCCTCCGCCTCCTCGGGGTAGCCGGTCGCCTCCGCCTTGGCGAGCAGGGCGCGGATGCGGGTCAGCATGCGCGGCTCGTGCGGTGCGGGCTCGGCGGAGAAGGGTGCGCCGGGGACCGGGCCGACCGGTTCGATCCCCGGGAGCCGGATCAGCAGCCGGTACAGCTCCAGCACGGCGGTGGCGTACGAGAAACGGTCCGCGGCGTAAGGGGCCCGCTGCAGCTCGTCGAGCTGGGCCCGCCAGCGTGGGGCGAGATGTGCGTACCGCCCGCTCTCCCCCACGATCAGCTCGGCGACCAGCCGTTCATGCGCCTCGTCCAGGTCACGCCGGACGATCCGTACGACGTCGGCCGGCTGCCAGCCGCGCTCCCAGGCACTGCGTACGAACTCCTCGCCGCGCAGCCGCAGTTCCGCGTCGGCGGACGGATCGGCGGCGAGCAGGGACGCGCCGGTGTCCAGCCCTTCGTCCCCGTCGGCGTACAGCGCGACGGCGAGGGCCTTCTCCACCGTACCGACCGTGCTCACGCCTCCGATGATTCCATGGGCCGAGGCAGGCTCCACGCCACCGGCGGCCGGACTCTCAGCCCGTCCGGCGGTTGAGGACGAACCGGTCGCCGGACGGCTCCGGCTAGCTGTCGCCGCCCTCGTCAATCAGACGACGGACCTCGCGGTCGACCAGCCCCAGGCGCGCCTCCGCCACCAGCGGCACCGCCCGCCGCTGCCGACGCGCCTCATGAGCGTCGATGTCCACGGTGACGAGCCCCGGCTCCCACTTGGGAGCCTGGGCGACCACCGCCCCGCGCGGGTCGACCACACGTGATCCGCCCCAGAACGACGCCCCGTTCTCGCTCCCCACCCGGTTCACGAAGACGACCCAGCACTGCAGCATCCGAGCCGTGTAGGCGAGCAGACTGTCCCAGTACAGGCCCGTGTCCATCGCCTCCGGATCGAGGCTCGCGGCGCTGTTCGCCGGTACGAACAGGACCTCGGCCCCGTCCTGCACGGCGAGCCACGGCAGCACCGGCTGCCAGGCGTCGTTGCAGATCAGCGTGGCCGCGCGACCGGCACCGCGCGGCAGGTCATACGCCCGCAGCAACTGGCCGGGGCTGACGTGCTTGCGCTCCTCCCAGGCCAGATAGTTGGGCAGATACAACTTTCGGTGGGTGTGCACGAGTTCACCGCCGCTGTAGTACGCGCAGGTGTTGTACGCCCGCATCGCGGTGTGCTCGTGGAATCCGGACATCACGTCCGCGCCGTACGTCCCCAGCTTCAGCAGCCGCGGATCGCGCGCCTCCACCGAGGTGTCGCGCCTCAGCGCGCCCAGGTGATAGCCGTGCAGACTCAGCTCGGGGAAGACGACGAGGTCGGAGCCCTGGGCGACGGCCTGCTCGATCTGCTCACGGGCCGTCTTGAGATTCGCGTCCACATCGCCCAGTACGCAGTCGGTCTGCGCCAGTGCAACTCGCATGCAACGAGCCTCGCAGCGCCGCGGCGATCAGGCACCTCGGGCAGCCCGTACGGAGACGGACCCGCCCGGCGAGCGCGCTCCAGGCCGTCAGGCGCCGCGCACGCTCTTCTTCGCCAGCTCGTACGCCGGGAGCATCCCCTCGTGCTCCTCGTTGTCCAGTCCGCCGAGATGGACGACGACCACGCCCTTGGGGGTGGTGAAGGCGAAAGCCCGCTCCTTCTTCGGCGCATCCAGGAACTCGTTGGTGTTGAGGTAGATCACCTCGGTGGCGGCGTACTCGCCCGCCTTGGTCCCGGCGTACGCCACCTCGTCCCGGTCCTTCGCCTCCTCCGCGACGAATGCTTCGAGAGCCTTGCGTGGATCATCACCGCTGCGGCCACCGGTCCATATGCGCAGGAAGCCGATGTTCCCGGCGGGCTTGGCGTCGATCTCGCAGACGAGGGTGACGGGACCCTGCCGGGTCAGCCCGAACTCGGGGTCGTCCTTGAGGGCCTGCGGCTTCCAGCCCACCGCGAGGTCGAACGAGACGGGCAGGGCGCACGGCGAACCCGCGCCCCCGACCGTGCCGCCCTTGGCCGCACCCTTGGCCTCCCTCGTCGCCGCTGCCTCCCCCGCGCTCTTCGCGCCGCCTGCGGGCTTCCCCCGATCGGCTTCCGGCTCCGGGTCCGACGAACAGCCGGTTAGCATTCCGATGAACAGCGCCGCCGGGGCCAGCCCCGCGCCCACGCCACGCACCACGACACCGCGCACTACGAATCCCCACCCCTGGTTCGGTTCAGCAAGCGCGATCGATCCTAGAGAGGTCGTCCACCAGGGAGAACGCGGGGCGGGGCCCTACTAGGACGGAGTGACCACCAGCTTCCCCCGTGCATGGCCCGTCTCGCTCAGCGCCTGCGCCTTCGCCGCCTCCTCCAGCGGGAAGACCTCCGCGACCGGGATCCGGAGCTTTCCGTTCAGCGCCATCCGCACATGCTCGGCGAGGGCGATCTCCGGGGCCTCGGCCATGCCCGCCGAGAACGTCACCCCGTGCGCGGCCGCCTCCGGATCCGCGATCGTGATGATCCGGTCGGTCGAGCCGCCGCGCAGCTCGATCGAGTCCGGCAGCGCGCCCTTGCCCGCCGTGTCGAAAACGGCGTCCACACCCTGGGGAGCGGCCTCGTGGACCCGCGCGACCAGCCCGTCGCCGTACGCCACCGGGGTTGCGCCCAGCTCGCGCAGGTAGTCGTGGCGCGCCGGGGAGGCCGTGCCGATGACCGTGGCACCGGCCGCCACGGCGAGCTGCGTGGCCGCCGCGCCGACCGAGCCTGTCGCGCCGTGCACCAGCAGCGTCTCGCCGGCCCGCACACCGAGCAGGTCGAGCACCCGCTGGGCGGTCTCGGTCGCGACCGGCAGCGCCGCCGCTTCCGCCCAGTCGAGGCCGGCCGGTTTGGGGACGAAGGACTCGGCCAGCGCGTATTGCGCGTACGCGCCTGTGGTGGCCCACCCCAGGACCTCGTCGCCGACCGCGGCCGCCGTCACACCCTCGCCGACCTCGTCGACGATCCCGGCGAACTCCTGCCCCGGGATCGCGGGCAGCGGGGTCGGGAAGACCTCCTGCATCCAGCCGTAACGGATCTTGTAGTCGACCGGGTTGACGGCCGCCGCCTTGACCTTGACCCGCACCTGGCCGGGTCCGGCGTGCGGCTCCTCGGCCTCGCCGAGGCGCAGCACCTCGGGTCCGCCGAACTCTTCAAAGACGATCGCTTTCATGTCTGGCTCCTTCCGCCGGGACCAACCTTCGATCGCGGACGGGCCAGGAGCGGCCCGCCTTAAGGATGGTTCGACCTGGCCGAAGGGACAGCCGCCCGCACCGGCCCGGGCCGTACGCTGGCCGTCATGGAACTGACCGGATCCGTGCCCGCCGCGCCCGCCCTGGCCGCCGCCTACGAGGTGATCCGGCAGCCCCTCGGCGAGGTCCTGCCGCGGCTGTCCGCGACCCTGGACGGGCTCGTCCCGCATCTGGCCGCGGCCGAGCTGTCCACGCACTGCGCGCACTCCCCGTTCAAAGCGTATGGCGAGGGCGCTCTGGCCGGGCGGATCACCGCGGCCGAACTACACCCACTGGTGGACTCGGTGCCCGCCGGGCAGCCCTGGCAGGGCACGGCCAGGATCGGCGGGGCCGAGCACCCGGTGCTCGCGGTGGCCAGCGACGCGACCGTGCGCGGGGCGCTGCTGGTGCTCGTACGCGGCGAGGACAGCGCGATCGCCGGGCCGGACACCGCCGTCGTCCAGGCCATGTGGGACCTGGTGACCAGCCACTTCGACCGGCTCGCCACCGAGGCGGTGCCGGGCGCGCTGGTCCAGTCCCGGGCCTCGGCCGGGGAGCGTGCCAGGGTGATCGCCGAGCTGACCGAGACGCACGCCACCGCGCTGTCCGGGCTGCTCGGCGTGTTGCGCAGCCGGGGCCTCGACGACGCGGCCGCCCGCGCCACCGCCGTCGACCTGGCCGTGGGCGCGCTGATCGAGCTGCGGGCCGAGACGGAACGGGACCAGGCGGTCGCCGAGGAGCCCGCCGGACAGGCTTTCGCCCGGCTCGCGGACTCGCTGCGGCCGCTGGTGCGCTACAGCCCGGTCCGTCTCGAACTGGGCGGGCCCGACTCCGCCCGGCCGCTGGCCGCCGATGTGGCGCACGCGGCGCGCGCGGTAGTCCGGGCCGTGCTGCTGACCGTCCTCGAACAGGACGATGTGAGCCGGATTCACGTCGGCTGGCAGCTCACCGACCGCGAACTGCGCGCGACGGTACGGGACGACGGCCCCGGCGAGATCTCCAGCTCCACGCTCGGCTCGCACCGGGTCGACGAGCGCCTCGACGCGCTGGGCGGGCGTCTTGACGTGGACGCCGTGCCCGGCTGGGGCATCACGGTCACGGCGACGATCCCGCTGGGGGCGCCGCAGACCGCGCCCGCGAGTCCGCTCGGCTCACTGGGGGCGCGGGAGCTGGAGGTGCTCACGTATCTGGCCCGCGGGCACCGCAACCGGGTGATCGCGCAGGAGCTGCACATCAGTGAATCGACGGTGAAGTTCCATGTCGCGAACATCCTGACCAAGCTGGGAGTGGCGTCGCGGGGCGAGGCGTCGGCGCTCTTCCACGCGGTCGCGTAGAGGTCGCGTAGACGTCGCGTACAAGTCGCGGAGAGCGGGGCTCGCAGAGCGGGGCTCGTAACGGGCCGTTGTCAGACCCGGCTGCCAGACTCGCACCCATGAGCGAACGATGGGCTCTGGCGGCGGCGGAGGGCGACGGGGCGCGACTCGTCCCCCTCGGCTCCGACGGCCTGCCCACCGGGCCCGTCCAGGTGGAGCCCGATCTGGTCGAGGCCGTCCGGTCCCGGCCGGAGGTCGGCCGGTGGGTCTGGCGCTCCACCGCCGAGATCTATCCCCGCCTGCTGGCCGCCGGGGTGCGCGTCGAGCGGTGTTACGACATAGAGGACGCGGAGCTGCTTCTGCTCGGCCACGAGGGCCGGCTCGGCGAACCCCGGTCGGCCGCCGCCGCCTTCGCCCGGCTGCGGAACGCTCCCGTACCACCCGATCCGCCGCAGCGCGCGGCCGAACCGGGCTCGCAGTCCTCGCTGTTCGAGCCGCAGCCCGTGCCCGTACCGCTCGAGGCGCTGCTCGAGGTCTACGCCCACCAGCAGCGAAGACACGAGGCCGCCGAGCACCCAGGGCGGCTGCGGCTGCTGACGGCCGCCGAGTCGGCGGGGATGCTGGTGGCCACCGAGATGAACCGGGCGGGGCTGCCGTGGCGGGCGGACGTCCACCGGGAGGTGCTGCACGAGCTGTTGGGCGAGCGGTACGCGGGCGGCGGCGAGCCGCGCCGTCTGGCGGAGCTGGCGGACGAGGTGTCGGCGGCGTTCGGGCGCCGGGTGCGCCCCGATCTGCCCGCTGACGTGGTGAAGGCCTTCGCCCATGCCGGGATCAAGGTGCGGTCGACGCGCCGCTGGGAGCTGGAGGAGCTCGACCATCCGGCCGTGAAGCCGCTGATCCAGTACAAGAAGCTGTACCGCATCTGGACGGCCCACGGCTGGAGCTGGCTCCAGGACTGGGTGCGGGACGGGCGGTTCCGGCCCGAGTATCTGCCCGGCGGCACGGTCTCCGGCCGCTGGACGACCAATGGCGGCGGGGCACTTCAGATCCCGAAGGTGATACGGCGCGCGGTGGTCGCTGACGAGGGCTGGCGGCTCGTGGTCGCGGACGCCGACCAGATGGAGCCCCGGGTGCTGGCCGCGATCTCCCGCGACCGGGACCTGATGGAGGTCGCGGGCCACGACGGCGACCTGTACTCCGCGCTGTCCGACCGGGCCTTCTCCGGCGACCGCGACCACGCGAAGCTCGCGCTGCTCGGCGCGATCTACGGCCAGACGTCGGGCGACGGCCTGAAGAACCTCGCCATGCTGCGACGCAGATTCCCGCTGGCCGTGGCGTACGTGGACGACGCGGCCCGCGCGGGCGAGGAGGGCCGGCTCGTACGCACCTGGCTGGGCCGCACCAGCCCGCGGGCGGTCGGCTCTGGCCACGACGAGGAGGCGGGGATCCCCCAGGAGAGCGAGGAACTCCCGCCCTCGGACGCCTCGGACACCTCGGACACCGAATTCACGCCCGGCTACGCGTCGTCGAACGCTCGGGCGCGGGGCCGTTTCACCCGTAACTTCGTGGTCCAGGGCAGCGCGGCGGACTGGGCGCTGCTGATGCTGGCGGCGCTGCGCCAGGCCACCGCCGGGATGTGCGCGGAGCTGGTCTTCTTCCAGCACGACGAGGTGGTCGTGCACTGCCCGGCCGAGGAGGCACAGGACGTGGCGAAGGCGATCCGCGCGGCCGGGGAGCTGGCCGGGCGGATCGCTTTCGGTGAGACGCCGGTGCGGTTTCCGTTCACGACGGCGGTGGTTCGGTGCTACGCCGACGCGAAGTGATGTGCACGGCCCGTCACTTGAGCTTGTCCCACTCCTGACTGGTCGCGATGGCCGTCAGCTGCTTCATGGTGAGCGGCGGGGTGGCACGGGTCGCTTCGCCGAACGGCTGACCCGCGTTGTAGGCAGTGACGACCACCCGGAAGCCGCCGGGCCGGACGGCGGTGACGGACCGGTGCAGCGTGCCCTTGTCGCTCCACGGATACGGGCCCTGCCGCTCTTCGAGCCGTACCTGATCGCCGTTGTTGGTTCCGCGATGGTCGACATTGACCTCGATCCGGGCCTCGCCCTTGCCGTCGTTGACGCCGAGACTGGCGTAGTCCGTGGGGCTGGTGCCGCGCAGGCCCCCGAACGACGTCAGACCCGACGGGAGCAGCGGCGTGAGGGTGTTCACGATCTCGCTGCTGGTCGGAGCGTCCGCGTCATGGGTGCCGTCGCCACGCCGGGGGAAGGCGTCCAGCTTGCTGCGCCAGTCCTTCGCCGTCACCAGATCGGTCAGCTGCTGCTGCGTGAGCGGCGGGTTGGCGCGGGTGACCTTTGCGCCCTTCTGGGCAGGTGCGTTCCATTCCGTGACGGTGATCACCGAACCGTCCGCCTTGATGAGGCGGGCCGACCAGGATTTGGGGTCGTTGTCGCGGTACGGAGACTCGTGCCCTTGAGTGAGCAGCAGGTCGGAGCCGTCCTCGAACTTCTTTGTCGTGCAGGTCCCGTTGGGGCCCCAGCGGCCGGTGCCGTCGGGACCGACCTCACAGCGGGCCAGTTTGGCCATGGAGGCCAGGGGCGAGTCCGTCCTGCCCAGCCAGACAGAGATCGCGGCGGCGCCTTTGCCGTCGTCGTAGACGAGAGAGCCATGCGAGTAGGGCTCGCTCCCCTTGCCCGGACGCTCCTGGCTGACCTTCCCCTCGGGGAGAAGCTTCCTGAGGATGCCGAGCGTCCCCCGGCCATCGGGCGCGGCGACATTCGCGCGCTCCCCGTCGTCGAAGACTCCTGTGTAGGCCCCGCCCGCGCCCATGACGCCGAGCAGTACCACGCTCGCGGTGACGGCGGCTGCGCGCCTGCGCCAAAGGGTGCGGCGACCGCGGGTCAGCCCGGCTTCCGCCAGCCCTTGGAGGTTTGTGCCGAAGGTGTCGCCGGTACGGCGAAGTGCTTCGCCGAGGTTGTCTTCGAAAGGCATGGAGAACCACCAGTTCCCGAAAGGTGAGTGAGCAGTAGTGAGGGAGGTTTCAGCCGCTTCAGCGGCTACAAGCGGGTTCACGGTTCAGCCGGTTCAGCGGGCGATGAGCTCGGCGATGCTGTCGCCGAGCAGTTCGCGGAGTTTCGCCAGGGCTCGCGATGATCTGGTGCGTACGGAAGCGGAGCTGGAGCGCATCACCTCGGCGGTCTCCTCGATGCTGCGGTCTTCCAAGTACCGCAGCACCACCACCGCCCGGTCCTTGGCGGCCAGTTGACCGAGGGCCTGGAGCAGCGCGAGCCGCAGCGCCGGGTCGAAGTCCTGCGCCGCCGCGACTGTGTCGGGGAGTTCGCCGGTGGGGCGCTCAGCGGTCGAGCGTCGCCTGCGATGGGTGAGGAAGGTGCGTACAAGGACGGTCTGGGCATAGCCGGCCGGGTTGCCGATCTTCTCGATCCGCCCCCACCGGACGTACATACGACTGAGCGTCTCCTGTACGAGATCCTCGGCGAGATGGGTGTCGCCGCTCGTGAGCAGACATGCGGAGCGGAAGAGATGGCCCGTGCGGCCGGCTGCGAATTCCATGAATTCATCCGCGCTGGACTGTTTCATGCCCTCCCCGTTCATCCCCGTTGATCAGCGGGCTCAGCGGGGCTTCTTGCCCCTCACCCCATTGACGCGGTGACCCGGACGGAATGTTTCACGGGGAATTCAGAGGGTCGCGGACCGGCCCAGCAGCTCCCGCAGCTCACCCATGAGCGCCACATGCTTGCCGTCGAGCGCCTCCAGCGCGCCCAACGCCGACTCCCACAGATCGCGCGCCTCGTCCTCGCCGCCCTCGGCGTGCACGAGCAGTCCGCGCTGGTGCCGGGCGAGCGCCTGCATCTGGGTGTCGGCGCGGGACCCCGCGCGTTCCAGCAGCAGCGCGCATTCGCGGTGGGCGTCCTCGGCGCGGCCCAGTTCACGCAGGGCGCGGACCCGGCCGATGCGGGCCTGGGACTGGGTGTGCCAGTCGCCGTCGTCACCGATCAGGGCGAGGCTCTCGTCGAAGTGCCGGGCAGCTTCGGCGGGTTCGCCGAGGGTGAGATGGGCGTAGCCGATGTTGCAGTGGGCGGTGAGCCGCAGGATCTCGCTGTTCAGCCGCACACCCGCGGTCAGGCTGCGTTCGTGGCACACGATCGCAGCGCGGGCGTCGGTGTGCTCGTAGAGATTGCCCAGGTGGCTGAGGATGATGGCTTCGCCGTGCGCGTCGCCGAGCCGGCGGGCGTATGCGATGGCGGATTCCAGCGCATCGGCCGCCTCCTCGTACCGGCCGAGTCCCTCCAGCAGCATGCCGCGGTTGCCGAGGCCGCGCTGGATGCGGCGGTCGTCGCCGAGGGTGCGCCAGATCGTGACGGCCGACTCGTTCAGGATCAGGGCGCGTTCGGTCCTGCCGCTGAGGAAGTTCATGCCCGCGAGGTCGGTGAGCGCGTGCGCCTCGGCCGCGGTGTCGCCCGATTTGCGGGCCGCGTCCAGGGCCAGCTCGCCCAGCACGGCGAGCTCCTGGAGCCTGCCGCGCCGCTGGAGATACGTGAATCCGGCCCGTACGAGCAGCAGCGCCGTCGCCGACTGTGAGACGTACCGCTCGGTCAGCGCGAGAAGATTGGGCAGTTCCAGATCGCCCCAGGCCAGGGCCTGTTCGGCGGAGTCGAAGGGCGCGGCCTCGCCGATCGGGCCGGGCAGCCGCAGTCCCGCCTCCTGACCGGGCGGGAGCAGGGCGATGCCGGTCTGGCGGGTGGCCTCGGCGTACCAGACGAGAACGCGCTCGGCGGCCTGCTGCCGGCCGTCGTCCCGCTCGGCGAGTTCCCGGGCGAAGTCCCGTACGAGGTCGTGCGGCACGAACCGGCCGTACGAGACCTCCTCCAGCAGCGCCACATCGACCAGCCGGTCGAGGGCGGCCGCGGCGCGCCGCTCGGCGGTGTCCATCAGCCGGGCGACGGCGGGCGCGCCGTACTCGGGCAGGTCCACCGCGCCGAGCCGGCGCAGCGCGAGAGCGGCGTCCGGGTCGAGGCCGTCGTGCGCGACGGCGAGCGAGCCGCGCACGCTCAGGTCGTCGTAGTCGAGTTGGTCGAGCCGGCCGGTCTGCGCGTCGAGCAGCCCGGCGAGTACGTCGGCGGTGAGCGCGCGGCGGGCGGCGAGGCGGGCGGCGACGACACGCAGCGCGAGGGGCAGCCGGCCGCACCGTTCGACGAGCCGATCCAGGCCCTCGTCGAAACCGCGCCCCGAGACGGCCCGCAGCAGCATCCCGCTGTCCGCGGCGGACAGCGGCGCGAGCGGGAAGCGGGCCGCGCCGTCGAGCGCGGTCAGCGGGGAGCGGCTGGTGACGACGACCGCGCAGCCGGGCCCGGCGGGCAGCAACGGCCGTACTTGCGCGGCGGACGCGGCGTCGTCCAGTACGAGGAGCGTCCGGGTCGGCGCGAGGGTGGACCGCAGCAGGGCCGCGGCCGCGTCCACCTCGCCGGGCACCTGTAGCGGGTCGACGCCGAGATCGCGCAGCAGCGCGCAGAGGGCGTTGCCGGGGTCGAGCGGGGTCGCGCCGGGGGTGGCGCCGCGCAGATTGACGTACAGCTGCCCGTCGGGGAAGTCGTCCCGCAGCGCGTGGGCGACCCGCACGGCGAGGGCGGACTTGCCGACTCCGGCCATCCCGGAGACGACGACGGGGCGGCTGACACCGTCGTCGGCGGCGGCGAGTGCGAGGGCGGCGCGCAACTCGGCAGCCAGGTCCTCGCGGCCGGTGAAGTGGGCGGGCGCGGGCGGCAGTTGGGCGGGCCGGGGCGGCGGCCGCGACTCGGCTGCGGCTTGCGCTGGGTGTGCGGCTGGGGCTGGGACGGGGTGAGCGGCTGGCGCTGGGTGCGCGGCTCCGGCTGAGACGGGGTGTGCGGCTCCGGCTGAGACGGGGTGTGCGGCTCCGGCTGGGACTGAGTGTGCGGCTGGGCGTGCGGCCTGCGGCCTGCGGAGTACCTCCTGGTAGACCTCCTGCACCGCCGGCCCCGGGTCGACGCCCAGTTCCTCGACGAGCGTGCGGCGCAGCGACTGGTAGGCGGCGAGCGCCTCCGCCTGCCTGCCCGTTCGGTGCAGGATCAGCATCAGCTGCCGGTGAAACGCCTCCCTCAGCGGAAACTCCGCGACAAGCGCGGCGAGTTCGGGACCGACCCCGTCATGACGCCCCAGCTGCAGCTCGGCGTCGTAGTGCCACTCCAACATCAACAGCCGTGATTCCCGCAGCCGTTCTACGAGCGCCGGCGCGCCCTCGCCGGGTTCGTACAGCCCGGCCAGCGGACTGCCGCGCCACAGCGCGAGCCCGAGTCGGGCGGCCTCGGCGACCGCGGCCCAGTCGCCCCGCGCGTACGCCGCACGGGCGGTGCGCACCTGCGCCTCGAACACCTCGGTGTCCAGCTCCCCCGGCTCGACCCGCAGGAGATACCCGGGCGGGGCGGCCCGCAGCCGGTCGTCCTCGGCGAGCAGCCGGCGCAGCCGGGTCACGTGATTGTGCAGGGAGGCATGGGCGGACGCGGGCGGCTCGTCGCCCCAGAGGGCGGCCTTGAGTTCGTCCACGGGGACGACGCGATTCGGCCGCAGCAGCAGCGCGGCAAGCAGGGCGCGGGCTTTGGCGCTGTTCAAGGGGCGCGGGTCACCGGAGGCGTCGTGCACGGCCGGAGGGCCGAGCAGCCCGAACCGCATCCGTATCCCCCCGACCAGTCTCAGCCAATCCCACGCCACAAAGGTTGGCCACATGTTAGCGATCTGTTGGCGACGGCTGATTGGATCGGTGCATCGGATCCGGCCGGCCGGTGCTCGGCGTGGGAGCCACACTCGGGGGAGTGTCGCCGCGCGGCCGGATCCGCAGTCCCTTCCGCCGGGCCTTTCCCGGTGCTCACGGGACGTATCAGAGGTGTCTCCGCCCGGACGACGCGGTCGAACCCCGTCCGGGCGGATGGCCGGCGGCGTGATCCCGTGGGTCAGGTGTGAACCGTGTGTCAGGCGACGACCCAGTGCCCCCCGCTCATCAGCTCGCGACCCTCGATCTCGTTGGCCTCGCGCCAGGCCTGGATGCGCTGCGGATGAATCCGGAAGTACAGGTAGGAGCTGGTCAGTTGGCGTGGATCGAACCCCGTCTTGGCCGCGAAGGCGTCGCCGACCTCGTCCTTCAGCTCGGCAGCTTCCAGTGCGAGCACGGTTCCCTCGACGAGTACGAGATCACGAGTCGGGCCGATACCGAGACGGACCTTTCCGGTGGCCTGCAGATTGCGGCTGGTCGGACTGGAGGACGGCGTGGCCATCAACAGCGTGACGCCGTCCCAGAGGAAGGACAACGGCACCAGATAGGGCGTCCCGCTCTCCGGGTCGGCCGTCGCCACCCAGGCGTCGACGTCCTGCTCGAGCCGAATCAGTGCGTCCTGCTTGCGTTGTTCCCGGGTCCGGGCGGGCGGGGTCATCCGAAGCGGCCTCCTTGGCGTCGACGTCGTCGCGGACGGGCGGCGCGGTCACCGCATGCTGCCCCGGTGACAGCGCCGCCCGTGCGGCTGAAGTGAGTCGTACCCTCAAGCAGGCTGAATGAGGCCGATGACGTTGCCGTCCGCGTCCTTGACCATGGCGGTCAGCTTGCCGCCGCCGACGTCCTTGACGCCTTCCACCTCCTGCGCCCCGGCGTCGAGGAGCGCTTTGACGCTGCCCTTGACGTCGTCCACGTTCCAGTAGGCGACGGGGCCGGTCATGCCCCTGCTGTGGCCGTGGGGATCGAGACCGATGTCCTGTCCCGCGACCCGGAAGCCGACGTAGTACGGCTCGTCCATGCTGGGCTCGACGCCCAGCACCTTGCTGAACAGGGACTTCGCGCTCGCGAGGTCCGTCACGGGGTAGATGAGCGTCTTGATGCCTTCGGTCACGGCGACTCCTCGGTTGGTGTCGTACTGCTCGTCACACGGACGGCGTTCGGTCCGTCAGAGGTATGACCCGCCGCGAGGGAGGAGTGTGACCGAGGACGACACGGTCCTTCTCGACTGCCGTCGCCTGCCGGAAAGGCGCGTCCCGCCGGGGAGGCGTCATGCGTTCGTGCGTCATGCGTCCTTGTGCTGCTTGAGCTTGCGCCAGACCGCGTCCAGGGCCCTGAGGTCCGCCTCGTCGAGTACGTCGGTGAAGACCGGCGCCAGGCACGCACGCCGCGTGGCGTCGGCCTCCTCGAAGCGGCGCCGGCCCTCATCGGTGAGCGCGACCTCGACCGCGCGCGCGTCGCGCGTGGAGGGCGTACGTGTGACCAGTTCGCGTTCCTGGAGCGCATCGAGCACGCGCGAGACCTGGCTGCGGCTGAGCATGGTGCTGTTGCCCAGGGACGAGGCGGAGACCGGCTCGTCCTGGGAGGCCAGCCACAGCATCACCTCGAACCAGGACAGCGGCAGGTCGTGCGCCTTGGTCAGGGCGCGGCCCACGCGCTCGGTGAGCACGGTTCCGGCCCACACGAGGCCGTAAAAGGCATGGTCGGGCAGGGACATTTCCCCCTGATTGAGCTTGCGAGTCGCCATGGGACGAGCATAGGGGTTGCGTGTACGTACACACAAAGATAATGTGTGTGCACACGCACTGGATTGCCATCGCCATCCGCGCCCCCCTTTCAGCGAGAGGTTTCCACCATGTCCCCCAAGGTCGTCCTGATCACCGGCACCTCCTCCGGCATCGGCCTCGCCGCCGCCGTCTCCGCGGCCGAAGCGGGCTGGCGCACGGTCGCCACGCTGCGCGACCCCGCCCGCGCCGACGCCCTGCGCAAGGCTGCCGAAACCGCCGGAGTCGAGTTGGACATCCGGCAGCTCGACGTCACCGACCCGACCTCCGTCACCGCCGCCGTCGAGGGTGTCGTCGCCGACTACGGCCGTCTCGACGCGGTCGTCAACAACGCGGGCGCCGGCCACATAGGCACCCTCGAGAACGAGACCGTCGAAGATGTACGGCGCGTCATGGAGGTCAACTTCTTCGGCGTCGTCCAGGTCACCAAGGCCGCCCTGCCCCACCTGCGCGCGACCGGCGGCCGCCTGATCACCGTCACCTCCGTCGGCGGCGTCGTCGGCCAGCCCTTCAACGAGGCCTACTGCGCGGCCAAGTTCGCCGTCGAGGGCTTCATGGAGAGCCTCGCGCCGGTGGCCGCCAAGGTGGGAATGACCGTCTCCGTCGTCGAACCCGGCGCTGTGGCGACCGAGTTCGTCAGCAACCTCGGGATCGACCCGGCAGCCCTGATCGCCGCCGCCGGCCCCTATGCAGCGCCCCTCCAGGCGTACGCGACCCGCACCCAGACGATGTTCGCCGACTCCGCGCAGACTTCTGCCCAGGCCGCTGAATCCGTCCTCGAAGCCCTTACCGCCGAACAGCCCGCCTTCCGCATCCAGACCTCCGACTGGGCCCGCGACTTCAACGGCACCAAGCTCACGGATCTCGACGGCTCGAAGGTCCTCGGGCTGACCGGCGCATACCTCGACTGACCGCCGTCGCACTGCCGACATGCAACACCAGGAGTCATCATGACCACCGCTGTCCTGATCACCGGAACGTCATCGGGCATTGGCCGCGCCGCTGTTGAGCGACTGGTCCGCCGCCCCGAACTGACCGTCTACGCCACAGCCCGCCGCCCCGAGGCCATCGCCGGCCTGGCCGACGCCGGCGCCCGTGTCCTCGCTCTGGACGTCACTGAACCCGAGTCCATGGCCGCCGCGGTCAAGTCCGTCGAGGCCGAGCACGGCGCGGTCGGCGCCCTCGTCAACAACGCGGGCTACGGCGAGTACGGGCCCGTCGAAGAGGTGCCACTCGATCGCATCCGCCGGCAGCTGGACACCAACGTCATCGGCCTGGCTCACCTCATCCAGCTAGTGCTGCCGGGAATGCGCAGAGCGGGGCGCGGCCGCATCGTCAACATCAGTTCCGTGGGCGGAAAGGTCACCTTCCCGCTCGGCGGCTTCTACCACGCCTCCAAGTTCGCCGTCGAAGGCCTCACGGACGTGCTGCGCGGCGAGGTCAAACCCTTCGGCATCAGTGTGAGCCTCATCGAGCCGGGCGCCATCCGCACCGGCTTCGGCGACACCATCACCTCGTCGCTCTCCGAGAACACCGCCGACGAGACCGGCCCGTACGCGGCCCTGAAGAAAACGCAGGACGCCCTGGTCGCCGGCGGCTTCATGGAACGGCTGGCGGGCTCCCCCGACGACGTCGCCCGCGCCGTGGAGCGAGCACTCACGGCGTCCCGTCCACGCCCGCGCTACGTGGTCACCGCTCACGCCAGGGCGCTGATCGCCTCCCGCCGACTCCTCGGAGACCGCGGGTGGGACGCCCTGGTCAGCCGGATGTACCGCTGATCGCGGCAGGCGACGGCGCCCGCGGACGCCGTCGGCATGTCGACGACACTCGACCACTCGGTGTCGGTCCGCGCCAACCGCGGCGGCTACTTCTTCTTGACGCCCTCGTTCCACATCAACTTGATGATGCTGGGCCTGACCTCCGTCGTGATCACTCCCATCGCCTTCCGGACGAAGCGGTTGTCCTCGAGCTGTCGCAGCATGCTCGCGGCGAGATCGGCGCGAGCCGTGAACAGACCGTCGGCGCTGTCCTCGGCGAGTTCGTAATCCGTCACCGTCGGGTTGTCGAACAGCCCGCACGGCCGGGCGATCGTCCAGTCCAGATCGCTTGCCCTGACCACCGATTCCATCCGGCGCATGTCCTCGTGCAGGGTCCGGCCCGCGACCCTGTTGAAGTACGGGTCCATCACCCGGTTGAAGAAGAACTCCCCGGTGGGCCGCCAGGCGGGATCGGCGACGCTGGAACTGACCACCACCAGCCGCCGCACGGCGTTGTGCCGCATGGCGGCGACGATGTTGGTCGCCCCCTGCGAGTACGTGGTGACCGGCTTGCGGCTGAACGGAACCCCGAGGGCGGACAGAACAGCGTCGCTGCCGGCGACCACCTTGTCGACCGCTTCGGCGTCGGTGACGTCGGCGCTGACCACGGTCAACCCCTCCTGCGGCGGGAGCAGTTCCGGGCGGCGGGTCACTGCCGCGACCTCGTGCCCCGCGGCCAGACCCTGCTCGATCACCTGACGGCCGGTCGGGCCACCCGCGCCGAAGACGACGATGCGCATTGCGGTCTCCTTCACCCCGACCCGGGAGGTCCGGGCTCTGGATGCCTTGACACTGACGATCGGCGCCGCAAGATTTCAACCTTGATGAATAAAACTCGCGGCCGGCCCCGGGGCAATCCGGCCACGAAAGCCCACATCGTCGAGGCCGCCCGCGGCCTGTTCCTGGAACGTGGCTACCGGGGCACGACCGTGCGCGCGGTCGCGGCCGCGGCCGGGGTCGACTCGGCCCTGATCAGCTACCACTTCGGGAACAAACAGGGGCTGTTCGGCGAGTCGGTGCAGCTTCCGTGCGGCGAATCCCTCGCCCTGTCCACAGCCCTGGCCGGCGAACGGGCCGGCCTGCCCGAACGGCTGCTGGTCGCGGTCACCGACTCGTGGGACCAGAGCGAACGGCTGCAGGTACCCCACCGGATGGCGCTGCAGGACGAGAAGGTGATGGACGTGTTCCGCGAGTACCTCGAACGCGAGCTGCTCGGCGGGATTGCTGAATTTCTGGGCGGCCCGGACGCGACCGAACGCGCCACGGCAGCCGTCGGTGTGATCGCCGGCCTCATCTTCACCAGGTACCTGAACCCGCTGGGCCCATCCGCGGGGCTGACCGCCGCCGAAGTCCACCGCGTCTTCGGCCCTCCACTGCGCGCCGCGCTCTTCGGCCGCACCCGGCAGACCCCGGCCGCGCGCCGCCAGCGCCCAGAAGGCGAGTCAACTGCCACAGAAAAGCAAAAGCCCCAGGTCACGGCGAGTGAGTCCTGAGGCTTCCACAGAGCCGCCTTCGGGATTCGAACCCGAGACCTACGCATTACGAGTGCGTTGCTCTGGCCAACTGAGCTAAGGCGGCAAGCTACGGATATACCCGTCCTCGCGAGGACACGTTCGCATCAGCAGCGGCGCCAAGTCTACAGGGTTGTTTTGGGTGCCCCGAACCAGGTCCGGGGCACCGGCACCCCGTCGGCTTGGGCTCAGCGGCAGCGCTTGTTCTCCGGCGGGACCGTGCCTTCCAGCAGGTATGTGTTGATCGCCGTGTCGATGCAGTCGCTGCCGCGTCCGTACGCCGTGTGGCCGTCGCCTTCGTACGTCAGCAGTGTCCCGGAGGAGAGCTGCTCGGCCAGCCCCTGCGACCACTTGTAGGGGGTGGCCGGGTCGCGGGTGGTGCCGACGACCACGATCGGGGCCGCGCCCTTCGCCTCGATACGGTGCGGCTCGCCGGTGGCGGGGGTGGGCCAGTACCCGCAGTTCAGCGCGGCCCAGGCGAAGCCCTTGCCGAAGACCGGGGACGCCTTCTCGAACTCGGGGAGCGCGGACTGCACGGACGCCGGGGCGGTGAAGGCGGGCGGCAGATCGAGGCAGTTCACGGCGGCGTTGGCGAACATCAGGTTCGCGTACGAGCCGTCGCCCTCACGCTCGTAGTAGCTGTCGGCCAGCGAGAGGAGAGGCGCGCCGTCGCCGGCCATGGCGCTCGCGAGGGCCTCGCGGAGCTGGGGCCAGGCGGACTCGTCGTACATCGCGGCGATCACTCCGGTGGTGGCCAGCGCCTCGCCCAGCTTGCGGCTCTCGCCGGTCGGGACGGGCCGGGCATCGAGCTCGGAGAAGAAGGCCTTCAGACGTTTGGAGGCGTCGGCGGCGGACGTGCTGCCGAGCGGGCAGTCCTTCTGCTTGACGCAGTCCGCGGCGAAGGACTGGAACGCGGTCTCGAAGCCGGCGGTCTGGTCGCGGTTCAGCTGGCGGGAGGGCAGCGACGGGTCCATCGCGCCGTCGAGGACGAGGCGGCCGACGCGGTCGGGGAAGAGCTCGGCGTACGTCGCGCCGAGGAAGGTGCCGTACGAAGCCCCGACGTAATTCAGCTTCTCGTCGCCCAGCACGGCGCGCAGGATGTCCATGTCACGGGCCGCCTCAACGGTGGAGACATGGGGAAGCACCTCGCCGGAACGCTTCTTGCAGCCCGCGGCGAAACCCTTCAGCGATGTGGTGAGCCGGGTCGTCTCGGCGGCGTCGTCGGGGGTCAGGTCGACCTGCGTGTACGCGTCCATCTCCTTGCCGGTGAGGCATTCGACCGGCTCACTGCGGGCGACGCCGCGCGGGTCGACGGCGACCATGTCGTACTGGGCGCGGACGGGGGCGGGGTAGCCGACGCCCGCGTACCCCTGGAGATAGCCGACGGCCGAGCCGCCCGGGCCGCCGGGGTTGACGAGCAGCGAGCCGAGTCGCTTGCCGGGGCCGGTGGCCTTCTTACGGGCGACGGCCAGTTTGATGGACTCTCCGTCGGGCTTGGCGTAGTCCAGCGGGGCCTTCATCGTGGCGCAGTCGAATCCGGGAACGCCGCAGTCCCGCCACTTCAGCTTCTGCGCGTAGTACGGCTTGAGCGCGGCGTCGGGGGTGGACCCCGCGTCGCCCGCGGCGGGGGCCGTCGCCGAGGCGCTCGGCGACGAACTCCCGTCCGTACAGCCGGAGATCAGCAGACCGGCCGCGGCCAGCGCGAGGGTGGAGGTGCGGAACAGGCGCCTGGTGTCCATCCCCGGAGCGTAGTGCGCGCTGAGCGGAGATGCCTTTCGGCGCACGTAAGGGTGAGCCGGTCAACGGGACGCGGCGTCCGCGACGGGTGCGGGCCAGCCGGCGCGGCGGGGTCAGGCCCGACGGCTGCGCGGCCCGCTGCCGGGGGGGCGGGGAGCCGGGGCCTGGGCGCGGCCGGGGCGCCCCGGCGGCGGCTGCCCCGCTTGCCGAGCACCTTGCCTGCCGCTCAGTGGCGCGCCCGCGGCTGCTGTCCCGCTTGACGGGCACTTTGCCTGGGGGCGGCCCGCCCGGTGGGCGCCCAAGCTGCCGCTGCCCCGCCTGCCGTGCGCCCCGCCGGTCGGCCAGCCCGTCGTTCGGCCGCGTCCGTCGCCCCCGCCCCGGACCGGCACCCCGCCTCGCCCGTCACGCCGCGCGCAGTGCCACCGCCATCGCCTCGACTGCCAGGAGCGGCGCCACATTGCTGTCCAGTGCCTGACGGCAGGCGACCACCGCCTCTATCCGGCGCAGGGTGCCCTCAGGGGTCGACGCGCGGGCGATCCGGTCGAGTGCGTCCCGTACATCGTCGTTGGCGAGCGCGATCTCTGAGCCCATCTGGAGGGCGAGCACATCGCGGTAGAAGCCGGTCAAGTCGGTGAGCGCCAGGTCCAGGCTGTCCCGCTGCGAACGCGTCTTGCGGCGCTTCTGCCTGTCCTCCAGCTCCTTCATCGCCCCGGCGGTCCCGCGCGGCATCCGCCCGCCCGCCCCCGCGCCGAGAGCCGCCTTGAGGTCCTCGGTCTCCTTGACGTCGATCTCCTCGGCGACCTGCTTGGCGTCCTCCGCGGCGGCGTCGATCAGCTCCTGGGCGGCCTTCAGGCAGCCGCCGATGTCCTCCACGCGCAGCGGCAGCCTGAGCACGGTGGCCCGGCGGGCGCGGGCCCGCTCGTCGGTGGCCAGGCGGCGGGCCCGGCCGATGTGCCCCTGGGTGGCGCGGGCGGCGGCCGCGGCGACGTCCGGCTCGATGCCGTCGCGCCTGATCAGTACGTCGGCGACGGCGGCGACTGGCGGCGTACGGAGAGTGAGGTGCCGACAGCGGGAACGGATTGTGGGCAGCACGTCCTCCAGGGACGGCGCGCAGAGCAGCCACACGGTGCGGGGTGCGGGCTCCTCGACGGCCTTCAGCAGAACATTGCCCGCGCCCTCGGTGAGGCGGTCGGCGTCCTCCAGGATGATCACCTGCCAGCGGCGGCCGGCCGGGGAGAGCTGGGCGCGGCGGACGAGGTCGCGGGTCTCCTTGACGCCGATGGACAGCTGGTCCGTACGGATCACGTCGACGTCGGCGTGCGTACCGACGAGGGCGGTGTGACAGCCGTCGCAGAACCCACAGCCGGGCTCCCCGCCGAGGGCTCGGTCGGGACTGACGCACTGCAACGCGGCGGCGAAGGCCCGCGCGGCGGTGGATCGCCCGGAGCCGGGAGGGCCGGTGAACAGCCAGGCGTGGGTCATCTTCGACGCGTCGGACAGCTGCTCACCGCGGGCTTCGGCGGTGACGCGGAGATCGGCGTCCCGCGCGGCGGCGGAAAGCTGCGCCTGGACGCGCTCTTGGCCGACGACGTCGTCCCATACGGTCATGGGCCATCACCCGCCTTTCGTGCTGGGGTCTCCCATTGTGGGGGAGGGGTCTGACAGCGGGGTCGGTCGGGGAGTTCTCCCCCACCCCGCCCCTTCCCGAAACTGGGGGCTGTTCCCAGGCCCCGGGGAGGGTGGGAGGTTGGTGGGGGCTGACGCCCCCACACCCCCAAGGGCGCCAGCTTCGCGGCGCGAGCGTCACCCGGACCCCCGACAGCGCTCGCTGCACGGCGCAAGAGGCACCCACAAACCCCCAGCGCTCGCTTCGCAGCCCGAGACGACGCCCGGACCCTGCAAAGGCGCCCGCTTCGCGGCGCAGGCGGCGCCCACACACCACAGAGTGCTCGCCTCCCAGCGCGAGCCGCACCCGCATGCCCAAAGTGTTCGCTTCCCATGGGAGCGCGGCACCGGCAGGCAGCGCTTACAGAGTTCGCTACGCAGCGCGAGTACACGCCCGGGCGCTCGACAGCGCTGGCTTCGCAGCACAAACCCCAGAACCCGAGCTTCGCGGCGCGAGCGGCGCGCCCCCGAGCCTTCGCCTCGCGGCACGAGACGACGCCCGGCGTCGCGGCCGCAGCTGCGCGCCGCGCCCCGGCCCCCGACGGTCGGCAGACCGTCAGCGCTTGCCCCGGCCGCCGCCGTTGTCGTCCTCGTCGTGCGGGCCCAGCAGTTCGTCCGCCAGGGTCGGGAGGTCGTCCAGTGGCGTCTCCTCCGCCCAGTCCGGGCGCCGGCGACCGCGGCCCGCGTCCGGGTCGACCTGGGGGAGTTCGCGGGTGCGGTCGTTCGCGCCCGCGTCCGCGCCCGCGTCCGGCGCCTCGTCGCGGAAGATGCCCGGCGGAACCTTGTCGGAGGCGTTCGCGTCCCGCGTGTCCTCCCGTACCGGCGGAAGCACCGCTGTCTCCTCCGCGTCGGCCGGGACCCTCGGAAGCACAGCCGTCTCATCCGCCGCAGGCGCCGTCGGCGTCACCGGTGACGGGACCTCCTGCGTCACCTCGTCAGGCCTGACGACGGGCGTCGGCACCGTCATGTCATTGGCCGAAGCTGACGCCGACGCCGCAGCAGTCGCCGCCTCCGCCAACCGCCGCGCCTCCTCGGCCCTCAGCAGCGCCTCTTCCGCCTTCCGCTGCTTCTCGAGACGCCGTTCCTCCGCCTCCGCCCGCAGCCGGGCCTCCTCCTCGGCCTGCCTGCGACGCCGTTCCTCTTCCGCCTGGCGTGCCTTCTCCTCCGCCTCGCGCCGACGGCGTTCCTCCTCCGCCCGGCGCTGCGCCTCTTCCGCCCGCTGCCGGGCCTCTTCCGCCTGCCGCTCGGCCTCGCGCTGCCGCGCCTCCTCCAGCTCGCGGCGCTTGCGCTCCTCCTCCTCGGCGCGGAGCTTCGCGAGCTGTTCCTGCCGCTCGCGCTCGATCCGCTCTTCCTCCGCCTTGCGCGCGGCCTCTTCCTCGGCCCTGCGCCGGGCCTCCTCCTCGGCCGCCTTGCGCGCTTCCGCCTGCGCCTTCACCTCGGCGTCGGAGAGCGGCAGCATCTGGTCGAGCCGGTGCCGTACGACAGTGGCGACCGACTGCGGCTCCTGGCCCGCGTCCACCACCAGGTAACGGCCAGGATCGGCCGCGGCCAGCGTCAGGAACCCGGCGCGCACCCGCTGGTGGAACTCCGCCGGCTCCGACTCCAGCCGGTCCGGCGCCTCCGTGAACCGTTCCCGCGCGGTCTCCGGCGAGACGTCCAGCAGCACCGTCAGATGCGGTACGAGTCCGTCCGTGGCCCACCGGGAAATACGGGCGATCTCCGTCGGCGACAGATCGCGGCCCGCGCCCTGGTAGGCGACCGAGGAGTCGATGTAGCGGTCGGAGATGACGATCGCGCCGCGCTCCAGCGCGGGCCGTACGACGGAACTGACGTGCTCTGCGCGGTCGGCGGCGTACAACAGCGCCTCCGCACGGTTCGACAGCCCCTCCGACGAGACGTCGAGCAGGATCGACCTCAGCCGCTTCCCGATCGGCGTGGCGCCCGGCTCGCGCGTGACCACGACCTCGTGGCCCTTGGCCCGGATCCACTCCGCGAGCGCCTCGACCTGCGTGGACTTCCCGGCCCCGTCGCCGCCCTCTATGGCAATGAAGAATCCGGTGGCGGCGGGTGCCTGCGCAGGGTCGGACCCGCGGCGCAGCGCGTCGCCCAGATCGCGGCGCAGCGGCACGCCCGACCGGTCGTCGGTCTTCGCGAGCACGATCGCCGCCACGGGCAGCAGCAGCGCGCCGGCCAGCATCAGCGTGAACGCCGCGCCGCCGTGCGCGAAGACGAAGTCGCCGCTCGCAAGCCGGTGCGGGCCGATCGCCGCGGACAGCAGCGGGGCCGCCATCGCGGCGAGGCCGATGGTGACCCGGACGACCGCCTGGAGGTGTTCGGTGATCCGGGCGCGCCGGAAGTCCTCCGCCTCCTGGTCGATGAGCGTATGCCCGGTGCTCGCGGCGACACCGGCCGCGAGGCCTGCGAGCAGCGCGATGATCAGCACGCTCGCGGTGTCCGGCACCAGCCCCATGGCGAGCAGCGCTACTCCGGTGACCGCGACGGCGATGGAGAGCAGCCGGCGGCGGGAGAGCGTGGGCAGTACGAACGCGCTCCCGCGGATGCCCAGCCCCGTACCGCCGGTCAGCGCGAGCACGAGCAGCGCGAAGGCGGCGGGCCCGCCGCCCAGGTCGAAGGCGTGCAGTACGGAGACTGCGACGGCGGAAGCGATCGCGCCCGCGACCGCGGCGCAGGCGAGTACGAACAGCGGAATGGCGCCCGTACGCCCCTTGTCCAGGCCGTTGCCGGTGGACGGGCGGCGCAGTCCTTCGAGCGGCGAGCGCGGTCGCGGCGTCAGCGAGCCCGGCAGCTCGACGAAGTACAGGGTCGACACGGACGCGGCGAAGAGACCGGCCGCGACATACGAACCGAGGGCGGCCTGGTGCAGCGAGAACCACTCGATGCCCGAGCCGAGCAGATTGCCGATCAGCGTGGCCACCAGCAGGACCGCGGCCCCGGCGGGGATCACGGCGAAGCCTGTACGCAGCCAGAGCCGGCGCAGCGCGTCGAGGTGGTCCGGCAGCGGGCGCACCGCGGCGCCCTCCGGCGGCGGGGCGGGCAGCAGCGCGGGCGCGGCGCCATCGCGGGCGACCGTCCAGAAACGCTCGGCGACTCCCGTCACGAAGACGGTGATCAGCAGGATGGCGGGCGCGTTGTCGGGGGTCCAGTCGATCCACAGCGGCGCGACCACGAGGAGCGCGAGACGCAGCCCGTCCGCGCCGATCATGGTCCAGCGCCGGTCGAGCGGCCCCTTGGGCGAGGTGAGGCTCGTCAGCGGGCCGAGGAGTACGGCCCCGAACAACAGGGTTGCGAGGACCCGCGCGCCGAGCACGGCGGCGACTGCGAAGGCCGCCCCGCGGTAACCGGACCCGAAAGAGCCCGCGGCGACCGCCGCCTGAAGCGTCAGCAGCAGAAGCACAAGAACGGCGACGGCGTCTCCGACACCACCCACGACCTGGGCGTTCCACAACCGCCTCAGCGGTGGGAAGCGCAACAGGGCTCGCACGGCCCGCTCACGTGAGTCCGCCACAAGTGCGTCGGATGCGTCGGAGTCTGAGGCAGTCTCTGAGACGGTGCTCACGACCGCCTGCTGCTCGGCTGGCTGCTCGGCTCGCGTCATCCGCCCAGCCTATCCGGAGCGCCCCGCTCCCCGGAGGCCTGCCCGAACATACGGGCGCTTTGTACGGAGGATGAGAAAGCTCCCTCGCACAAAGCGCCCATAACGCGTACTTACCCGCCACACGCACACACTCGTCGCACGGGCTTACCGTCACACGTGCTTACTCGTCCGCCGACGCCGACGTCTTCTCCGCAGCAACCGTCTTCTTCGCAGCAACCGTCGTCTTCGCGGCTGTCTTCTTGGCGGCGGTCTTCTTCGCGACCGTCTTCTTCGCAGCGGTCTTCTTGGCGGCGGTCTTCTTCGCCGGCGCCTTCTTGGCCGGAGCCTTCTTCGCCGTCTTCTTGGCGGGCCCCTTGGCGCGCTTCTCGGCGAGCAGTTCGTAGCCGCGCTCCGGTGTGATGCCCTCGACGCTGTCGTCGGTGCGCAGCGTGGCGTTCGTCTCGCCGTCGGTGACATACGGACCGAATCGGCCGTCCTTGACCACCACAGGGCGCTCGCTCACCGGGTCCGTGCCCAGCTCCTTCAGCGGCGGCTTGGCGGCGGCCCGCCCGCGCTGCTTCGGCTGCGCATAGATCGCCAGGGCCTCGTCCAGCGTGATGTTGAAGAGCTGGTCCTCGCTCTCCAGCGAGCGCGAGTCCGTTCCCTTCTTCAGATACGGGCCGTACCGGCCGTTCTGCGCGGTGATCTCCACGCCCTCCGCATCGACGCCGACGACCCGCGGCAGGGACATCAGCTTCAGCGCGTCCTCGAGCGTGACCGTCTCCAGCGACATCGACTTGAAGAGCGAGGCCGTCCGCGGCTTGACCGCGTTCTTGCCGGTCTTCGGGGTGCCCTCGGGCAGCATCTCTGTCACATACGGGCCGTACCGGCCGTCCCGCGCGATGATCTGGTGCCCGGTGGCCGGGTCCGCGCCCAGCTCGAAGTCGCCGCTCGGCTTGGCCAGCAGCTCCTCCGCGTACTCCACGGTGAGCTCGTCCGGAGCGAGATCCTCAGGGACGTCGGCGCGCTGGTGGCCCTCCGCGTCCTTCTCACCGCGCTCGATGTACGGGCCGTAGCGGCCGACGCGCAGCACGATGTCATCGCCGACCGGGAAGCTGGAGATCTCCCGGGCGTCGATCGCGCCGAGGTCGGTCACCAGCTCCTTCAGACCGCCGAGGGCGTCGCCGTTGCCGTTGCCCGCGCCGGACGCGGCGCCCGCGTCATCGCCCACGCCGAAGTAGAAGCGCCTCAGCCACGGCACGGCCCGCGCCTCGCCCCGCGCGATGCGGTCGAGGTCGTCCTCCATCCTGGCGGTGAAGTCGTAGTCGACGAGCCGGCCGAAGTGGGTCTCCAGCAGATTGACCACGGCGAAGCTCAGGAACGACGGGACGAGCGCCGTCCCCTTCTTGAAGACATAGCCGCGGTCGAGGATGGTGCCGATGATCGACGCGTACGTCGAAGGGCGGCCGATCTCGCGCTCTTCCAGCTCCTTGACCAGCGAGGCCTCGGTGTAGCGGGCCGGCGGCTTGGTCGCGTGGCCGTCCACCGAGATCTCCTCGGCGGCCAGTGCGTCGCCCTCTGCGACCTGCGGCAGACGGCGCTCGCGGTCGTCGAGCTCGGCGTTCGGGTCGTCGGCGCCTTCCACGTAGGCCTTCATGAAGCCGTGGAAGGTGATCGTCTTGCCGGACGCGGTGAACTCGGCGTCCCGGCCGTCGCTCGCCCGGCCGCCGATCCTGACGGTGACACTGTTACCGACCGCGTCCTTCATCTGGGAGGCCACGGTCCGCTTCCAGATCAGCTCGTAGAGCCTGAACTGGTCGCCGGTCAGTCCCGTCTCGGCCGGGGTGCGGAAACGATCACCCGAAGGACGAATCGCCTCGTGCGCCTCCTGCGCGTTCTTGACCTTCGCGGCGTACACACGCGGCTTGTCCGGCAGGTAGTTGGCGCCGTACAGCTGCGTGACCTGCGCCCGGGCCGCCGCGACCGCGGTGTCGGAGAGCGTGGTGGAGTCCGTACGCATATAGGTGATGAAGCCGTTCTCGTACAGCTTCTGCGCGACCTGCATGGTGGCCTTGGCCCCGAAGCCCAGCTTGCGGGAGGCCTCCTGCTGCAGCGTCGTCGTACGGAAAGGAGCGTACGGAGATCGGCGGTACGGCTTCGACTCGACCGCGCGGACGGCGAACGAGGCGTCCTGGAGCGCGGCGGCCAGCGCGCGGGCGTTCGTCTCGTCCAGGTGCAGGACCTGGGCGGACTTGAGCTGCCCGTCCGAACCGAAGTCGCGGCCCTGGGCGACGCGCTGCCCGTCGACGGTGTTCAGGCGTGCCGTCAGGGTCGAGGGGTCGGAGGCGTCACCGGCGCGGCCGGTGGAGAACGTGCCGGTCAGATCCCAGTACTCGGCGGAGCGGAAGGCGATGCGCTCGCGCTCACGCTCGACGACGAGACGGGTGGCGACCGACTGCACACGGCCGGCGGAGAGCCGCGGCATGACCTTCTTCCACAGGACCGGCGAGACCTCGTAGCCGTAGAGACGGTCGAGGATACGGCGGGTTTCCTGGGCGTCGACCATGCGCTGGTTCAGCTCGCGCGGGTTTTCGACAGCCTCGCGGATCGCTTCCTTGGTGATCTCGTGGAAGACCATCCGGTGGACGGGAACCTTGGGCTTGAGGACCTCGAGCAGATGCCAGGCGATGGCCTCGCCCTCGCGGTCCTCATCGGTGGCGAGGAAGAGTTCGTCGGATTCGGCGAGCTGCTCCTTGAGCTTCCTGACCTGGGCCTTCTTGTCGGCGTTGACGACGTAGATCGGCTGGAAGTCGTTCTCGACATCCACACCCAGGCGGCGCACTTCACCGGTGTACTTCTCGGGCACCTCGGCGGCGCCGTTCGGGAGGTCGCGGATGTGCCCGACACTCGCCTCGACGACATAGCCGGGGCCGAGATAGCCCTTGATCGTCTTCGCCTTGGCAGGCGACTCGACGATCACGAGTCGGCGGCCGCCCTGTGCGGTCTCGCTGGTCGGGGACAACTTCGCTCTTCTCTCTCCGGTCGACGCTCGGTGGGCAGATACAGCAGTACGGCACTGCGTACGCACTGCTATGTCGCTGCTGTCGCTGCGGAGTGTGACGGTACAACCCGCCCCCGTGTCAAACGGCAAAAGCCCGCAACGGCCACTCGAACGGTAACCCGAGTCCGGCCATTCCTGCCGCCCGGACCGGGACGAGACCGGCACGGCAGGGTTCCGGCCCCTTGATCAGTACGCGGACCAGACCTCGATCAGGCGGCGGACCGGACCGCGGCTCAGAGGCAGCTGAGAGCCAGCTCAGACGCGGATCAGAGGTGGATCAGAGGCAGATCAGACGCGGCCGAAGCTCCACACGCCGAGGGCGAGGAACGCTGCGCCGAAGAATGCCGCGAGCGTGACTGCCGTGGCGGGACTCACTCCGTGCGCGACAGGTGCCCGGTGCCGCAGACGCGCTCCAGTCCACAGCAGCAGCCCGGCCCCGAACAGCGTGAACGCCGTACCGGCGAAGATCGCTGGCCCGCTCTCCATGTTCCGTACCCGGCCTTTCACTGATGCCAAGGTGATCCCCGGAGGCCGAGGCTGACACCTCGGGGCGTCTCGGGCGCGAATTCCGGGTGAACGCCGCGTGGGTTCACCCGCCCGATCGCCGGAGCCGGTCGGGCGGGTGCCGGTCGGCGCCGCGCGGTGCCGGTCGGAGCGGTGCCTGCCAGGGGCTTGCGGGGGCCTGCCGAGAGCCGCGTGGCGGAGGCGGCCGCTCCCCTCCCTCTTCTGATGTTGGCCGGTTTCATCTCATGAACGGACCGGTTCCAGGAAGCCCTCTTCCACCAGCAGCCGGAGCGCCTGCGGCGTGCGGTCGCGCAGCAGCACCGGATCCTCCTGGAGCAGCTGGGCGATCGCGTCCAGGATCCGCCCGGCGCTCAGCGTCCCGTCGCACACGCCGGCGAAGCCCGCGCCGACCGTGTCGACCTTGGTGGCCCGCCGCATTCCGCGGTGCTGACGGAGCACCACATGCTCGGGATCCTCCGCGCCGGGCAGCCCGACCTGCTCCTGGACGACCTCCGCCGTCAGCGTGAAACGGTCGGCGAGCAGCGCCGCGTCGTCGTGCGTACGCAGATAGTCCTGCCGCTCGAAATGCGCCCGCACACTCTCACCCAGCGGCTGCTCGACCGGGTGCGGCCACTCCTCGGCGACGATGGACGGGCGATCGGAACCGGACTTCCTGAGCGTGATCCAGCCGAAGCCGACGGCCTTGGTCCTGCGCGCATCGAACTCGTCCAGCCATGCGTCGTACCGAGCCGCGTACTCGGCCGGGTCGGTGCGATGGTCGCCGCTGTCGCGCAGCCACAACTCGGCGTACTGCGTCACGTCCTGCACCTCGCGCTGCACGATCCAGGCGTCACAGCCGCGCGGCACCCAGGAGCGCAGGCGCTCCTGCCACTCCTCCCCCTCCACGTGCTGCCAGTTGGCGAGGAACTGGGCGTAACCCCCGTCGTTCAGCCTGTCGCCCGCCTGCTGAACGAGCGAGCGGCACAGATCGTCCCCGCCCATCCCGCTGTCCCGATAGGTCAGTCGGGCACCGGGGGAGATCACGAACGGCGGATTCGACACGATCAGGTCGTACGTGTCCTTCCCGACCGGCTCGAAGAGCGAGCCCTCGCGCAGATCGGCCTCCGGCGCCCCGGAGAGCGCGAGCGTGAGCCGCGCGAAGTGCAGGGCGCGCGGGTTCAGATCAGTGGCCGTGACCCGGGTCGCGTGCTGCGCGGCGTGTAGCGCCTGGAGGCCGGAGCCGGTGCCCAGGTCGAGCGCGGAGGACACCGGTGTACGGACGGTGATCCCGGCAAGCGTGGTGGACGCTCCGCCGACGCCGAGGACGACTCCCTCGCCCTGGCCGCTGGCACCGCCGGCGCCGCCGACCGCGCACCCGAGGTCGGAGACGATGAACCAGTCCTGCCCCTCGGGACCGCCGTAGGGCCGAACGTCCACTGTGGCCCGTACGTCGTCGCCGTCCCGCACCAGCCAGCCGTCGGCCAGGCACTCCTCGATCGGCAGCGCGGCCCGTGCCCGTTCGTACGCGACGGGTCGCTGGAGCAGGAACAGTCGTACGAGCGTGTCCAGGGCGCTGTCCCCGCGGGTGGCGCGCAGGGCGGGCACGGTCTCGCTGCGGGCGAGGGCGGCGTACGCGGGTGCGCCGAGCAGGTCGAGCAGCCCGTCGGCGGTGAAGGCGGCGTCGAGGAGCGCCTCGCGCAGCCGCGGCGAGCAGTCGGGCGAGGGAAGGCCTGGGACGAGGCTGGTCGTACTCACCCGCCCATTGTGGCGGCCGCCACTGACAAACGCCGCCTACGGGGCGGCCGACTCCTTCTTGGACGCCGATCCGGACGGCGTGGCCTGTGCGGGCGAGGCCGATCCTGTGCCGCCGGCGGCGGGGCTCGACGTCTTCGCCGCCTGGCAACCGGGCTCCTTCGCCATCGCCTTGCCGAGCTCGCCGGACTGCAGCTTCTTCAGCGCGTCCTGGTCCATCTTCTCGATCTTCTTCAGACCCTCGGCGACACCCTGCAGGCCGTCCGCGAACTTCTGCTGGTCCTTGGCGTCCAGCGCGTCGACCTGCTTCTTCAGACCGAGATAGGCAGTGGCGGTGTCGTTGAGCTCCTTGACCGCGTCCTGCTGCAGCTTCTCGCCGCTGTCGACCGGTGGCGTACCGGCACTCTGCACAGCGGTGGCGAGCGCCTTGTCCGCGTCGGCGATGTCCTGGAAGGCCTTCGAGTCGGCGGCCTGGATGTCGGCCGGCTTGCCGTCCGCCGCGGTCGAGATGATGGTCTGCTGGGCGTTGGCTCTCTTCTGGATCTGCGGCTGTGCCTGGTCGCAGACCTTCTTGGCCCAGGCATTCACCTTGTCGTCACCGTCGTCGCTGCTGCAGCCGGACAGTGCCAGTACCAGTACCGCACCGCCGGACAGCGCGGCCGCAAGCTTCTTGTTCACCGGATTGGTCCCTTCCAAGGCTCTCGGCCCCGGAACATACACGCCAAGTGGGCGACAACCGCATGTCGCACATCCGATTGATGGCTTTTTGTGACCATTTGCACCAAGGGAGACAAGGCTCACGACGGCATGCCAACGGGCGGGCAGCACGTCAATACGCGCTGCCCGCCCGCCTCTTGAGCAGGTGTTATGAAACCACCGCTGGATCAGGCGACTTCGCGCTCCGCTCCGCGAGGTTGTCTTCGTCACCCACAGCGATGCCGCGCCGCTTGGAGATGTACACAGCGCCGACGATGATGAGAATGGCGAGCACCGCCACCAGCGCACGCACTCCGGCACTGGCGTCGTCCCCGTAGCTGAACTGGACGACCGCGGGCGCGATCAGCAGCGCCACCAGGTTCATCACCTTCAGCAGCGGGTTGATTGCCGGGCCCGCAGTGTCCTTGAACGGGTCGCCGACGGTGTCGCCGATGACGGTCGCGGCATGGGCCTCACTGCCCTTGCCGCCGTGGTGGCCGTCTTCTACCAGCTTCTTGGCGTTGTCCCACGCGCCACCGGAGTTGGCGAGGAAGACGGCCATCAGGGTGCCGGTGCCGATCGCGCCCGCCAGGAAGGAGCCCAGGGCTCCGACGCCGAGCGAGAACCCGACCGCGATCGGGGTCAGTACGGCGAGCAGACCAGGTGTGGCCAGCTCGCGCAGCGCGTCCTTGGTGCAGATGTCGACGACGCGCCCGTACTCCGGCTTCTCGGTGTAGTCCATGATCCCGGGGTGCTCGCGGAACTGCCGCCGCACCTCGTAGACCACCGCGCCCGCCGACCGGGACACCGCGTTGATCGCGAGACCCGAGAAGAGGAAGACGACCGCGGCGCCGAGGATCAGCCCCACCAGGTTGTTGGGCTGCGAGATGTCCATCACGAGGTTCATCGGAGCGCCGTCGCCGACCTTCTCGCCGACCTCCCGGGCCGCGGTCGCGATGGCGTCGCGGTACGAACCGAAGAGCGCCGCCGCGGCCAGTACGGCCGTGGCGATGGCGATTCCCTTGGTGATGGCCTTGGTGGTGTTGCCCACGGCGTCGAGGTCGGTGAGCACCTGCGCGCCCGCGCCCGTGACGTCGCCGGACATCTCGGCGATGCCCTGGGCGTTGTCGGAGACGGGGCCGAAGGTGTCCATGGCGACGATGACGCCGACGGTGGTGAGCAGGCCGGTGCCGGCCAGCGCCACCGCGAAGAGGGCGAGCATGATCGACGTACCGCCGAGCAGGAACGCCCCGTACACGCCCAGGCCGATCAACAGCGCGGTGTAGACGGCGGATTCGAGACCGATGGCGATGCCGGCCAGCACGACCGTGGCGGGTCCGGTCAGCGAGGACTTGCCGATGTCCCGCACGGGACGCCGGGTGGTCTCGGTGAAGTACCCCGTCAACTGCTGGATCAGGGCCGCCAGCACGATGCCGATGGCGACGGCGACGACCGCCAGAATCCGCGGGTCCCCTCCGTGCGACCGGATGGCAGCATCGGTGACGCCGTCCAACTTGGCGTACGAGGACGGCAGATAGATGAAGACCGCGACAGCCACCAGGACGAGCGAGATCGCCGCGGAGATGAAGAATCCGCGGTTGATGGCGGTCATCCCGCTGCGGTCGGCGCGCCGCGGGGCGACCGCGAAGATGCCGATCATCGCGGTGACCACGCCGATCGCCGGGACGATCAGCGGAAAAGCGAGTCCGGCGTCGCCGAATGCCGCCTTGCCGAGGATGAGCGCCGCCACGAGCGTGACGGCGTACGACTCGAAGAGGTCGGCCGCCATGCCCGCGCAGTCGCCGACGTTGTCGCCCACGTTGTCCGCGATTGTCGCGGCGTTGCGCGGGTCGTCCTCGGGGATTCCCTGTTCGACCTTGCCGACGAGGTCGGCTCCGACGTCGGCGGCCTTGGTGAAGATGCCGCCGCCGACACGCATGAACATGGCGATCAGTGCGGCGCCGAGGCCGAAGCCCTCGAGCACCTTGGGGGCGTCGGCCGCGTAGACGAGAACCACGCTGGAGGCACCGAGCAGGCCGAGGCCCACCGTGAACATGCCGACCACGCCTCCCGTCCGGAAAGCGATCTTCGTGGCCTTGTGCGCTACGGCCGTCAGATCCTTTTCCGGCTCGCCCTCTGCCGGTGTTGCTTCACGCGCCGCCGCGGCGACACGCACATTCGCTCTTACGGCAAGACGCATGCCGATGTATCCGGTGGCCGCCGAGAACAGCGCACCCACCAGGAAGAACACCGATCGACCGCCGCGCTGCGACCAGTCGTCCGCCGGAAGAAGCATCAGCAGGAAGAACACCACGACGGCGAAGACGCCGAGGGTGCGCAACTGCCGCGCGAGATAGGCATTCGCGCCTTCCTGCACGGCTGCCGCGATCTTCTTCATGGAATCGGTGCCCTCGCCGGCGGCCAGCACCTGGCGCACCAGCAGCTGGGCGACGATCAAGGCCAGCACCGCGACTGCGGCGATGACGATCACGATCAGTCTGTTGTCGTCGGTCAGTACCGCGGCTGCGAGAGAAGTGGGTTGATCGGACAGTTCTGGATTGACGAGCCCCGCCATTCGTCCTCCTTGACGCTCAGAGCTCAAGATGTGGACGGATTGTAGGGAGCGGAACCTGATCAAAACAGGGTGCGGCAATTGAGATTGACCTTCGCTTGCTACTCAGCAAATGATCGGGCCCGGAAACAGCCCCCGAAAGAAGTAATGGGGCAAAGGCATTGACGCGCATTGAATGATCTAGAGGAAAAGGAAAAGGCCCTGCTCAGCAGGGCCGTATCCAATAAAGACGATCAAAGGGCCGGTGGTGTGCGCCCGTTGTCGATCATCCGGAGTCAGGGCAAGACGGTGACGGGCGTCGTCGGCCAACTCATCCGGATCACGCCCCCCTCCTCGCTTGAACTGACCTCCACGTCGTCGACGAGACCGCTGATCACCGCGAGGCCCATCTCGTCCTCACCCTCGGAGTCCGCGTCCTCGTCCGTGCCGTTGCGCACGCCTGGGACCGCCGTGGAACCCTCGGCGCCCGCTCCCGGGACCTCGTCCCTGACCTCGATGGAGAAGGCTTTCTCCTCCTCGGACAGGGCGACCTGGACGGGGGCGGTGATGCCGTAGCTGCGGTGCAGCCCGACGGCACGGCTGCACGCCTCACCGACCGCGAGCCGGACCTCGTCCAGCACGGCCTCGTCGACCCCGGCCCGGCGAGCCACGGCAGCGGCCACCAGACGGGCGGTCCTGACATGCTCAGGCTGAGCACTGAAGCGGAGTTCAACGGTGGCCATGCAATCCCCCTCGCGGACGTACGGGCGTGCATCTCAGGGGCCCGGGCTGGATGCCCGGTACCCCTCCCTTCTTCCGGCAGTCTCCGGCCAACCTCAGTCGGTGGCCGCGACAGCTTCGTCGACCGTGGTGTGAATCGGGAACACCTTGGTCAGACCTGTGATCCGGAAGATCTTGAGAATGCGCTCCTGATTGCAGACCAGGCGCAGCGAGCCCTCATGCGCGCGCACGCGCTTCAGGCCGCCCACGAGAACGCCGAGTCCAGTGGAGTCGAGGAAGTCCACGCCCTCCATGTCGACAACCAGGTGGTAGCTGCCGTCGTTCACCAACTCGACCAACTGCTCGCGCAGCTTGGGCGCGGTATACACATCAATCTCGCCACCGACCTCGACGACCGTACGGTCGCCACCAGGTCCGGACACATTGCGAGTCGACAGGGACAGGTCCACGGATCCTCCAGCACCTTGCTATCGAGCGGCCGCCCCCTGAGGTCTCCCCGGCGGAGCCGGAGGACGGTCGCCAGCCGCGATGGCATTCAATCACTTACCAGCAGCCATGCACGACGCCTTGGGACCATTGTCCGTCACGCCGGTGACAGACTCGGTGCCGATGGCCATGAATCACCGTCCCAGACGACCTCCCGAGAGCGGGGACACCCGCCCCTCCCCCGGTACGGTCCTTGACCGGCTCACCACGGGGGCGGGCCGGGCCGCGCGCATCACTCATACGGAGCACTTGCCCCCGAGGCCCGGCCGCCATGCCGTCTGGCCCGACCGCATCCGCCCGGAAGTGATCAACGCCATTCAGCAGGCGGGCATCGACCACCCCTGGGTCCACCAGGCAGCCGCCGCCGAGCACGCTCTGGACGGCGAATCGGTCGTCATCGCGACCGGAACGGCCTCGGGCAAGTCGCTGGCCTACCTCGCTCCCGTACTCACCACCCTCCTCGACGGAGCCGAGGCCCCGAACGGACGGGGTGCGACGGCCCTCTACCTCGCCCCGACCAAGGCCCTCGCCGCCGACCAGTGCCGCGCGGTCAAGGAGCTCAGCGCGCCGCTCGGCAACCGCGTCCGCCCCGCGGTCTACGACGGCGACACGCCGGTCGAGGAACGCGAATGGGTGCGGCAGTACGCCACCTACGTGCTCACCAACCCGGACATGCTCCATCGCGGCATACTTCCCTCACACCCCCGCTGGTCCTCCTTCCTGCGCTCCTTGCGCTACGTCGTCATCGACGAGTGCCACACCTACCGGGGTGTCTTCGGCTCCCACGTCGCCCAGGTGCTGCGCCGCCTTCGCCGCGTATGCGCCCGCTACGGTGCGAATCCCGTCTTCCTCCTCGCCTCCGCCACCGCCGCGGAACCCGCTCTGGCCGCCGGCCGGCTCACCGGACTGCCCGTCCACGAGGTCGCCGACGACGCCTCGCCCCGCGGCGAGCTCGTCTTCGCCCTCTGGGAGCCGCCGCTCACCGAGCTGCACGGCGAGAAGGGCGCGCCGGTACGCCGCACCGCCACCGCCGAGACCGCCGACCTCCTCACCGACCTGACCGTGCAGGGAGTCCGCACCGTCGCCTTCGTACGCTCCCGGCGCGGCGCCGAGCTCGTCTCCGTCATCGCCAAGGAACGTCTGGCGGAGGTGGACCGCTCGCTGCCTCAGCGTGTCGCCGCCTACCGGGGCGGCTACCTCCCCGAGGAGCGCCGAGCCCTGGAGCGCGCCCTGCACTCCGGCGAGCTCCTCGGCCTGGCCGCCACGACCGCCCTGGAGCTGGGCGTCGACGTCTCCGGCCTCGATGCCGTCGTGATCGCCGGCTACCCCGGCACACGCGCCTCCCTGTGGCAGCAGGCAGGCCGTGCGGGCCGCTCCGGCCAGGGCGCCCTGGCCGTCCTCGTCGCCCGCGACGACCCGCTGGACACTTTCCTCGTCCACCACCCCGAGGCGCTGTTCCAGCAGCCTGTGGAGTCCACGGTCCTCGACCCCGACAATCCGTACGTTCTCGCCCCCCATCTGTGCGCTGCCGCGGCCGAGCTCCCGCTCACGGACGCCGACCTGGATCTCTTCGGCCCGGCGACCGCCGAGCTCTTGCCCCAGCTGGAGACCGCCAAGCTGCTGCGCCGCCGGGCGTCGGGCTGGCACTGGACCCGCCGCGAGCGGGCCGCCGACCTCACCGACATCCGGGGTGAGGGCGGCCGCCCCGTCCAGATCGTCGAGGCCGCCACCGGCCGGCTGCTGGGCACGGTCGACGAGTCGGCCGCCCACAGCGCGGTCCACGACGGCGCCGTCCACCTCCACCAGGGCCGTACGTACCTGGTGAAGCACCTGGACCTGGAGGACTCGGCCGCCCTCGTCGAGGAGGCCAACCCGCCGTACTCCACCACCGCCCGCGACACCACCTCCATCTCCGTACTCGAAACCGACACCGAGATTCCGTGGGGCGATGGACGCCTCTGCTACGGCTCCGTCGAGGTCACCAACCAGGTCGTCTCCTTCCTGCGCCGCAAACTCATCACGGGTGAGGTACTCGGAGAGACCAAACTCGATCTGCCGCCGCGGACCCTGCGCACCCGGGCCGTGTGGTGGACGGTCACCGAGGACCAGCTGGACGCCGCCCGGGTCAACCCGGAGCAGCTGGGCGGGGCCCTGCACGCCGCCGAGCACGCCTCGATCGGGATGCTGCCGCTCTTCGCCACCTGCGACCGCTGGGACATCGGCGGCGTGTCCGTGCCACTCCATCCGGACACGCTGCTGCCGACGGTCTTCGTGTACGACGGCCATCCGGGTGGTGCGGGCTTCGCCGAGCGGGCCTTCCACACCGCCCGTGAGTGGCTCGCGGCCACCCGTGAGGCGATCTCCTCCTGCGAGTGCGAAGCGGGCTGCCCGTCCTGCATCCAGTCCCCCAAGTGCGGCAACGGCAACGACCCGCTGCACAAACGCGGCGCGGTCCGCCTCCTCACGGAACTGCTCCGGGAAGCCCCTGCCGCCCCGCCAGGGCTGCGGGGAGCCCCGGCGGCCCCGCCCGCGCCCTGACCGTCGGCGCGTACGGCCCGAAGCGGGCCTGAGCCGTCACCTCGGCGATCTCGCCCCGCACGGCACACCGCAGCACCGCTGCGCCCTGCGCCCTGGCCACCTCGGCCGCCTTGCCGCAGGCCGCGGCCGTGCCCCGCAGGGCGTGATCGGCCGCGGCAAGCACCGCCAGGTCGGCGGTGGAGCCGGCCCGGTGCCGGGCGACGACCACCTGCCCCATGGCCAGGACGACGGCGAAGACGGCAAACAGCACGGTGGTGACCATGGCAGCCCAGACGGTCGCCGACCCGCGGTCCTGGGGCATGGGCCCGCCATCCCGCGTCATAGGCCTGCGGGTGGGGGTCATGGGGTCACCTCCGGGGTGGCCGGGCCGGCGGTGGCGGTCAGGCGCGTGGCGGCCTCACCGGCAGCCGGTAGCTCGGCAGCGGCGTCCCGCCCGGCCGCGTCCCGCCCCACCGTGTCCTCGGCTAGGGCCGCCGCCTCCGCGCTCAACGTCAGGGCCAGCGCGCCCGGGCCCGGCGCGTGCGCCTCGACCCGTACTCGCCACAGGTCCCCCGCCCGCCTCAGCGTGACCCGCGCACCAGCCGGGGCCGCCGAGCGGGCGGCGGCCAGCGTGGCCGCCTGCGGTTCGGACCTGGCCGCCGCCCGGGCCCCGGCCCGGGCCGCGTCCACGCACTGGATCTGCGCGGAGGCCGCCATCAGCGCCCAGACCAGCGCCATGGCGAAGACCACCAGGGCGGGCACCGCGACGGCCGCCTCCGCCGTCACGGACCCCCGGTCACGCGCCCTGGCGCACACCGCGTCACGCACCGCGTCACGCACCTCGTCACGCACCTCAGAACTGCGCATTGAGGGCTTTCCCGATCACCGATTCGAGTGCCCCCGAGACGGCCCCGCTCGTGACGACCTTGTACAGAACGGCCGCGAAGGCGCACGCGGCGATCGTCCCCATCGCGTACTCGGACGTCGTCATCCCCGAGTCCTTACGCATCCTGCGCGACAGCCCACGCAGCCATCCCCGCATCGGATTCCACATTTCAACCCCCAAGAGATCTCGTGCAGTTACTCAGTTGCCGTTCAGCAGTCCGTCCGCCAGGCCGATCACCACCGGAGCCACCCCCACCGCCAGAAAGGCGGGCAGGAAGCAGAGCCCCACCGGTGCCGTGATCAGGACTTGCGCCTTCCGGCCGCGGGCCGTTGCCGCCCGCGCCCGGTCTGCCCGGAAGCGCTCGGCCAGCCGGGACACCGGCTCAGCGGCCGGCGCGCCCGTGGAGTCGGCCCGCTCCAGACAGCGGGCCAGCCCCGTCGCGCCCGGTATCTGCCCGAACCACCCCCAGGCCCGTGCCGGTTCACCCCCGAGCCGCAACTCGGCCGCCGCCCGCGCCAGCCGCTCGCCGACCGGCCCGCCCAGCGACTCCCCGACCGCCTCCGCCGCCTCCCGCGGCCCAGCCCCGGCCGAGATGCAGGCCGCCAGAAGGTCGGCGGCAAGCGGCAGTTGACGGCCGGCATCCCGGTCCACGGGGGCCGGGCCCGGTTTACGGTTCCGCTGCCAGCGCCGTACGCCGTAGGCCCCGCCGAGTCCGACGACGCAGCCGATCGCCCCGCCGACGAGGACATAGCCGGTGATCACCGCGCCGAGCGGGTAGGCCCATTGCCGCACCCACGCCCCGTACTCCGGTCGCCACCGCTGCCGTTCGCGCTCCGTCGCAAGCAGCGTCTCGATCCGCCTGCGCACCCTGAGCTCGTGCCGTCGCCCCGCGATCGTGAAGCCCAGGCAGGCCACCACGGCCAGTAGGAACACCGCTGCCCCCAGCCTGTGGACGGCGTCCCCGGTCATGGCTCCTCCCCCCGCCGTACGATCCGCGCGGCCCAGCAGAGGCCCGCGGCCTCCAGGAGGCCGCCCACCGCCAGGCACACCAGGCCCCCTGGGGTGTGCAGCAGGACCCTCAGGGGGTCGGCGCCCAGCGCCCAGCCCATCCCCAGGCCCACCAGCGGAAGCGCCGCCAGCAGAGCGATCGTCGACGACGCACCCGCCAACTGGGTGCGCAGGTCGGCCCGTTGGTCCCGCTCTGCCCGCAGCGCCGCCTCCAGCCGGTCGAGCCCCGCGGCCAGTCCGGCCCCGCTGTCCACGGCCACCCGCCAGCAGGCCGCGACTCCGGCGAGCCCGTCCGCGCCCGGCTCGTGCGCCGCTTCCCGCAGCGCCTGGGGCACATCGCCCCCGAACCGTGCCGCGGCCAGCACGGCGGCCTCCGTGCCACCCAGCGCCCCCGTGGATCTGGCGGCGAACAGCAGCGCCTGTCCGGGCTGCAGCCCTGCCCGTAGTTCCCCGGCGACGACACCGCACAAGGTGATGACCCCCTCGGCCCGCCGCTCCTGCTCCCGCCTCCGCTCCCGGGCCCGCAGCCGTCGCCTCACCAGCGGCACCGCCGCCGCCCCCGCGATCAGCGGCAGCACCGACTCCCCCAGCACGACGAGGGCGAGCGCCACCGGCAGGCACAGCCACTCCCGCCGCAGCCTGACCCATGGCAGCACCCGATCCCACGACCACCTCGGAGAGACCTCCCCAGCACCACCGCCCGCGAGCAGCAGCCGCGCGCGCTTGAGTCCCTGGTCCCGCCCGATCGTCAGCCACGCCGCCACACCGGCGCAGACCGCGGCCGCGTACACCGGCTCACCGGCCATCACCGCGCACCTCCGATCAGCGGCCGCAGCCGTTCCCAGCCCCGCTCGTACGCAAAGGCGTCGGCGCCCCATCGCAGCGCGGGCACGGTCACCACCAGCCCCGCCGCGTCCCGCTCCAGCACATGCACCTCGGCGATACGCCGCTGTCCACCCCGGTCCCGTACGAGATGGATGACCACCGAGAGGGCTGCCGCCAACTGGCTGTGCAGCGCCGCCCGGTCGAGCCCCGCCGCCGTCCCGAGCGCCTCGAGCCGCGCGGGCACATCCGCTGCAGCGTTGGCATGGACGGTCCCGCAACCGCCCTCGTGGCCCGTGTTGAGCGCGGCCAGCAGCTCGGTCACCTCGGCTCCGCGCACCTCCCCGACGACCAGCCGGTCGGGCCGCATCCGCAGCGCCTGGCGCACCAGGTCCCGCAGCGTCACCCGGCCGGCGCCTTCCTGGTTCGCCGCGCGCGACTCCAGCCGCACCACATGCGGATGCTCGGGTCTGAGCTCCGCCGAGTCCTCGGCCAGGACGATCCGCTCCCGCTCCCCCACGAGCCCCAGCAGACTGGACAGCAAGGTCGTCTTCCCCGATCCCGTGCCGCCGCTGATGAGGAACGACAGCCGGGCGTCGATCAGCGCCCGCAGCACCCGGTCGCCGCCCGGCGGCACCGTCCCCGCGGCGACGAGTTCCCCCACCGAGAAGGCCCTGGGGCGCACCACCCGCAGCGACAGACACGTCGAGCCGACCGCCACCGGCGGGATCACCGCATGCATCCGCGTCCCGTCCGGCAGCCGGGCGTCCACCCAGGGCCGGGCGTCGTCCAGCCGTCGCTCCGCGACCGCGGCGAGCCGCTGTGCCAGCCTGCGCACCGACGCCGCGTCCGCGAAGGTCACCCCGGTGAGCTCGAGACCGCGCCCCCGGTCCACCCACACCCGGTCGGGCGCGGACACCAGGACGTCGGTCACGGACGGATCGGCCAGCAGCGGCTCCAGGACCCCCGTCCCCACCAGCTCGCACCGCAACTTCTCGGTGCCGCCGAGCACTTCGGCGTCCCCGAGCAGCCGTCCTTGCGCACGCAGCGCGGCCGCCACCCGGGCAGGCGTGGGCTCGGCCCCGCTCTCCGCGAGCCTCTGTCGTACGGCGTCCAGCAGTCCGGTGCTCATGAGACGCCGCCCCCGGTCAGCGCCCGCTCCCAGAAGGCTGTGCAGAACCTGGCCAGCGGTCCGCGCGCACGGCCCGGCGGAGCGCCCCCGTCCTGAGCGGCCAACAGTCCGGCTTCCACGGGCAGTTCGCCCGCCAGTGGCAGTCCCAGGGCGTGCGCGACCCATTGCTCGTCCAGCCCCGCCGCGTACGGCCCGCGCACCACCACGCGCAGGTCCTGGAGCACCATGCCCACCGTCGACGCCACTCTGTTCGCGGCCGCGACCGCCCGCAGCTCGCCCGGCACCACCAGCAGCCCGAGATCGAGCTGCGCCAGCGCCTCCGCCACGCCTTCGTCGACCCGGCGTGGCAGATCCACGACCACCACCCCGCCGCGCCTGCGTGCCGCGGCCAGCACCGAACGCATCGCCTCCGGCGGAATCACCACCGAGTCCCCGCGGTCCCAGCTGAGCACCCGCAGCGCATGGAGCTCGGGCAGCGACTCCTCCAGCGCCCCGCCGGCGACCCGCCCCTTGGAAGCGGCGAAATCCGGCCAACGTCTGCCTTCTACTTGCTCTCCGCCGAGCAGCACGTCCAGCCCGCCGCCGAGCGGGTCTCCGTCGACCAGCATGGTGCGCCGGCCTGCCCGGGCCGCAGAGACCGCCAGTGCGCAGGCCAGCGTCGATGCCCCGGCTCCACCCCTGCCGCCGATCACACCGACGGTCAGCGCCTGCCGTCCGACACCCTCGACCACGTCGGCGATCCGGTCGACGAGCCAGCCTTCCGCATCGGGCAGCCGCAGCACACAGTCGGCTCCGATTTCCACCGCCCGCCGCCATACGTCCGGGTCGTCCTGGTCCCGCCCCACGAGCAGCACACCCCGTCTGCGCGTGGCTCCGCGGCAGCGCGCGGCCGCGTCGTCGCCGACGAGCACCAGCGGCGCGCCCTCCCAGCTTCCGCTTCGCTCGGGCACCGAGTGATGGACGTCCGGTTCGGCTCCCGCCGCGGCGCACAGCCGCAGCAGATCGTCGAGCAGTTCCATATCTTCGGTGACGATCAGAGGCCCGTCCCGCCGCCCTTCGACGACCGACGGCCGCTGCGATGTGATAGATCCAGCCACGATCTCCGCCCCCTACTTACTTTGATCTCGCTTGGTTCCGAGATCTGCGATTCCTGCGGTCCGCGAACTACGCGGGTGGAATCACCGTGCAGCGCACCGGAAAATCGTGTGGATCTTGCTGAAAAACTGTGGACAACTAGCCACTTGTGAATATCTCCGTCGTCCATACCGGTGACTCCCAGGAGCATCCCTTCCACTACGCACAGTGACGGTGCAGAGTGATGGAAGGCCGATGCCGGCAGGGCTCACACGAGAGGAGAACGATCACGATGGATCGCAGCAGACGGACGAAAACGCGTCCGGACATGCGACGACCCCCGCCGGGGGGGAGAGCGGGGGTCGTCTCTCCGGCCGACTCGGGGGGGGAGGAGCCGGACCGGGTTAGCACGGTCGCGAACGATCCGTGACTTCCATGGTGTACCCGAGAGCCTTCTCAGGCAAACCCACGCGCCCCAGCGTACGCCGAATGGCGGGCACCTATGCTCAGGCTCGTGGAAAACCACTCCTTGCCGCGCACAGCCGCCTTCTTTGACCTGGACAAGACGGTCATTGCGAAGTCTTCGACGCTGACCTTCAGCAAGTCCTTCTACCAAGGCGGGCTGATCAACCGGCGCGCCGTACTGCGCACCGCCTATGCCCAGTTCGTTTTTCTCGCCGGGGGCGCCGACCACGACCAGATGGAGCGGATGCGCGAGTACCTCTCCGCGCTCTGCAAGGGCTGGAACGTCCAACAGGTCAAGGAGATCGTCGCCGAGACGCTTCACGACCTGATCGACCCGATCATCTACGACGAGGCCGCCTCCCTCATCGAGGAGCACCACACCGCGGGCCGCGACGTCGTCATCGTCTCCACCTCCGGCGCGGAGGTGGTCGAGCCGATCGGCGAGCTCCTCGGCGCTGACCGGGTGGTGGCCACCCGCATGGTGGTCGGCGACGACGGCTGCTTCACAGGGGAGGTGGAGTACTACGCGTACGGACCGACCAAGGCGGAGGCGATCAAGGATCTGGCCGCCTCCGAGGGGTACGACCTGGCGCGTTGCTATGCCTACAGCGACTCCGCCACGGACGTCCCGATGCTCGCGTCCGTCGGCCATCCGTACGCCGTGAATCCGGATCGTGCGCTGCGCCGGGAGGCGACGGCGCGGGGTTGGCCGATTCTCGTCTTCAATAAGCCGGTCCGGCTCAAGCAGCGGCTGCCCGCGTTCTCCATGCCCGCGCGCCCGGCCATAGTCGCCGTGGCCGCGGTGGGTGCGGCGGCCGCCACCGCTGGACTCGTCTGGTACGCGAGCCGGCGGCGTAGCGCGGCCGCTCAAATCGCCACCGCGACCGCGTGAAACAAATCGCCCGTATTTGAACCTAAAAGTAAAGAACTGCAGTCAGGGCTTCCGCTTGCCCTCCCGCAGGAGTACAAATGAGTCAACGGCCCGCGAGACCAAGGACATCCGAGAGGATCACCTTTAACGCATGAAGGCCCCACGGACCGAGCATGGAAACTGAGCACCCACGCGACGTCGACCCGTCGATTACGGGCCAGCCGCACCAGGTGACGGGCAGAAGTTCCCGGCCTGATGGGCAACATTCGAGGACGCATGGTAACTCGGTGGACATGCCAGCGGCGGTACCAATTCTGGTACCGCCGCAACCCTGTTCAGGGGCTTTCCCAGGGGTAGTTCGGACGGGGCGATTCAGGCGGCTCCGCGCTGCAGCGCCTCGCACACCGCAGTCGATTCCCTGACTCCCAGCTCCACAGCGCGCCCGCAGTGCGCGATCCAGGCGGCCATACCCTCTGGCGTCCCCGTCAGATACCCCTCGAAGGCCGCGACATACGCGGCCCGTCCCTGCTCGGCGTGTCCGACCTCCGCCGGGCAGATCGACTTCGGGTCCAGCCCGCTGCCGATCAGCACGATGCGCTCGGCCGCCCGGGCGACGAGACCGTTGTACGAGCCGAAGGGGCGCAGCGCCAGCAGCTCGCCGTGGACCACGGCCGCGGTCACCAGGGCCGGTGCGGAGGTGCCCGCGATGATCAGTTCGGCCAGGCCGTCCAGCCGGCCGGTCACCTCGCTCGCCTCCGGCAGCGGCGCCTCGATCAGCGGCTCTTCGACCGTCTCACCCGCGAGACGCGGTCGGCCCACCGTGTCGTCGTCGCCTGCGCCGCTTGCCGCGACCAGATGCAGCCGGGCCAGCACCCGTAGCGGCGACTGCCGCCAGATGGAGAGGAGTTGACCGGCTTCTGCGGTCAGCCGCAGGGCGGCCCCGACCGTGCGCGCCTCGGGTTCGACTCCGAAGTCGGTGCGCCTGCGGACCTCTTCCAGAGCCCAGTCCGCCCCGGACAGTGCGGCTGAACCACGCGCTCCGCGCAGCGCCGCCTCCGAGGTGACCTCGTTGCTGCGACGCCGCATGACCCGATGGCCGTAGACGCGGTCGACTGCCCTGCGCACGGAGTCCACGGAGTCGGCGACGCCCGGCAGGGAGCCGAGTGCGGCAAGGGGGTCGACCGACGAGGCATTCGTACTCATAGGTAGCGAGGCTACGCGCCCCCGCCGCACGCCCCACCTTGGAGTGGTCTTCCTCACCCAGTTCGATCGCACCACGCGATCGACCCACTACCCTTCGTGAACATGAAGATCGCTTTCGTAGGGAAGGGCGGCAGCGGGAAGACGACGCTGTCCTCGCTTTTCATCCGCCACCTGGCCGCCAATGAGGCACCCGTCGTCGCGGTGGACGCCGACATCAACCAGCACTTGGGGGCCGCGCTCGGCCTCGACGAGACGGAGGCCGCCGCGCTGCCCGCGATGGGCGCGCATCTGTCGCTGATCAAGGACTACCTGCGGGGAACGAACCCCCGGATCGCCTCCGCCGAAACGATGATCAAGACCACGCCCCCTGGCACGGGGTCGCGCCTGCTGCGCGTGTGCGAGGACAACCCGGTCTACGAGGCCTGCGCCCGCACCGTCCGGCTGGACGACGGGGACATCCGGCTGATGGCGACCGGTCCCTTCACCGAGTCGGATCTCGGTGTGTCCTGCTACCACTCCAAGGTCGGTGCGGTGGAGCTCTGCCTCAACCACCTGGTCGACGGCCCCGAGGAGTACGTGGTCGTCGATATGACGGCCGGGTCGGACTCCTTCGCCTCCGGGATGTTCACCCGCTTCGACATGACCTTCCTGGTGGCTGAGCCGACCCGCAAGGGCGTGTCCGTCTACCGCCAGTACAAGGAGTACGCCAGGGACTTCGGCGTCGCGCTGAAGGTCATCGGCAACAAGGTGCAGGGGCAGGACGATGTCGACTTCCTGCGCGATGAGGTGGGGGACGACCTGCTCGTCACCGTCGGGCACTCCGACTGGGTGCGGGGGATGGAGAAGGGCCGGCCGACGCGCTTCGAGCTCCTGGAGGCCGAGAACCGGATGTCGCTGCAGACCCTGCAGAACGCCGCGGAGGACTCGTACGCGCATCGCGACTGGGAGCGCTACACGCGCCAGATGGTGCACTTCCACTTGAAGAACGCGGAGAGCTGGGGCAACGCGAAGACGGGCGCCGACCTTGCCGCGCAGGTCGACCCCGCCTTCGTGATGGGCGAGCGTTCGGCAGTCCCGCAGCCCAGCTGAGGAACCGGCTCGGGGAGCGGATACCGGCCGTCAGCCCTGCTCGGCCTGGTTGACCGCGGGTGAGACTGCCGCGTTCGCCGGCTGGGCGGCGAGGAACGTCGCCCAGCCGCCCTTCGGGGCCTCGCCGACTCGGAGTGTGCGCATCTTCTCCAGGACCTGTGGGTCCTGGACGTCCAGCCAGTCGGCGAGTTGGCGGAAGGACACGCACTTCACGTCGCGCTTCACACAGACCGTGGCGATCGTCTCTTCGATGGCCCGCATGTACGTGCCGCCGTTCCAGGATTCGAAGTGGTTGCCGATGATCAGCGGGGCTCTGTTGCCCTGGTACGCGCGGTCGAAGGCCTGCACCAGGCCGTCGCGCATCTGGTTGCCCCAGTACTCGTACTGGGAGGAGTCGCCCTTGGACGTGCCCGACTGGTTGACCATGAAGTTGTAGTCCATTGCGAGCGTCTCGAAGGCGCGGCCGGGCACCGGCACCATCTGCAGTGACAGGTCCCACAGGCCCAGTTCCTTCTTGGGCCAGACCTGGTCGTTGATACCGCTGGTGTCGTAGCGGAAGCCCAGCTCGCTCGCGGCGCGCACAAAGTTCGGGCGGCCCTCCAGGCAGGGGGTGCGGGCACCGATGAGTTCCTTCTCGTAGTCGAAAGGCAGCGGCGGTTCGGTCCGCAGGTCCGCGTTCGTCTTCCAGTTCTTCACAAAGGACTTGGCCTGGCTGATCTCGCTCTTCCACTCGGGGACGGACCAGTTGCCGACCCCGCCGTCCTCGCCGCAGAAGTGGCCATTGAAGTGGGTGCCGACCTCGTTGCCCTCCTGCCAGGCGCCGCGCAGCTCACGCACGGTGTCCGTGATGCCCTGGATGTCATTGAAGCCGATGTCGGAACGCCCGGGAGAGTGCTGGGGCGGATCGTAGAGGCTCGCCTTCTCCTCGGGGAGCAGATAGACCCCGCTGAGGAAGTAGGTCATGGTCGCGCCGTACTTCCTGGCGACCTTGCGGAAGTGGGAGAAGAGCTTCAGGCTGTCCTCGCCGGCCCCGTCCCAGGAGAAGACCACGAACTGCGGCGGCGGCTGACCGGGCTTCAGTCGCTCCGGCTTGAGCAGCCCCGGCTGGATGCCGGTGAACGCAGTGGATCCGTCGCCGATGAGACGCACCGCGCTCTGGGGACCCGCGGCCCCCATGTTCGGTCCGGGGGCACCCTTGTTGGATCCGGAGTCGCCCTTCCTTGTTGCGCCACGGCCATCCGATCCGGAGCAGCCGGCGAGTCCCGCGATCAGCGCCGTGGCGACTGCGCCGACGGCGATCCTCCTCGTGGCGGCGTTCATCCACCCACCTCTTTCTATGCATATATGCCTGTAAGACGCATTTCCTTCGGCGCCGTCAAGCTCGCATCGCGGTGGTGAGGGGGGTGATACGACGAGCCGCGTTCAAATCATTAATCACCGGTACGGGTGAAAGAGTGCCCCATTTGCCCCGGAAATCCCACCTCAGTCTTTACTCTGCATTACTATCCATTTACCGAGAGTTGAGAATCCCGCCGCTGCACGCCGTGACCCACGGCCGCGTCCCCCACATTCCGCGACCGCGCTGCCCCGGAGGAGACGGGAAACATGTCTGCCTGCGTCCCCACTCGCACCGACGACCCATCTCACAAGACCCGTAAGCCCCGAAAGTCCCGAAAAAACGGCAAGTCCCAGAAGAACGGCAAGTCCGGCAAGCCGCAGAAGGACGGCACCGCCGGCACGTCCCGCGAGGCCCGTCTGTTCCGGACGATTCTCGCCTCGTGTTTCCAGCGCCCGCACAGCCCGCCGCCCCCCGGCGGCGGCCGCCGCCGCTTCCGCATCGCGGGCGCCGACCTGTCCGCCTCGATCTCCGTCTTCCTGATCGCGCTGCCGCTCTCCCTCGGCATCGCACTGGCCACCGGCGCACCACTCCAGGCCGGGCTGGTGGCCGCCGCCGTGGGCGGCATCGTCGTCGGGCGGCTCGGCGGGGCACCGCTGCAGGTCAGCGGTCCCGCGGCCGGGCTCACCGTCGTCACCGCCGATCTGATCCAGCGGTACGGCTGGCGCACCACCTGCGCCATCACCGTCCTCGCCGGACTCGCCCAACTCGGGCTGGCCGCCCTGCGGGTCGCCCGCTCGGCTCTCGCCGTCAGCCCGGCGATCGTGCACGGCATGCTGGCCGGCATCGGCGTCACGATCGCCCTCGCACAACTCCATATCGTGCTCGGCGGCACCCCGCAGAGCTCCGCAGTCGACAACGTCGTTGCCCTGCCGGCCCAGTTGGCCGACCTCCATCCGGCCGCATTCTCGGCCAGTGTCCTGACCGTTGCCGTACTGCTGGTGTGGCCGCGGATTCCCGGGCGGGCGGGCCGGCTCGTACGGAAGATCCCCGCCGCCCTCGCCGCGGTGGCGGGTGCGACCACCTTCGCCGTGGTCGCCGGGCTGAGCCTGCCGCGCGTCGATCTGCCGTCCTGGAGCAGCCACGCCCTGCCCCAGCTGCCGGAAGGGCCGATGCTCGGCATCCTCGCCGCCGTCCTCACCATCACCCTGGTCGGCAGCGTGGAGTCGCTCCTGTCGGCGGTCGCCGTCGACAAGCTGGTGGGTGCCCGCAAGGAGCCGGACGTTCGCATTCCACGCGCCCAGCTCGACCGGGAGCTGGCCGGGCAGGGGGCGGCGAATGTCGTCTCCGGCGCGCTCGGCGGGCTGCCCATTACCGGGGTCGCCGTTCGCAGCGCCGCCAATGTGTCCGCGGGCGCGGTGAGCCGTAACGCCACGATGCTGCACGGGCTGTGGATCGCGGTCGCCGCGCTGCTGCTGGTCCCCCTGCTCGATCTGATCCCGCTGGCCGCCCTGGCGGCGCTGGTGATGGTCGTGGGCGTCCAGATGGTCAGCATCACGCATCTGCGCAGCGTGAAGCGGAACCGGGAGGTGCTGGTGTACGCGGTGACGCTGGCCGCCGTCGTCGTCACCGGCGTACTGGAAGGGGTGGTGATCGGGGTCGCGGTGGCGGTCGCGGTCGCGCTGCACCGGCTGACCAGGACGCGGATCACCACGGACGAGCAGGAGGGGATCCACCGGGTGCGGGCGCGCGGCCAGTTGACCTTCCTTGCCGTGCCGCGGCTGAGCCGGACGCTGGGGCAGGTGCCCCATGGAGCCGACTGTGTCGTGGAGTTGGACGGGTCCTTCATGGACCACGCCGCGTACGAGGCGCTGCACGACTGGCAGACCTCGCATGTCGCACAGGGTGGGACGGTGGAGTTCACCGGGCGGTCCGGGGGCCGGATAAGCGAGCCCGCCACCCAGACGCACTGCTCCTGCCGCCCCTGGACGCCCTGGCGCAACCACCACTGCGACGCCAGTCCCCTGCACGCCACCGCGCATCAACTGGCCAGCGGGCTCAGCTCCTTCCAGCGCAATACGGCCCCGCTGGTGCGCGAAGAGCTGGCCCGGCTGGCGCGGGAAGGACAGCGGCCCTCTCAGCTCTTCCTCACCTGTGCCGACTCCCGCCTGGTCACCAGCATGATCACGGCCAGCGGTCCGGGCGATCTGTTCACCGTGCGGAACGTAGGGAATCTCGTGCCGCTTCCCGGTGCGGAGAGCAGCGACGACTCGGTGGCGGCCGCGATCGAGTACGCGGTCGATGTGCTGAAGGTGGACTCGATCACCATCTGCGGACACTCCGGCTGCGGCGCGATGCAGGCCCTGCTGAGCAGTCCGCCCCAAGGTGCCCAGACTCCGCTGCGGCGGTGGCTGCAGCACGGAATGCCGAGCCTGGAGCGGATGCGGAGTCGGCACCGTTCCTGGGCGAGGATCTCCGGCCGGATGCCCAGCGACGCGGTGGAGCAGCTGTGCCTGACCAATGTGGTGCAGCAGTTGGAGCATCTGCGGGCCCATGAGGCAGTGGCGAGGCGGCTCGCCGAGGGCACGCTGGCGCTGCACGGCATGTACTTCCATGTCGGCGAGGCCCAGGCGTATCTCCTCGCGAGCAGCGACGAGCACGAGATCGACGTGGTCTTCGACCGCGTCACTCCCGCGCCTCCAGCGCTGGAGAAGTCGCGCGCCTGAACCGCACACCGGTCCTGTCCGTGAGAACGTATGGCCCCTCTTTCCCACCGCCCGGGCAGGAGGGGCTACCTCATAGCTTCACCCCTGGATTCACCTACAGGTCTAAACCAATTTCCGGAAGGCTCTTGTCACCCGGCCATCTGGCTGATGAGCTATGGCCTGGGACACATAGGCACATAGGACGCCCTGGGAAAGGGAGATGTCGTGAGCAACGAAAGCCTGGCCAACCTGCTCAAGGAAGAGCGGCGGTTCGCGCCGCCGGCCGAGCTGGCCGCGAGCGCCAACGTGACGGCGGAGGCGTACGAGCAGGCCGAGGCGGACAGGCTTGGCTTCTGGGCCGAGCAGGCGAGGCGGCTCACCTGGGCCACCGAGCCGACCGAGACCCTCGACTGGACCAACCCGCCCTTCGCGAAGTGGTTCGCCGACGGCAAGCTGAACGTCGCCTACAACTGCGTGGACCGCCATGTCGAAGCGGGCAACGGCGACCGCGTCGCCATCCACTTCGAGGGCGAGCCGGGCGACAGCCGCACCATCACCTACGCCGAGCTCAAGGACGAGGTCTCCCGGGCGGCCAACGCGCTGACCGAGCTGGGAGTTGTGAAGGGCGACCGGGTCGCCGTCTACCTCCCAATGATCCCCGAGGCCGTCGTGGCGATGCTGGCCTGCGCCCGCATCGGCGCGGCGCACTCGGTGGTCTTCGGCGGCTTCTCCGCCGACGCGCTCGCCACCCGTATCGAGGACGCCGACACCAAGGTCGTCATCACTGCCGACGGCGGCTACCGGCGCGGCAAGCCCGCCGCGCTCAAGCCCGCCGTGGACGACGCCATCGACCGCGTGGACCGCGTCCGGCATGTGCTGGTCGTACGCCGCACCGGCCAGGACGTCGCGTGGACCGACGGCCGCGACGTGTGGTGGCACGACATCGTCACCCGTCAGTCCGCCGAGCACACCCCCGAGGCGTTCGAGGCGGAGCACCCGCTCTTCATCCTCTACACCTCCGGCACCACGGGTAAGCCGAAGGGCATCCTGCACACCTCCGGCGGCTACCTCACCCAGACGGCCTACACCCACCACGCCGTCTTCGACCTCAAGCCGCAGACCGATGTCTTCTGGTGCACCGCCGACGTCGGCTGGGTCACCGGCCACTCGTACATCGTGTACGGGCCGTTGGCCAACGGCGCGACGCAGGTGATGTACGAGGGCACGCCCGACACCCCGCACCAGGGCCGCTTCTGGGAGATCGTGCAGAAGTACGGCGTCACCATCCTCTACACGGCGCCGACCGCCATCCGTACGTTCATGAAGTGGGGAGACGACATCCCCGCCAAATTCGACCTGAGCAGCCTGCGCGTCCTGGGCTCGGTCGGTGAGCCGATCAACCCAGAGGCCTGGATCTGGTACCGCGAGCACATCGGCGCCGGCAAGACGCCGATCGTGGACACCTGGTGGCAGACCGAGACCGGCGCGATGATGATCTCGCCACTGCCCGGCGTCACCGAGACCAAGCCCGGCTCCGCGCAGCGCGCCCTGCCCGGCATCGCAGCGACCGTCGTCGACGACGAGGCGAACGAGGTTCCCAACGGGGGCGGCGGCTATCTCGTCCTCACCGAGCCGTGGCCGTCGATGCTCCGCACCATCTGGGGCGACGACCAGCGCTTCCTCGACACGTACTGGTCGCGCTTCGAGGGCAAGTACTTCGCGGGCGACGGCGCCAAGAAGGACGACGACGGCGACATCTGGCTGCTCGGCCGGGTCGACGATGTGATGCTGGTGTCCGGCCACAACATCTCCACCACCGAGGTGGAGTCGGCGCTGGTCTCGCACCCGAAGGTCGCAGAGGCGGCGGTCGTGGGCGCGACGGACGAGACCACCGGCCAGGCGATCGTGGCCTTCGTGATCCTGCGCGGCACGGCCAGCGAGGACGAGAGCCTGGTGAACGACCTGCGTAACCACGTCGGCGTGACGCTCGGCCCGATCGCGAAACCGAAGCGGATCCTCCCGGTCGCCGAGCTGCCCAAGACCCGCTCCGGCAAGATCATGCGCCGGCTGCTGCGCGATGTGGCGGAGAACCGCCAGCTGGGCGATGTCACCACACTCACCGACTCCTCCGTCATGGACCTGATCCAGTCGAAGCTGCCGAGCGCCGCCAGCGAGGACTGACCAAGGAAGATCCACAGAGAGCAGCTCTGAACAGCACTGAAGGGCACTCGGCCAAGACGCGCCGGGTGCCCTTTATGCACCTAAAGTGACACTCACCGGATACGCCCTTGCGCGCTTGGGTAAGCTAATGAACGCGTCAACGACGCGACAAGAAAACCTAGGTGCGCCGGGAAGTCTGGTCGGCATGTGCTTTGTCCTGCCTACCCGACCGGAGGTCCCCCGACGTGGCCGCGCCGCCCACCACCGACCGTAAGTTCCTCGGACGTCTGTCCCTGCCCGAGCGGACCTTCGTGGCGGACGCGCTGCGTACAGAGACCGTCGGCGGCGTACTCCTCCTCGCCGCCGCGATCGCCGCACTGATCTGGGCGAACACCCCGCTGGGCGACAGCTACGAATCCGTACGCGACTTCCACGTAGGCCCCTCCGCCCTCGGTCTGGACCTCTCGATCCAGCACTGGGCCGCCGAGGGCCTGCTCGCCGTCTTCTTCTTCGTCGCCGGCATCGAGCTCAAGCGTGAGCTGGTGGCCGGCGAACTGCGCGACCCCAAAGCCGCCGCCCTCCCCGTGATCGCCGCGATCTGCGGCATGGCGGTACCCGCGCTCGTCTACGTCCTGGTCGCCACCACCGGCGGCGGATCCGCCGCCGGCTGGGCCGTCCCGACCGCCACCGACATCGCCTTCGCCCTCGCCGTCCTCGCCGTCCTCGGGACCTCGCTGCCGTCCGCGCTACGGGCGTTCCTCCTGACACTCGCCGTCGTCGACGACCTGTTCGCGATCCTGATCATCGCGGTCTTCTTCACCGACGGCCTGAACTTCGCGGCGCTGGGCGGGGCCGTGATCGGCCTTGGCGTCTTCTGGCTGCTGCTGCGCAAGGGCGTTCGCGGCTGGTACGTGTACGTCCCGCTGGCCCTGGTCATCTGGGGGCTGATGTACAACAGCGGCGTGCACGCCACGATCGCCGGTGTCGCGATGGGCCTGATGCTGCGCTGCACCACGCGCAAGGGCGAGGAGTACTCCCCCGGGGTGCACATCGAGCACCTCGTACGGCCGCTGTCGGCGGGCCTCGCCGTGCCGCTGTTCGCGCTCTTCTCCGCGGGCGTCTCGGTCTCCGGCAACTCTCTTACCGACGTCTTCTCCAAGCCCGAGCCCCTCGGTGTCGTCCTCGGTCTGGTGGTCGGCAAGACTGTGGGGGTCTTCGGCGGCACATGGCTCGCGGCACGCTTCACCCGCGCCGAGCTCAATGACGATCTCGCCTGGCCGGACGTCTTCGCCGTCGCCTCGCTCGCCGGCATCGGCTTCACCGTCTCGCTGCTCATCGGGGAACTGGCCTTCTCCGGCGACGCGGTGCTGACCGACGAGATCAAGGCCGCGGTCCTGATGGGCTCTCTGATCGCCGCCGTATTCGCCGGAATCCTGCTCAAGCTGCGCGACCGCAAGTACCGCTCGCTCACCGAGGAGGAGGAGCGCGACGACGACCAGGACGGCATCCCCGACATCTACGAGATGGACAAACCGGAGTACCACCTGCGGATGGCCGCGATCTACGAGGAGAAGGCCGCGGAGCACCGGCGCAAGGCCGAACTGGCGGGGGCGTCGCACGACGGCGGCGACAGTCCGGCATGATCTGACGACGGATCCGTTGATGAGGAGAGGGAGTCAGCGATGAGCGACCCCGGCAACAGCGCGGCGAACGCTGTCGGCGCCGAACGCAGTCTCGGCCAGCTGGTTGCCTCGGCGACCGCCGAGATGTCCGCGCTCGTGCACGACGAGATCGCCCTGGCCAAGGCGGAGCTGCGGCAGGACGTCAAGCGAGGCGCGATGGGCGGAGCGGCCATCACCGTCGCGGGAGTGTTCGCGCTCTTCTCGCTGCCGGTGCTGAGCTTCGCGGCGGCGTACGGGATTCACAATCTGGGGCTGGGTCTGGCCTGGTCGTTCCTGATCGTGGGCGGGGCGTACCTGGTGCTCGCGGGGCTGCTGGCGCTGCTCGCCGTCGCCAAGTTCAAGAAGGTCAAGCCGCCGGAGAGGTCCATCGCATCGGCCAAGGAGACGGCGGCCGTACTGCAGGGCGTCAAACCGCACCCCCGGCCGGCGCAGGACAAGGTCCTGGTCTGAGGCCCCGCGGCCGCGGAGCCGGTGAGCACCGGCGCAGCGGGCGTCGGGGGCGTCGGGGCGGCCCGTCGCCCCCTCGGGGGACCGGCTTGGTGACCGTGGGGTGCTCAGTTGTGGCACGCTCGTCTGCATGACGGCCCCTGATACCGGTACTGGAAGCCCCGTACGCATCGATGGTCCCTGGACACATCGCGACGTGGCTGCCAATGGTGCACGCTTCCATATCGCCGAGATGGGCGACGGGCCGCTTGTGTTGCTGCTCCATGGCTTTCCGCAGTTCTGGTGGACGTGGCGCCATCAGCTGACCGCGCTCGCCGACGCCGGGTTCCGCGCGGTGGCGATGGATCTGCGGGGTGTGGGCGGCAGCGACCGCACGCCGCGGGGTTACGACCCCGCGAACCTCGCGCTCGACATCACCGGCGTGGTGCGCTCGCTCGGCGAACCGGACGCGGCGCTCGTCGGGCACGACCTGGGCGGCTATCTGGCGTGGACCGCGGCGGTGATGCGGCCCAAGCTGGTGCGCCGGCTCGCGGTCTCCTCGATGCCTCATCCGCGCCGGTGGCGCTCGGCGATGCTCTCCGACTTCTCGCAGAGCCGTGCGGGTTCGTACATCTGGGGCTTCCAGCGGCCGTGGCTGCCGGAGCGTCAGCTGGTCGCGGACGACGCGGCCTTGGTCGGCAAGCTGATGCAGGACTGGTCCGGGCCGCAGCTGCCGGACGAGGACGCGGTCGACGTCTACCGGCGGGCGATGTGCATCCCGTCGACGGCGCACTGCTCGATCGAGCCGTACCGGTGGATGGTGCGGTCGATGGCACGGCCGGACGGGATCCAGTTCAACCGCCGGATGAAGCGGCCGGTGCGGGTTCCGACGCTGCATCTGCACGGCTCGCTGGACCCTGCGATGCGGACGCGCAGCGCGGCGGGGTCGGGCCAGTACGTGGAAGCGCCGTACCGCTGGCGGCTGTTCGACGGCCTCGGTCACTTCCCTCATGAGGAGGACCCCGTGGCTTTCTCCACCGAGCTCATCAGCTGGCTGAAAGACCCCGAGCCCGACCGGTAGTCGCAGCTGCGGCCCCGCGGCCCGCTACCGCCGAGAACGCTTGTACGACCAGCAGCCAAATGCCCGACGCATAGGCCAATTGGCCGCCCCTGACGCGATTACCGACCATGAGGCACGGGCAAACGTCGAGGTATGGGCTGGACGCACGACTACGGTGACGCAGCACGCAACCGCCGCTCGGCCAGTGGGCCGATCACCCACGAGAGGGGTGGCCCGCAGGCCGAGGGCCATGAGCATCCGGGGCAAGGGATCGGCATTCCCCGCATCCTGAGGCGTCGGGCCCGCTGGGTCTCGGCGCGATTGCGGCATACCCGAAGCTGACATCTGCCCGAAGCTGAGGTCTGTCCGAGGCTGACGTCTGTCCGAGGCTGACGTCTTCCCGAGGCTGACGTCTATCCGCTCCGGCTACAGCGCGCATCCCTGGCTGTCGACCTGCTGGTTGGCGGTCAGGCCGACTGCGATGTCCTCGCGGATCTCGTCGACCGTCAGGGCGTAGCCGGTGTCCGGGTCGTCCAGTGACCTGGCGAAGATGACGCCGTACACCCTGCCGTCGGGCGTGAGCAGCGGGCCGCCGGAGTTGCCCTGACGGACCGTCGCGAAGAGCGAGTAGACGTCGCGCTGCACGGTGCCACGGCGGTAGATGTCGGGGCCGTTGGCGTTGATCCGGCCGCGGACGCGGGCCGAGCGCACGTCGTACGAGCCGTTCTCCGGGAAGCCCGCGACGATCGCGCTGTTCCCGCTGCGTGCGTCGGAGTCGGCGAACTGAAGCGGCCGCGCCCTGAGGTCGGGTACGTCCAGTACGGCGATGTCGCGCTGCCAGTCGTAGAGCACGACCTTCGCGTCGTACAGCCTGCCCTCGCCGCCTACCTGCACCGTCGGCTCGTCCACGCCGCCGACGACGTGCGCGTTGGTCATCACCCGGCGGTCGGAGAAGACGAAGCCGGTGCCTTCGAGGACCTTGCCGCAGCTCTGCGCGGTGCCGACGACCTTGACGATGGACTGCTGGGCGCGGGCGGCCACCGGGCTGCCCGCGAGCGCCGGGTCCGGGGCCTGGACCTCGGTGATGGGCTCGTTGGCGAACGGGCTGAAGACCTGCGGGAAGCCGTTCTGCGCGAGGACGGAGGAGAAGTCCGCGAACCAGGTGTTCGCCTCACTGGGCATCACCCGGGAGACCCCGAGCAGCACCTTGGAGTTACGGACTTCCTTGCCGAGGGTGGGCAGCGCGGTCCCGGCGAGCGCGGAGCCGATCAGCCAGGCGACCAGCAGCATCGCGACCACGTTGACCAGCGCGCCGCCGGTGGCGTCCAGGGCGCGGGCGGGCGACCAGGTGATGTGCCGCCTCAGTCTGCTGCCGAGGTGGGTGGTGAAGGCCTGGCCGACCGAGGCGCAGACGATCACGAGTACGACGGCGATGACCGCGGCCGTGGTGGACACCTCGGAATCGTTCGTCAGTTGACCCCAGATGACGGGCAGCAGATAGATCGCCACAAGTCCGCCGCCGAGGAAACCGATCACCGACAGGATGCCGACGACGAAGCCCTGGCGATAGCCGACGATCGCGAACCACACGGCGGCGACCAGCAACAGGATGTCCAGCACGTTCACCGTCTAGCCTCGCAGATTCGTCGCCGGGTGCTCCGTCCGGCTGGGGTCCTGGCCGCCCGCTGCCGAGCCGCCTTCAATGCCGCGCCCCTGGGGGCGCGGCACGGGGTCAGCCTGTCATGAGCGCCAGTCGAGCGGGACCTGCTTGGCGCGGTCCCATGGTCGTTCCCAGCCTGCGAAGTGCAGAATGCGATCGATCACACCGGCGGTGAAACCCCAGACCAGAGCCCCCTCGACCATAAACGCCGGTCCTGTGTGGCCGCTTGGGTGCACGGCCGTCGCACGGTTGGCCGGGTCCGTGAGATCCACCACGGGCACGGTGAAGACCCGCGCGGTCTCCGCGGGATCGACCGCTCCGAAAGGGCTCGGGGTGCGCCACCATCCCAGTACGGGCGTGACGACGAAACTGCTCACCGGGATGTAGAGCTTGGGCAGCACGCCGAAGATCTGGACGCCCGCCGGGTCGAGGCCGGTCTCCTCCTGGGCCTCGCGCAGCGCCGCGCGCAGCGGTCCCGTGGTGGCCGGGTCGCCGTCCTCGGGGTCGAGCGCGCCGCCGGGGAACGAGGGCTGCCCGGGGTGCGAGCGCAGGCTGCCGGCGCGCTCCATGAGCAGCAGCTCGGGGCCCCTGGCACCCTCGCCGAGCAGGATCAGGACGGCGGACTGCCGGCCGCGGCCGCTCTCGGGCGGCAGGAAGCGGCTGAGCTGCTGGGGTTCGACGGTGTCCGCGGCGCGCACGACGGGGTCGAGCCACGCGGGCAGGCCGTCGGTCGTGACGGCCACATCGCGGTCGTACGTTTCTCCTTCAGCGCGCATCATGAGCACCCCCTCATGCACAACGCCTCGGGGCGCTTGGATCGTTCCGTGAGTAGACCTTGAGTCGTTCCGTGAGTCGTATCGACGTGCGAGGTCACCCGGCAGCTCCCAGGGGCGGAGCCGGCTCGCCCGGGTAGTCCGGGGGCGGGTTCAGGCGCTGGCCCGGCTGGCCGCCCATCTCGTACTTGAGCAGCTTCTTCGCCTTCACAGGGTCCGTCTCACCCTCTCCGTACGAAGGGCAGAGCTGCGCGATCGGGCAGGCGCCGCAGGCCGGTTTGCGGGCATGGCAGATCCGGCGGCCGTGGAAGATCACCCGGTGCGAGAGCATCGTCCACTCGCTCTTGGGGAAGATCGCGGCGATCTCGGCCTCGATCTTCACCGGGTCCTGCTGCTCGGTCAGCTTCCAACGGCGCACGAGGCGCTGGAAGTGGGTGTCGACGGTGAGGCCGGGCACTCCGAACGCATTGCCGAGGACCACGAACGCCGTCTTGCGGCCCACTCCGGGCAGCTTCACCAGATCGTCGAGGCGGCCGGGGACCTTGCCGCCGAACTCGTCCCGGACGGCGGCCGCGAGTCCCATGATCGACTTGGTCTTGGCACGAAAGAAGCCGGTCGGGCGGATGAGCTCCTCGACCTCTTCCGGATTCGCGGCGGCGAGGTCCTCGGGCGTGGGGAACTTCGCGAAGAGCGCGGGCGTGGTCTGGTTCACCCTCAGGTCCGTCGTCTGGGCGGAGAGGACCGTGGCGACCAGCAGCTCGAAGGGATTTCGGAAGTCGAGCTCCGGATGGGCGTACGGATAGACCTCGGCAAGCTCCCTGTTGATCCGGCGGGCGCGACGGACCATCGCCAGTCGTGATTCCGATTTGGGTGCTTTTGTCGCTTTCTTGACGCCGGGCGAGGACTGTTCGCCCACAGCGGAATTCTGCTCTCCGGACACTCTCCCAGCCCCCTTGGCCTGCGCTCTCACCGGCGAATTGGACACCCGGTCAGCCTACGGGCCACCACTGACATCCGCCCCGGTCCCTGGTAATCAGGACCCAATCGGGCCCCTGCCGTACGAACAGGCGCTCCCGTGCGTCAAACTTGTTGTGACTGATCGCACGAATTTTTACTGCCGGGGGTCCGGGGGTTGTCCTCCGGACCAGCACAGCGCGGTCCGGCATCATAGGGGGCCACGGTCCCCTGAGCAGGTCGACAAGGAGAGAACTCGTGGACGACGTTCTGCGGCGCGCCCCGCTCTTCGCGGCGCTCGATGACGAGCAGGCCGCGGAGCTCCGCGCCTCGATGAGTGAAGTGACGCTCGCCCGCGGCGACGCTCTCTTCCACGAGGGCGACCCCGGTGACCGGCTTTACGTGGTCACCGATGGCAAGGTCAAGCTCCACCGCACGTCCCCCGACGGCCGCGAGAACATGCTCGCCGTCCTCGGCCCGGGCGAGCTGATCGGCGAGCTGTCCCTCTTCGACCCGGGGCCGCGCACCGCCACCGCCAGTGCGCTGACCGAGGTCAAGCTCCTCGGCCTGGGTCACGGCGACCTCCAGCCCTGGCTGAACGTACGCCCCGAGGTGGCCACCGCGCTGCTGCGGGCGGTCGCCCGCCGTCTTCGCAAGACCAACGACCAGATGTCCGACCTGGTTTTCTCCGACGTGCCGGGCCGCGTCGCCCGCGCGCTCCTCGACCTGTCGCGCCGCTTCGGCGTGCAGTCGGAGGAGGGCATTCACGTCGTCCACGACCTCACTCAGGAGGAGCTGGCCCAGTTGGTGGGCGCCTCCCGCGAGACGGTGAACAAGGCGCTGGCCGACTTCGCGCAGCGTGGCTGGCTGCGGCTTGAGGCGCGGGCCGTGATCCTGCTGGACGTGGAGCGCCTCGCCAAGCGTTCACGCTGATTCACGCCGCTTCACGTCGATTCACGCCAGGCATCTGACGTACGCAGCAGAAAGGGCCGCCCCGGAGTCGACTTGGGTTCTAGTGGTCGTCGCAACACCCCAGTTCAGGGGATGCGATGGACTTCGAGATCCGCGAGGAACGGAAGCCGCAGGGACCGCGGAAGCT
>NZ_JBIAPW010000018.1:0-148495 GCF_042888505.1 Streptomyces sp. NPDC002870
GGGGGGGGTGGGGGGGGGGGGGGGGGGGGGGGGGGGGGGGGGGGGGGGGGGGGGGGGCGGGGGGGGGGGGGGGGGGGCCCCCGCCCGCCCCCCCCCCCCCCCCCCCGGGGCGGCGCCCCCCCCCCCCCCCCCCCCCCCCCCCCCCCCGCGGGGGGGGGGCCCCCCCCCCCCCCCCCCCCGCTACCGGTTCCGTACGTACCCTTCGCGCTCGTGGTCCCTCAGTCCGCCTGGCCCTGGGGCTCCTCCACCAGTGCCGTCTGCATCAGCTTCGCCCGGCGGCGGGCGATGTGCAGCGCTCGGCCCGGAGGGAGGTTCCGGGGCTTCGCGTTGCCGAAGAGACGGCCCTCCGTGGGCGGGCAGGAGAGGAGGACGGCGGGGTTGTTGGCCTCGTCGAGGCGGCGGATGAGTCCGTCGCTGAGACCGCGGCCGGCGCCCATGGCACTGCGGGCGACCACCAGGTGCAGGCCCATCTCGAAGCCGAGCGTCAGGTACTCGAAGAGCGGCTCCATGGGGCTCTGGAACGAGCTGCCGGAGACCATGTCGTAGTCGTCGATCAGGATGAACAGACGCGGGCCGGTCCACCAGTCGCACTTGCGCATGCGGCTGGGGGCGATGTCGGCGCCGGGGACGCGGGTCTTCATCGCCCTGGCCGCGCCCTCGATGGTCTCCTTGAGGTTGTCCAGGGAGATCACGTGCCCGATGCGGTACTCCTCGGGGACGGTGTCCACCAGGGTGCGGCGGTAGTCCACCACGATGATCTTCGCCTCGGCGGGGGAGTAGCGGGCGGTGATGCCCGCGGTGATGCCGCGCAGCAGGTTGGTCTTGCCGCTCTCGGTGTCGCCGACGACGATCAGGTGCGGGGTGCGGCTGAAGTCGTGCCAGACCGGTTCCAGGGCGTCCTGGTCGATACCGAGAGGCAGGCGCATGCCGCCGCCCTCGGTGGACTCGGGCGCGGGGAGTTCGGCGAGCGGGAGCCGGTGCGGCAGCATCCGCACCTGCGGGGCCGGTGCGCCGGACCAGTGCCGGGCGACCTCGGTGACCAGGTGGGCGACGCCCTCGCCGAGGTCCTCGAGGGAACCGCTGCCGTCCAGCCGGGGCAGGCCGGCGAGGAAGTGCATCTTGCTGTCGGCGGTGATGCCGCGACCGCCGCTGCGCGGCACCGAGCGGGCCTTGCGGGTGTCGATCTCGGAGTCCATCGGGTCACCCATCCGCAGTTCCAGGCGGGTGGCGGACTGGTCGCGCACCTGCGCGGACAGCTCCACCCAGCGGGTCGTGGTGATGAGCAGGTGGATGCCGTAGTTGAGGCCGCGGGCGGCCAGTTCGTTGAACTTCGGGATCAGGTCGTCGTAGTCCTGGCGGACCGTCGACCAGCCGTCGACCACCATGAACACATCACCGAACGGCTCGTCGGGGAACTCCCCGGCTGCCCTGCGGCGGCGGTAGGACTGCATGGAGTCGATGGTGTGGTCCACGAAGAACTGCTCGCGCCGGGCGAGCAGCGTCATCACCTCGGCGACCGCCCGGTGCACCCGCTCCGGGTTGAGCCGCGCCGCGACGCCGCCCACGTGCGGCAGCGCGGCGAGCTGCGAGAGGCCGCCGCCGCCGAAGTCCAGGCAGTAGAACTGGATCTCGGCGGGGGTGTGGGTGAGGGCGAGGGCGCCGATCAGGGTGCGGGTGAGCGTGGACTTGCCGCTCTGCGAACCGCCCGCGATGGCGACGTGGCCGCCTGCCCCGGACAGGTCCACGATCAGCGGGTCGCGGCGCTGCTCGAAGGGCTTGTCCACCAGGCCGACCGGAACCCGCAACTTGCCGGTGCCGGACCAGCCGGTAGCGGTGAGGCCGCGCTCGGGGTCCGGAGCGATGCCGGGCAGCAGGGCGTCCAGCGGGGAGGGCTCGTCCAGCGGAGGCAGCCACACCTGGTGGGCGGCGGGGCCCGAGTCGCGCAGCCGGTCGAGGGCCACGGCGAGCAGCGTCTCCTCGTCCTCCTCGCTCTCCTCGGTCTCCGGCTCCGGTTCGGGCGCCGCCTCCAGCGTGCGCGGCACCACCCAGCCGCTGGTCCACGGCACCACCTGGCTGGCCACCCGTGCCTGCACCACCGCGCCGGTGCGGCGCCGGTAGGTGCCGGAGGAGTAGGCCGCCCGGAAGCGGGTCAGTGACTCCACACCGGACTTCAGATAGCCGCTGCCGGGCTGGGCCGGGAGCTCATAGGCGTCCGGCACACCGAGCACGCCGCGGCTCTCCATGGCGGAGAAGGTGCGCAGGCCGACCCGGTACGACAGGTGGCTCTCCAACTGGTGCATGCGGCCCTCGTCCAGGCGCTGCGAGGCGAGCAGCAGGTGCACCCCGAGGGAGCGGCCGAGGCGGCCGATCATCACGAACAGGTCCATGAACTCCCGGTGCGTGGAGAGGAGCTCGCTGAACTCGTCGACCACCACGAACAGGCTCGGCAGCGGGGTGAGGTCGGCCCCCGCGGCGCGGGCCCGCTCGTACTCCAGGGCGGAGGTGAAGTTGCCGGCCGAGCGCAACAGCTCCTGGCGGCGCATGAGCTCGCCGTGCAGGGCATCCTGCATGCGCTCCACCAGCGCCACTTCGTCGGCCAGGTTGGTGATGACGGCGGAGGTGTGCGGGAGTTCCTCCAGGCCCAGGAAGGTGGCGCCGCCCTTGAAGTCGACCAGGACGAAGTTGAGGGTCTCGGAGGAGTTGGTCAGCGCGAGGCCGAGGACGAGGGTGCGCAGGAGCTCGCTCTTGCCGGAACCGGTGGCGCCGATGAGCATGCCGTGGGGGCCCATGCCGCCCTGCGCGGACTCCTTGATGTCGAGTTCCACCGGGCGACCGTCCACACCGACCGCGACCGGAACCCGCAGCCGCGCGGCGCCGGTGTGCCGGGCGAAGAGCGTGGCCGGGTCGTGCCGGTGCAGGTCGGGGATGCCGAGCAGGGTGGTCAGTTCGACGTCGCTGTCCAGCGGCTGCGCGATGTCGGTGCCCAGACTGATCCGGCGGGAGGCGAGCAGCCGGGCCAGCGACTCCGCGGCGAGCGGGCCGAGCCGGTCCGGGCGGCCGAGCGGCACGGAACGCTCCTTGCGGCTGCGGTCGGTGCGCACCAGGCTCACCCGGTCGGGACCGACGGTCAGCCGCAGCGTGTTGCGGCCGGGCCGCCAGCGCAGCGCCCCGGAGACGTCGAGGACCACGGCGTTGCGGTAGCCGTGCCCCTCCCAGCGATGGCCCTCGGGGACGGTGACGCCGTCCAGGACGACGACGGTGTAGGGCTCGTCACGACCGGGGCGGGCATCCGCGTCGAAGCCGGGACGCTCGGCGAACTCGGCGCCGAGCAGGTCGTCCAGCTCGGTGAGGTCGGCGGTGATCCGGCGGACCTGACCCGCGCCGTCCTCCTCGTGCGGGTGCAGCGCGTGCGGCAGCCACTTGACCCACTCCCAGTCGGGCCGCCGCTCGTCACTGACACAGACCGCGATCCACAGCTCCTCGGGCGCGTGGAACACCGCGAGCTGGCCGAGCGCGGCGCGCACGAGAGCGCGTACGGCGTCGGTCGGGTCCTCCACCGGGGCGCCGCCCTCGGCCCGGGCTCCGCCGGTCTCCCCGGCAGGCGGGACGACCGGCTCGGCGGTCGCCAGGCCCGGAGTCTCCTCGGGGCGCAGCAGGATCCGGGCCGAGGAGCGCAGATAGAGGCCGAGGGGCTGTTCCGGGACGGTGGAGTAGGCGCGGATGAAGCGGCGCAGGGCGTGGGCGCAGAGCGGTTCGAGGTCCTCCACCGGCCGGGTGGAGACCGGTTGCAGGGTGAGCGCGAGCTGCTGCTCGCCGACCGCGAGTCGGGCCTCGCCGAAGTCCTCGTCGGTGGGACGGCGCTCCCACAGCCTCGAGGTGCGGGCCAGCGAGCGCAGCGAGGCGGGGTCCGGGTGGCGCCAGGCGAGCGCACGCTGCTGTTCCACGATCGTGGCACGGACCCGCTTGCGGGTCTGCGCCAGATAGCGGAGGTAGTCGCGGCGTTCGCCCTTCAGGCGCTGCTTGCGCTCGCTGGAGCGGCGCATCAGCTGCCCCAGCAGCATGGCACCGGCGGAGAGCGCCATGACGCCCATCGCCAGATACATGAAGACGCCGTTCCCGCCGCCGGGGCGCAGGAACATCAGCATCATGGACACCGACATCAGCGCCATCGGCAAATAGGTCCATATCGCCGAGGTGTCGGGCACGGTCTCGGCGAGGACCGGTGGCTCCTGAAGGGTCAATTGACCCTCGGGCATCTCCGGTCCGCGTCTGCGGGCCGGCCGGCGAAACAGCACCACACTCAAGGAACAGAACCTCCGGTTTCACTGCCTTCGTGGCCCGCACGGAATACCGGCACGCCCGGTAGCGGGAAAGACCGCACCGAGCTGATTCTCCGGGTGCCGCATGACGCGGTGAACGCCGGGGTGAATGTTTCGAGCGGATAGCGGGGACGGTCAACTCCCGTGAGGGACAACTCCATACCGGACAATGAGTCCGGTCCGCAGCACGATCCGGCGGGCGTAGGCAGTAGTCTGCATTCACGGAACGCGACCTGTCCACGTGGGAGACGGTCGCTGGCCGCGCGGACACAATTCCCCAGCCCGGTACCCCCCGTTCCTGTCCGCGCCTGGCCTTCCGTACTCTTCGCAGGTCCCCTCTCCCGGGGAAGTCCTCCTGTCAAAGCCCCCACGGAAGACGAGAGTTCAGCTGATGACCGACAGTGCGGTGGCCGAGCTGTGCCGCCTGACCGTACGTGCGCCGAGCGTCTCCGTCGATCTGGCCGTGCCCGCCGACGTGCCGGTCGCCGATCTCCTGCCGACGCTGCTCCGTTATGTGGGCGAGGAAGCCGAGGAGGCCGGTCTCGACCATGCCGGCTGGGTGCTCCAGCAACTCGGCGACGCCCCGCTCGACGAGGAGACCACCCTCGCCCACGCCGGGTTCGCCGACGGCGCCGTGCTCTACCTGCGCCCGCACACCGAGGCGCTGCCCGAGGCCCGGCTCGACGACCTGGTGGACGGGATAGCCGACACCGCGGGCCGGAAGCTGCACACCTGGCACCCCGAAGCGGCCCGCGGACTCCTGGTGGGCACCGCGGTGGCGACGGTGGCGGCCGCCCTCGCGCTGGTGCTCTGGCCCGGGGCGACCGGCTCCGAATCCACCCAGGTCGCTTTCGCGGCCGTGACCGGGCTGCTGCTGCTCGCGGGCGCGGGCTCGGCCAGCCGCGCGGTCGGCGACCGCCTCTCCGCGACCGCGCTCGCCCTGCTCGTCGCGCCCTGCCTGGCGCTGGCCGGCTGGCTGCTGCCGGGCGGAGACCTGACCGGTCCCGACGCGGCACAGGTCGCGGGCGCACGGCTCCTCGCGGCAGGCGCGGCCGGAGCGGGCGGCGCGGTCCTCGCGCTCGCCGCCACCGCGGTCGGCGCCCCGGCCCTCTTCGCCACCGCGCTGGTCTCGGTGGCGACCGCGATCGCCGGGGCCCTGATGGGCTACACCGGCCTGGACGTACCGGCCTCGGTGGCGCTGGTGGCGACCGTGGTCGCCCTCGCCGCCGGAGCGGTGGCACCGTTCGCCTTCAAGCTGGCCGGGATGCGCCTGCCCGCGCTGCCGTCCTCCGCAAGCCAGCTCCAGGAGGGCATCGAGCCCTACGCGGGCGACGAGGTCGCCGAGCGCACTGAACTGGCCGGGCGCTGGGTCACCGCGCTCTTCGCCGCCACCGGCATCATTGCCGCGGCCGCCCTGGTCGTCCTCACCGACGACCCGAACCTGCCCGAGTTGCTGACCTCCGTCGGGCTGAGCCTGCTGCTGCTCCTGCACTGCCGCGGCCTGGTGCACATCGGGCAGCGGCTGACCCTGGCCGTACCCGGCGTCTGGGGGCTGCTGCTGCTCGCCCGCTCCTGGGCGGTGGACGACCACGGCGACGGACGCGTACTGGTCTTCGCGGTGCTGCTCGCCGCCGCGGCCGCACTCGTGATCGCCGCCTGGACAGTGCCCGGCCGCCGGGTGCTGCCGTACTGGGGCCGCGCGGCGGAACTGGCGCACACCGGCTTCGCGGTGGCGCTGCTGCCGCTCGCCCTCTGGGCGGCGGGACTCTTCGGCTGGCTGCGCGGCCTGTTCGGCTGAGAACACCCCTACGCCGCGGCATGGACAAGGAGTTGAGGAGAGGCCGTGCAGTCCAAACGCGACCAGGTACACGCCCACACGTTCATGATGGGCAGGCTCAGTTCGAGCCTGCTGATGGCCGACCCGGACGCCCCGGAGAGCCCGCTCGGGCGCACCACCCGGGGCGTGGTCTTCGGCGTACTGGTCACCGTCCTGATCGGCGCGGGCGCCACCGTCTACGGCCTGCTGCGCCCCGGCGGGAACGACGGCTGGCGCGACGGCAAGCACCTGGTGGTCAACCGTGACACCGGCGCCCGATATCTGTGGACCGACACCGACGGCGTACTGCACCCCGTGCGCAACTACGCCTCGGCGAAGCTGATCGGCGGCTCCGACCTGGCGACCGCGGACGTCCGTACGCCCTCGCTGCAGGGCGTCCCGGTGGGCGCCCCGGTCGGTATCCCCGGCGCCCCGGACGTCGTGCCCGGGGCCGGCCAACTCGACGACGGCGCCTGGCACATGTGCGTCACCGGTCCTGACGGGGCGCTGCCCAACACCTCCGGCGTCGTGACGACCAGCGGGGTGGACAAGCCGGGCGCCACCACCGTGGCGGCCGGGATGCCCCTGGACTCCCGCGGCATCGGCCGCGACCGCGGTGTGCTGGTACGCGCCCCGGACGACACCGAGTACCTGGTGTGGCGGGGCAGTAGGCTGCCGCTGGACCGTGCCTCCGACGCGCGCAACGCCCTCGGTTACGGCTCCCAGCAGCCGATGCGGGTCTCGGCGGCCTTCCTCGACGCGCTGGCACCCGGCCCCGCCCTGAAGCCGCCCGAGGTGGCGGGGCGCGGCGAGGAGGGCCCCGAACTCGGTGGTGAGGCCAGCCGGATCGGCCAGCTGTTCAAGTTCAGTGTGCCCGGCGGCGGCAGTACCTACCACCTGCTGCGCAAGGACGGCCTGGTGCCGCTGACCCGGCTCGGCGCCGCCCTGGTGCTGGGCGACCCGGCCACCCAGAAGGACGCCTACCAGGGGCAGTCGCCCGAGGTGCGCACGGTCGGCGCGGACGCGCTGCGCGAGCACCGGGCGAAGGATGCGGGCTCCGCCGGATCCGCGGAGCTGCCGGACGCGCCGCCGCTCCCGCAGTCCGCGGAGCGCGGCACCGCGCTCTGCGCGCAGGTGGACGGCGACAACGGCGGCGTGCGGATCAGGTCGGTGCTGGTCCCGCTGACCCAGCTCGCCCCGGTCGCGGTGTCGGAGGGCACGGCCCAGCCGCTGAAGCCGGCCTGTGTCCCGACGGACGCCACGGTGGTACGGCCGGGGCACGGCGCTCTGGTCCGGGCCCTGCACGCGAGCGGTGCCGCGCACGCCGGAACCACCTATCTGGTGGCGGAGAACGGCGTGAAGTACCGCGTCTCCGCCAAGGAATCGCTGGCAGCACTCGGGTACGAGGCCGCGGACATCGGCTCGGTCCCGGCACCGCTGCTGGCGGCCTTCCCCACCGGCGCGGACCTCGACGCGACCGCCGCGGCCGGCGCCACCGAACCCAAGGTGACGGCTCCCGAGTGCGGCGCCGCCGATCGGTCGGAGCAGCCCGGGAAGACCGAAGAAGCGGACAAGGCGGACGAGGTGGATGAGGCGGACGAGGCAGGCAAGGTGGGCCCAGCGGGCGCCGCTTCACAGAGCTGACACCACGCACCGATTCCGGCAAGGAACACGTCCGGCGCCGAGGGAAAAGAAAAGAAAAGGACGCGCGGAGGGAAACGTCAGGCCGAATTCGGCCGCAGATGGCGCGAAGTCGCCGAGTCGGAGGAGTTGTCGAGGAGTCGCGGTGCCGCATACGAAGGCGAAACCTCAGGAGAAGCTCAAGTAATTCGGCCCGGCGGTACCCGGGGAACTCCGCGGGTACGCGCATTGCCGGATGCGGTCATTCCCGATGACCGTTCGGTCTCTTCGTGTGCCCGTTTTTCGCCCGTTCGGCGGTCGACCTGCGGGCGGTCACGTCCTGCGTGCCCGTCGTTCGGGCGTACCTGTTCATCCTGCTGCAACGTTCGCACAACTCCGTTGCCATACACGCGAATTCTTCCCAACCGGCCGTTGCTCACATCTTCCCCGCACGCGTTGCGCGGACCCCTGTTTTCTCTTTAGCCTCAGCGGGCAACGGTGCGACGAGACGCGCCTGAACGAAGGGAGCGTGACATGGCGGACAGTGCCGCGAGGAAAGCGGATTATGCCAAGGGCTTGGGGGGCGTCTCCTCTCTGGAGTCGGCCCGGAACCAGGTCGAGAAGATCCAGGACAACGTCGCCCAGATCGCCGCGCGTTCGGGCGTCGGTGGCGACGAGGGCCAGGCCCTGCTGAAGCTCTTCCGTAGCTGGAACACCGAGGCACAGAAGGTCGTCGTCCAGATCAGCACGATGATCGACGCGCTCCAGGAGAACGTGACCTCCGCCAACCGCCTGGCGAAGGAGAACCAGGACCTGACCGAGGTCCTCGACAGCAAGACCAGCCAGGGCGTCTTCGAAGCGCTGCGCTGAACCACCCGCGGTACCGGCCCTCTTCGACAGGGCCGGACTTCGTGAGCTTCCCGGGCCCGGCGCCCGGCCTTCGAGAGGAGACGTCATGGCCGACGGCATCATCGACGTGCAATACCCCAAGGTTCAGCAGGCCATCGAGGAGTTGATGGAACAGACCCAGGGGATCATCACGACCCTCAACAACCTGGAGGACGAGCTGAAGCCGCTCGTCACCTCCTGGGAGGGTGCGGACCAGGAGAAGTACCGTGAGGTCCAGGCGGAGTGGGACAACGCCACCAAGAACATGGCGCGACTGCTCGGCGACAACGGCGAGCTGATCCGGACCATCCACGACAACCACTCCCGTGACGAGCGCAAGAGCGCCGACAACTGGGGCAATGTGCGGGCCCGTTAGGGCCTGGCCCCCCGGGCCCGGCCGGGGCTTTCCCCTCGTCCGTCCCGAGGGGCGGGACCCGGCGTCGCGTGCGTGAGGTCGAAGGCGCCGAACCGTCCGCATGGCAGCCCCATGCGGACGGTTGCGGCAAGTTGAGGCAACAGGCCGCGCCCCTGCTCCAGGACTCCGGGAAGAACGTTCCGGACGCCGCCGAGCAGGCGAGAGTTTCCCGACAGAGACCCGGTGGGCCGACCCCGCACGCAGGCCCGCCGATCCGTCCCTCGTCCGTACGCCACATGCCCACCGGGTCATCCCGTATCCCCGTCCGGCAACCAAGCAGCAGGAGATCGTCCCATGGCCGGTGAGAAGGCCGACGTCAAGCATTTCGACCTCAAGCAGATGGAGAACTTCCGGGACAACGAGGTACAGCCGGTCTACACCGCCGCGAAGAAGCACCGCGAGGACGGCGACGGGTCCACCATCCGCCCGCTCGGCCAGCTCGTCGACGGGCACACCACCGCGCAGAACCTCGACCAGGACAAACAGCTCCTGCGCATCGGCAAGATGGTCACCGAGCCCCTGGTCTCGGGACCGAAGCTGATCGAGGGCGTGCGCGCCGCGGCCGAGTCCATCGACAAGCTGCTCGGTGACCAGATGGAGCTCTTCAAGGAACTGAAGGAGGCGCTCACGGACACCATCGAGGAGGCGAACAAGACCAAGGACAAGAACCTCGGGGCGATCGACGCGCAGACGCTGCTGCAGACCTTCGAAGAGGTCGACACGCTCACCGCCGGCACCACCGGCGAACCGGAAGACGACTGAGTCAGAGCCTCGCGCGCCGACAGAGGCCACGGCCGCTCGGCGCGTCCCTGTGAGAGACACATGCCTGCCCATCCGTACGAAGACGCGGTGCGCCGGCACGGACGACAACCGACCAGAAAGGGCGCCCGGTGGCCGATCGGTACGATCCCAACTCCGTCGCCAATCTCGACAAGTTCGACAACGCCGGCGACCCGTCGAGCGACACCTGGGCCACCCTGGTCACCCACATCACCGGCTATCCGGTGCCGGACAGGAACACCGTCTTCGACACGCTCCGATCCGATCACGGCGGCAAGCTCTTCCGGATGGACATCAAGGAGCGCAGCCTCAGCCTGCTCGTCAAGGACTCCGGCTTCCTGACGAACAAGGGCGAGGACTACGACATCTGGTTCTTCGACAGTGGCAAGAAGCGGTCGATCATGCAGGCCCGGATCGTCTTCGAGGGTCGCGTGAAGGCCGGCGAGGAGATCATCTTCGCCGGCCCGGGTTCCGACAACGTCCACGACGCCCAGGTCCGTGAGGGCAACGAGTTCACGGACTACAACAAGGACAAGATGAGCACCATCCCGCTCGCCCGGTACATGAACGGGCCGCGGGCGGCGCTCCTCGCCCTGCTGCGAGGCAGCAGCCAGGACGCCCGGTTCAGCAACCTGGGCGTGGCCGGGGGCGACGCGGTGGACCTGAACTCCTTCAACACCACAGGGGACTCCTTCGACTTCGCCGCCAAGTTCTTCAGGGACCACGCGACGGTGCTGAAGGACTGGGAGGACCGTTTCGGCCGGGACGACGCGAGCTGGAAGGGCGAAGCGGCGGAGGTCTTCCGGAGCCTGATCAAGAAGATCCGCGAGAACTACGACAACTACGTCGAGACCTTCGACTCCTCGGCCGGCACCGGGGACGAGACGGGCACCGGCAACACGGTGTACTCACGCGCCCTCTCGCTGGGCCGCAAGTACCTGGAGGACTCCGCCACGAAGCTGCTCGACGCGTGGCTGACCTGGGCGAAGTCCTCGTACTACGACCCGCACCAGGTGCTGCGCTACGTTCTGGACGACCTCGCCCAGTGGGTGGACTCGAACAACGTCGCCAAGACGGACATCACGTCGACCACCAACCGCTACACCACGACCGTCAGGCACAGCCCGCAGGGCGGCTTCTCGCAGGTGCACCCGGAATACGGCGACCTGACCGACATCGCCAACTGGGCGAAGGTCGGCGACAAGGCCGTCAAGATCTGGAGCCAGGGCGTCGACGAGTACCTGGGCAAGCCCGCCGCCCAGGTGCAGTCGGACCTGAACAACCACTTCATCGACCTCGGCAAGGACTTCTCGGAGAACGTACCCAAGCCGAAGTCCACCAGCACGGCCTCGGAGGAGTACGAGGAGAAGAAGCTGAAGGAGGAGCAGGAGGAGATCAACAGGCAGAACGAGGAGAACCGCAAGTACCAGGATGAGCTCCGCGCGGAGCAGGAGCGGCAGCGCGAGGAGGACCGCAAGTACCAGGAGGAACTCCGCGAGGAGCAGAACCGGCAGCGGGAGGAGGACAAGAAGTATCAGGACGAGTTGCGCGAGGAGCAGAACCGGCAGCGCGACGAGGACAAGAAGTACCAGGACGAACTGCGCGCGGAGCAGGAGAAGGAGCAGGAGGAGGCCAAGCGCCTCCAGGACGACCTGCGGAACGAGCAGAACCAGCAGCGCGACGAGGACAAGAAGTACCAGGACGAACTGCGCGAGGAGCAGAAGCGCGAGCAGGAGGAGGCCAAGCGCGAGGCCGAGGAGCAGGCCAAGGCCATGCAGGAGAGCCTCGGCGGCCTCAACGATCCCAACGCGGTCACTACACAGAACCTCGGCAGCCTCGACGACCTGCTGAACCAGAACAACCCGGTCACCGAGAGCCCGGGCGACATCGGCGACGTGAACAGCCAGCTCGATGACGGCCAGGGGGTTCAGACCGACACGCCGATCACCACGCCCCTTGGCAACCTCGGCGGATTGAACGCCGGGGGCGGCGGGCCGCTCAAGACCCCGACCGGCGGGACCACCCAGGCCGACGGCGGCAAGCTCACCACCGACTTCCTGGACGGCAGCAGCACGTCCTTCGATCCGGACAGCGGGCTGCTCACCACGACCTCCCCGGACGGCACCGTCAGCACGCAGGACCTGGGCGACGGCCTCAAGGTGACGAACCCGGACGGCTCGGTGACGTCCCTCGGTGACGACGGCAAGCTGACCACGACCTTCCCGGACGGCACCACCCAGACCGTCGACCCCGCGACCGGCCAGGCGATCACCACCGACCCGGACGGCACCACCACGACGACCGACCTGGGCAGCCTCACCGATCTCAACGGCAGCCTGAACGGCGACGGCGTGCTTGACGGCCCGTCCGGTGCCAGCACCCAGTTGAACAACGCGGGTGACCTGACCACCGACTTCCCGGACGGCAGCAGCACCTCCTTCGACCCGGACAGCGGGCTGCTCACCAGCACCTCGCCGGACGGCACCGTCAGCACGCAGGACCTGGGCGACGGCCTCAAGGTGACGAACCCGGACGGCTCGGTGACGTCCCTCGGTGACGACGGCAAGCTGACCACGACCTTCCCGGACGGCACCACCCAGACCGTCGACCCCTCGACCGGCCAGGCGATCACCACCGATCCGGACGGCACCACCACCACCGAGAACCTCGGCGACCTGGGCAATCTCAACGGCCAGAACAGGCTCGGTGACCTGAACGACCTGAACGACCTGAACGACCTGAACAATCTGGGTGATCTGGGCGACATCAACTCCGACATCACCACCGAGACGATCGGCGACCTGGGCGACCTCAACAGCGACCGTTCCGGCCTGGAGACCCCAACCGGCGGGAGCACCGAGCTCGACGACAGCGGCGACTTCACCACCACCTTCGCGGACGGCAGCAAATCCACGTTCGACCCGGACAGCGGGTTGCTCACCACCACCGACGCGGACGGCACGACCACGACCACCGACCTCACCCACGGGGCGAAGGTGACCAACTCGGACGGCTCCAGCACCATCCTGGACAACGGCCAGTTGACTACCACCTTCCCGGACGGCAGCACCCAGGTCATCGACCCGGACACCGGTATCGCCACCATCACCGACGCGCAGGGCAACACCGAGACGGTCGACCTGCGCGACCTCAACTCGTCGGGCGGCAACGACAGTTCGAGCATCCTCGACGGCCTCGGGGACCTCAACGGGATCGGCGGCGGCGACGGCACCACCTCCCGCGACGTGCCCCTTTCCGAACTGGGCCTCAGCGGCGGCGTGAGTACCGGGGCCTCCGGCGGCGGCCTCTCCGGGGCGGACTCCCTGTCGTCCCCGGACGGTTTCAGCGCGGCGGGAGTCGCACCCCTCTCGGACAGCACGGCCACCCCGCTCAGTCCTGCCGCCACCACGGCCGCCGCGGCCGGCACCCCTGGCGCCCCCGGAATGCCCGGCAGCCCCGGCATGCCGATGGGCGGCGGCATGGGCGGCATGGGCGCGGGCGGCGACAAGGGCAACGGCGAGCGGGTGCGTGCCGTCCTGGTCGACGCGGCGGAGGAGAGTGAGCGCCGCAACCGCCGTCGGCGCAGTCCGTGGAACCGTCAGGAGGACAGTGACACCTTCCTGACCCCGGCCGCCCGGGTGACGACCACCGGTGGCGGCGACTCCCCCGAGGAGGAGGCGCAGCCGGGCCGCAGGTCCACCAGTTCCGCCGACTATCTGGAGGAGGACGAGGACGTGTGGGGCACCGAGGAGGGCGGCACCCCGGCCGTCATCGGGCGGTGACCAGGGTGCTGGTCCGGCGTGACCACCGGGGAGAGACGAATCCCACCCGGTCCCGGCTTCCCCGACCGAGCCCTCACCAGGCAAGATCAGCGGGGAAGTTGACGGGCCCACGGAGAGTTCGACGGAGAAGGGCGGAGCGGGCATGACGGAACCGCTGGAGAAGCGTCTGGAGAAGGCGATGGCCGAACTCCAGGCGGCCCAGGAGGCGGTCGCGCGCACCGAACGCGAGCTGCGTCAGGCGTCGTTCGCGGTGCTCTCCTCCGACCGCGCGGTCCGCGCCAGCGTGGGCCCGCAGGGTGAGCTGACCGGGATCGAGTTCCTGGAGAACAAGTACCGCGACATGTCCCCCCAGGAGCTGGCCGCCAGCGTCCTGGAGGCGGCGAACGCGGCACGCGTGAAGATGAACCGGCATGTGATGAAGGCGATGGCGCCCTTCGCCGAGCCCAGCAGCAACGTGCCGGAGCTGAAGGGCTTCGAGCTGGACTGGGAGCGGATCTTCGGCCCGGAGGTCCTGCGCGACGACGACGAGGACAAGGAGCGCGGCGGCCAGGCCGCCCCCGCCTGGCGGGACGCGCTCGGCGAGGACGGGGAGGACTGACGATGGGACAGCGGTACTACGTCGACCCGCAGCGCATCGAGGCTCTGGCGGGACAGCTGGAAGAGATCGGCGCCCTGGCCAGAAGCATGACCGAGGAGTTCCTCGACGAGCTGGCTCCGACGGTCAGATGGCCCGGTACGGAGGGCGAGTTCGCCGAGAAGGCCAAGCCGCAGGAGCAGAAGGAGCGGCAGACCACCAAGGACACCATGATGTCCATCCGTGACGCGCTGGTGGGGATCACCGACGCCACGGTCAGCCAGGTCCGGCTGATGAAGAACACCCGTGACGCCAACATCGAGGACATCGAGCAGAACAACAGAGAGATCGACACCCATGGGATCGACGGCGGCCCGGGCGGGCATGGCCGCCGCTGACCTCCGCGCCGTCGGCCGCTCCCGCACCATGCCGGGAGCGGCCGCTCCTTCCTGCCCGAGCGGCCTGCGGGGCGGCCCTCGATGAGCATGATGGCATCGCCCGAGGTCAACGCGATGATCTTCATCCTCACCGGGGAGAAGCTCATCGACGCGGACGAGGACCTCGCCTACGAGAGCCGTCGGCCGTACTCCGGTCTGGGCCGCAAGCTCGACAGGATGTCGTCGCTGATCGAGAAGTCCATCCACGACATCGCCGAGGTCATGCCCGACGACCTCTCCAAGTCGTACGCCAAGGCGATGGGCATGCTCATCGACGACGGCGGCAAGAACTACCTGCGCGATTTCGCCGAACAACTCGACAAGATCGCCGAAGGCCGGCGCAAGACGTCCATGGACATCATGGAGTCCAAGTGGCAGGTCATCGCCGAGGTCATCCGGCTGCTCATCGAGATCGCCATCTACCTGGCGATGTCCTTCTTCACCGGTGGCGCCTCGGCCAGCCAGATCATGATGGCCAAGCTGCGCAGCCGGTTCATGATCCTCGCCACCCTCAGCCACCTGCTCCAGCGGCTGCACATCGCGCCCTCGCTGACCGAGGCGTTCGCGGAGGCGTTCACCACCTTCGCGGTGCGGCTGGCGATGATGAACTTCGCCCCCAACGGCCGCCGCCCCGACGGCTTCGACTGGAACGACATCCTCAAGTCGGCCGCGTTCGGCGCCGCCGCAGGCTTCCTCACCAGCATTTTCGACGACTTCGCGAAGAGCATCGTCAAGAGCTACGACAACAACTTCCTCAAGAACGGCCCGGACCTCAACTTCAAGAACAACCCCAACCTCAAGAACCCCCCGAACCTCGACTTCAAGAACAACGGCCCGAACCCCAAGCCGAACCCCGACCCCACCCCGAACCCCCACGACAACACCCCGAAGGACCGCCCGGACCCCAGCCCGTACGGGAACGGCCCCAACCTCACGAACAACACGCCGACCACCTTCCGGAACAACCCGCTCTCCTTCCGGAACAACACCAACCTGTGGCGCAACAACCAGATCCTGCGCAACAACGCCGACCGGCCGGGCGCGCTGGCCGGGCACTACGGGCTCAAGGGGACGGCCGACTTCCTCGCCGCCGGCTCCGGCGAGGCGCTCGCCGAAATCCTGATCAAGGGTGCCTTCGACGGCGACTGGTCCACCAGCTGGTCCACCTTCGTCGGCGCGGGCATCAGCAGCCAGGTGGAGGCCACGCTCACCGACACCGCCCTGAACAGCGGCGCCGAACTACGCCACGCCATTGACAAGTTGCGCATGCAGCCGCCGCCCACCGTCTCCGGAGGCAACAGCGACTCCGACACGCGGGACTCCGACGGGTCCACGCGCTCTCGCGACGGCGACGGCTCCGACCGTACCGGCGGTACCGACGGTCTCCCGCGTACGGACTCCTCGGGCGGCGCCGGCTCCACGCGCAACTCGCCTCCGCACGTCGCGCAACAGAACACCGGGCAGGGGGACTTCACCGGCAGCCAGTCGCCTCCGCCCCACTCCACCGAAGCCCCGCCGCCGTACATCACCCTGGACCCGCCGCCGTACTCCCCGGGCCCGCTGCCCGTGAGCGCCGCCGAGAACGAGCTGTGGCAGCAGGTCCACAACGGTCCCGCCGAGGTCCGCGAGCAGGCGCTGCGCGACCTCGCCGCCCTGCGCGGCTCCCAGCCGCCCGGCGGCACCGAGATCGGCGTCCGCGACAGCCTGCACGGCAACCTGTCACAGGTGCCCGAGGTCCGGGTCGTGCCCGCCGGGAACAGCCCCGCAGCGCAGGTCGACACCGACGAGATCCGCCGCGCCCTCGACAGCTTCGGCACGCCGGTCACGGTGGACTCCCCGATCACCACGGGCACGTTCGGCAACAGCTCCACGGGCAACTCCGCTCCCGGTCCCGCCGGGAACAACGCCGACCCGGTGGTGGACCTCGACACGGACGTGCAGGTCGACAACACCAACAGCGCCGACAACACCGTCGTCACCGGCGACCGGGACGGTGTCGCGTCCGAGGCATCGCCGGACAACTCGGTCGTGGGTTCCCCGGAGAGCACCGTCCAGAACTCTCCGGACGAGGTGGTCTCGCAGGACGACCGTACGACTCCGGTGCCGGGGCAGGGGGGCGGTCCCGTCGCCTCCAACAGCCCCACCACCTCCGCCGCGCCGGGCACGGGCACGAGCACCGGCTCAGGCACGGGCTCGAACACCGGCTCAGGCACGGGCGCCCGACCGGGTGGCGTACCCGCCGCCGGAGGCACCCAGATCCCCTCCGCCGCGCAGCCCCAGGGCACGCAGGGCACCCGTGACCCGGACGGCACGGCCCCGGCGGACGGCTCCCGGACCACGACCGACGACGCCTCGCAGAGCTCGCAGTCGCCGGAGACTGGTACTTCTTCGGAGACCCCCTCCTCGGAGACCTCCTCTCCTTCGGAGATCAGCCCGCCGCCGGAGATCAGCACGCCACCGGCGACCACACCCTCGCCGGAGGCCGTCAACTCGGGCGAGAGCGACAGGCCTTCGGGCTCCACCGAAAGCGACCCCACCCCGGCCCCCGACATCACCACCGCCCCGCCGAAGGTGGGCACCACCGGCTCGTACGCCGACACGGGCGATGTACGCGATGTCGGCGATGCACGTGACGTCGGCGGCCTGAGCGACGTGAAGGCCGGTCCTGCCCCAACCGGGGGCCTCTCGCCCAGCCAGTCACCGCCGTTGACGATCGTCGTCTCGGAGGTGCCGCCGCCGGGGGAGGGGACGCCGGAAGCGGCCGAGCTGTTGGACGGGGCCGGGGTCGACCGGGCTGTCGTGCTCGGGCCGTCGGTCACGCCGGACGGAGCGGGGCGTCCGGTACGCGCCGCCGTCGAGCTGACCCGCGAGGGCCCGGGTGCCCCGGTCCGGGTCCGCCCGCTCACCGGACCCCCGACTGCCGTGATGCCGGACGGCACTCCCGCCACCTCGGACGCCGCGTTCCCCGGCGCGGACGTGCTGCTGCCGCTCGCCGACGCCCTCGGACCGGCCCCTGCCACCACATCCGGCCCCGCCACGCAGAGCACCGCGACCACCGACAGCGACCCGGTCATCGCCCCGGCTACGCGCCCGAAGGTGGTCTCGGGCGCGACGTCTTTCGTGGATGGCAATGGAGCCGGCTCGGACTCCACGGCCACCAGCCTGCCCGCCGCGGCCAAGCTGGCCACTCTGTCCCGGCCTTGGACCGACACGGCCACCGACCTGTACCTGGAGTCGGGCAACAGCAACAGCAACAGCAACGGCGACAGCAACAACAACGGAGTCGGCGGACACGGCCCCGGCGGCGGTCGCGGGCCCGGGAACGGCGGCACCCCGCCCCCGCCGCCGCCCACCACGTCGGACAACTCCCCGGCGCCACCCCCTGTGGCGCTCCCCGTGGCGCCCCCGCCCACGGGGCGGATCGTCGTGCGGCCCGCGAACAGTGGCGCTACCGCCGACAACGGAAACGGTCCTGCACGGCCCTCGGGCGAGCCGCTCGTCACCACCCTGGACGGCCACACGGTGCCCGTCGCGCAGCTGCGGCGCTGGGTGCCGAACGCGACCGCCAAGCCTGAACCGGGGCGCGCCGTACAGACGTTGACCATCTCGCAGGGCCCGGCCGAGGACGGTACGGCGCACAGCGCGGGGCGTCGCGCGCTGCTGGGCCAGGACACCTTCCGCGGCGTGCGCACCACTTCCGCTCAACAAGCCCCGGGGACCGTCGCGGACTCGCCCGCCCGCCGTACCGTGTTCACCGGCCCGCCGACCGCGCTCCCCGGGTCGGGCACCGAGCGCGGCGCCGACTACTTCGCGGCGCACGGCACCTCCCGTACCGTCACTCTCGGTACCGAGGACGCGGCGCGACCCACCGTGAAGGTCAGCGGCGTACAGCTCGGCGAGGTGCTCAAGTCCTGGTCGCAGGACGGCGATCAGGACCGGCCACTGGTGCTGTTCTCCTGCGAGACCGGGCGGCAGCCGCAGGTGGCGGGCCTGCCGGTGGCACAGCACGTGGCGAACCGGACCGGGCGGCAGGTGTACGCGCCGACCACCGAGGTGGGCACCGCCCGGGACAGGGACGGCACCGTACGCGCGGTGCTCACCCAGGGCTCGGACGGGCCGGGAGGGTGGCGGCTCTTCACCCCTGAGCCCAGCGGTGTTGACCTGGACGATCTGGCGCGCGACGCCGGCCTGCACGCGGGCCCCGAACCGGCCGACGCCTTCGCCCGGGCCCGTACCCTCCAGCAGATCCGCACGCTGCGCGAGGCCCTCGGCCCGGATGCCGAACAGCGGCCGGAGAACAGGGAGTTGCTCGCCGGACTCGCCTTCGTGGACAACCTGCGCTGGCTCAGCCCGGACACCGCGGCCCGCTACGGCGACGGCCGGATGACCCCGGACCTGCTGCGCCGGATGGTCGTAGACCGGGGCGGTGCGAAGAGCGGCACCACCACCGATCCGGGCGCCGATCCCACGCTCGAGCAGTACACCGAATTCCTGCGCGCCGCAGCCGAGTTGCGTTCCACCGCAAGGCCCGACACCACGCTCGACGCCCTGCTGCCCCCGCCGCCGCCCGCGCTCTCGCCCACCACCCTCGTGTCGCCGGAGGACGTGCGCGGTCTCTCCTACGCGCCCTCCGCGCAGATCACCTGGTCGCTCTCCAGCACCCCGCTGCCACTGTCCGAACTGGGCCTGAGCTCCGAGGACACCGCCGAACTCGCCCGCCGCAGGCCCGACCTGGCGCCCGCGTCGAGCCGCCCGGAGAGCCTCGCCGAGGACATGACCCTTCTCAGCAAGGCCACGCCCGGCACGGCGGACACCGTGAACGCGGACGGCCTGTCCTTCCGGCGCCTGGACACCCCGGGCGGCGGAAACTGCCTCTTCCGGGCGGCGCTCGACAGTGCGCGCAGCCAGGCCGTACCACCCGCGTGGGCCGCACGGAACGTCGCCGGCCTGCGCCGTCTGCTGAGCGACCGGATCACCGAGTCCGAACTGGGCGACGCCGTGGCCCTGGCGATCCCGGACCCGGTGTTCTCCGTGGTGGACGACCTGCGGATGCGTGCCGTCGCCGGGGCGCAGGACCCGGCCGAGCGGAGCCGGATCACCCAGCTCTGGAACCGGATCGCGCAGGATGTCGTCACCGACGGCGACGCCGGCGAATGGCAGCGGATCCTCCGGGAGAGCGACTACCCGCACCTCGCGGACGTGGCGCCCACCCCCGCCGACGCGTGGCGGCTCGGCGCCAAGGAACTCGTCGGCGCGGCGGCCGAGCTCCCGGCACTGTGGGCTTCTCCCTTCGCCGACCAGCTCCCGGAAGCACTGGCACACACCCTCGACCTCGATCTGCGGCTCGTCCAGCCCGACCCGCGGTCGCCGGGGAGACACTTCGTCAACACCCTCAACCCGGGCGGCCAGGGCGGCGCCCTGCACCTGGCCTACAACGGCACTGACCACTACGACGCCCTGGTCCCGGCCTCGGCGCCGCTCACCCCCGTACCGGACCCGAACACCACCCCGGACCCGAACACGACCACCACACAGGATCCGGCCACCACTCAGGACCCGGCCATTCCTGACCCGGCCACCCCGGACCCGGACGGCTCAGACCCCTTCGGGGAGTGGCTGCGCAGCATGGGCGGGGTCACCGACCTCGACGGGCCCGACACCGAGGCCCCCGACCGGGGTGACCCGGTACCGCTGGAGACCCAGCTCGAACGGCATCGCCCGGCCCGGCTGCTGACCGGCCAGGACGCCCGGCCGCCGGGCCCGGTACCGACCACCGTCACCTTCGAGGACGGCAGCCGGCTGCCCACGATTCTGATCCATCCGGACGCCGGCCCGGGTGACGGCACCCCGGCCGGTCGGCCGGACGGCACCCCGCGCGGTCGCCCCAGCGGACTCTTCACCGGCCCCGGCAAGACGACCCTGCGCTCGCCCGAGCAGGTGGCCGAGGAGATCCTGAGCAAGCTGCCGAAGAAGCTGCGCGCCCAGTTCGACGAGGCGGAGCTGCTGCGCCTGCTGACCGAGCAGCCCGGCGCCTTCACCGCCCCGCGCGGCGCGCGCTTCGTGGGCCGGGAGAAGTCCGGCGTCGGCCACGAGATGACGGTCGAGGCCATCCCGTACCACCGCTGGGAGCGCTTCTCCGACGTGAACGGCGGCACCGTCCGGCTGGACACCATGCGACGCGGCCAGGCCGGTACGGGCGGCGGGCGCAGCGTCGGCTTCGGGCGCCGGATCGCCGGAGGGCTGAGCATGGGCCCGCCGCTCAACTGGCTGCTGAAGATCGGTGTTTCGCTGGGATGGACCCGCAGGACCGACTACGCCCAGGGCACCCAGGCGTACAACCAGTCCGAGTGGCGCGCCCACGAGGGCTCGCACCTGCACCTGGACGACGTCCACTACCGGGTGCGGGTGGACCGCGTCACCGAGGCACCGAAGACCACCGGCCCCGACAATTCGTCCGGCCGGGGCAGTACCCCGGGCAACCAGCCCAACTCGCCGCTGCCGAAACCCCATTGGCAGCGTACGCAAGTGCACTCCGCGGAGTTCGCGATGCGCGACGGGCTGAGCTGGCGGCTGCCGGACGACCTCACCGTGCCCTACAAGGGACCGCAGCGGGCACCGAAGACGCTCACCTTCCCGGACGGGGTCGAGCCGCGGATCACCGACACCACCGGGCTGCACCTGACGGATCCGCCGGAGGACATGGCGCTGGCCATCTCCGGGGCGCGGCCAGGGAGTTCGGCGCACCGCACCCTCGTCTCGTACGTTCGTCCGGGGCGGCTGCTCGCCCTGTTCGGCCGGTTCTCCGGGCCGGTCACCGGGCCCGAGCTGACCCGGGGCAGCGGACAGCACCCGCTGGGGCACCTGATCGTGGAGCGCTCGGTGCCGCACCGGGCCACGCTGGTCACCGAGTCGGTCAAGGCGGAGTTGCGCGACCTCACCCAGACCACCTACCAGAACGAGCGCGGCCACGTCCGTGACACCCGCCTGGGCATCCAGGTCACCGCCGGGCCGAACTACACCCTCGTCGGCGCGGAGACCGATGTGCGCCTCCAGGGCGGCCCGTTGGTCCGCGCGGACCTCAGCGCCGGGCGCGGCCACTACCTCGGCGTCGACGCGGCCCGGAAGACCACCGGCCGGGTCCGCAACCACCCGATCGCCCTGTACCGGGTGGAGCGCACCCTGATGGTGCGCAAGCCCGGCGAACCGCCGTCGGCCGCCCGCCGGGTCCGGGTGATCAGCCTGGACTGGATCTCCACCCAGGACGCCCGACGCCTCGCGGGCTGGGACAGCCGCACGCCCGGCCAGGCGGGCCCCAACCCGGACGCCGAGCCGCCGGTGCCGTGGTACCTCACCAGAGAGGACCCGGTCCACCTGAGCGGTCAGGTCCGCGCCGAGGGCTTCCGCCCCGTCCGCCCGCAGACCCAGGCGCAGTCGCAGCCCCAGGTGCAGACACAGGTCCAGGTACAGCCGCAGCCCCTGGGGCAGACCCAGCCCCAGACCCAATCTCAGGTACAGACCCAGCCCCAGACACAGAGCCAGCCGCAGGGGCAAAGCCAGAGTCAGCAGCAGCCGCCGGCTCAGCAGCCCGTCCCCCAGGACCCCATGCGGGTCTTCGCGGACGCCGTCCTGGACACGCTGCACCGCTCCTACCCGTCGCTGTTCGTCCCTCCGCTGATGCTGCGGCACCCGCGGCTCGCCAAGTTCTGGTACGGCGACGGGCGGATGCGGACGGCGCTGCACAACGACCGTCAGGTGCGCGAGGCGCTGAACCGGCCCAGCCTGGCGCAGAGCCTGGACGACCTGACCACCACCGGGGTGCCGGTCACCCTCACCGAGGACGGCAAGGTGCGCCGCGGCCACCACACGCTCATCCTCCGGGCACGCCTCGCAGACCGGCAGTTCGAGACCACCATGAGCGAGCGCTCGCTGCGCAACGCGGTGATCGGCACCGAGGTCTCGGGCCAGGGGCAGCAGGCGTCCCTCACCCTCTCCGGAGGTGTCGAGCTGGGCGTCTCGCCCCGCGACCACAACAAGGTGCCCGACGTCGGGCTGCCCCGTCAGGCCGGCAACGTGACAGTCGGGGTCCGTCACGCCAAGACCGACCAGAAGGCCACCAGGAACACGGTCGCGGTGGCCCACGACCAGCTGACGTTCCAGACCGGCGCCGACCTCTACAGCTACCAGGTGGAGCTGGGTGCCTCCTTCGAGGGCCACCGCCGCCCGCGCGGCTGGGCCCGGCTCGCCTCGGTCGGCCTGCTCGGCGCGGGCGTCTTCGTCAGCAAGGTCGAGGAACGGCCACTGTTCACCCGGGGCAACGAGACCGTGGGCCGGGTGGAGCTGGCCGTGCCCGCCGCGCACGGCTCCGACCGCCACGCCCCCGCCGACCCGCCGCCCACCGGGCCGGCACCGGCGACCGCGGCCGTACCGCAGCAGCTCTCCTCCACCGAGGCGGACCAACTCCTCGACGGCACCCGCCCGCTGCCCAGGACGGACTCGCCCGACCGGCAGCTCACCAAGAAACTGCTGAGCGTTCCGCACGTGGTGCTGAGCGCCGAGGGCGGCCCGCAGCGCCAGCAGCTCATGCAGGACACCGCTGACCGTGCCTCGGGCAGCTCCTGGCACGTCAGCGCACCCGGCGCCCCGGTGCGCACCGCGCTGCGCCGGGCGATGGCCAACCTCAGCGTGGCCGGGCAACTCGGCCAGTATCTGGGCCCGTTCGGTTCCCGCGTCGCCGGACTCAATGGCGCCGGACCGTTCCGTACCCATTACCTCAAGGCGGCGGTCCGCGGCGAACTGGGCAACTTCCGGGTCAAGAGCGATCCGAAGCCGGCCAGCCTCGAGGCCACCATCGGCAACGAGCACCGCGTCGCCGGCAGCACGAGCACCGTCTCCCGTACCACCGTCGGCCTCCAGGGTGCCGACATGCCGCTGCAGCAGGCCCCGGGCCGGTCGGCGGTGGTCGGCTCCTACTCGACCGCCCTGCAGTACGCCTGGGGCAAGGGCCGCAGCGTCTCGCAGACCCTCACCCGGGGACGCAACACCACCCTCACCTTCGCCGGGCGCATGTACCTGGTGGTCGCCGACGCCGCCGAGACCGTCGCGGTACGGGACCGCTGGACGGCCGCGATGGGCACGGTGGGCACCCGCGCCGGCGCCCGTATCAGCTCCGCGGCCGGTCGGCTCTCCGAGCGCCTCGGCGACAGTCTCGCCCCACGCCGGGCCGCCGCCGCGCTCCAGCGCATCCGTGACGCGGTGATGTTCCACCTCCCGATGCAGGACGTCATCGAGGCCGGGCTCGCCCGGGACGGCCTGGGCATCACCACCCCGCACAACCTCGGCGGCGGCTACCGGGTGCCCCCCTACCTGCGCAACCGCCGCTTCCCCACCCACCCCAGCGGCCAACTCGACGCCGGCCCTGCGGCACAGCAGCTGATGGGGCAGCTGGAGAAGATCGGGGTGCCCTCGCACGACCGGGAGCAGGTCCTCCAGCGGCTCTCCCCGGACTTCCTCCGCGGCCACCTGCACGAGCTGACGACCGACGGGATGAACCTGCCGGTCCGCTACCGCGCCTGGACCAGCCCGCACCACCTGCCGGTCGGCGGCAGCCCCGGACAGGTCCAGTTCAAGCTGACTCCGGTCACCACCACCGTGGACAGGCTGCGTACCGGCTACGAGCTGGAGGACTACCGCACCATCGCCCGCGACGACGCCGACGGCACCTCCCAGGACCGCGGCGCCGACGTGACGCTCAGCGCCGGTCAGCGCGCGGCGGAGAGCGGCATTCTCGTCGCCAACCCCTCGCTCCAGGGCACCGCGGCCAAGCAGCGGTCGAGCACCCGGACCCTGACCGCCGGCACCACCGCGATGCCGAACATCGCCACCACCCAGGCGCACGCCGAGATCGTCACCAGCTACGTCCTGACCGTCACCATGACGAACGCGACCGGTGATCCGCTCACCCCGGGCGTCAACACCCCGGTCGGAAGCCTCAATGAGATCCTCCCGGCGAATCTGCTGACCCCGGACGGCGACGGCGCCGACGGCGCGCTCACCGAGCAGGACGTGCCGGAACCCGAACGCGCGGTGAAGATGCTGACCGCCGCCCAGGCCCGCCCGGAGGGCATCGCCGCCTGGCGCACCTCCGCCGCCGGGGACGGCACTGGTGGCGCCGACCCGGACATCCTGCCCTTCGACGACCGGATCGGCTCCGGCATCCTCGCCGTGGACATCCGCGGCGCCGCCAACGTGCAGGACGCCCTGACCCTCGCCACCGCGCGCGCCGACGGCCTCGGCGACGGCGACCTCGGCAAACGGCACACAGGCAAGGTCCTCGACTCACGCGTGCGCATGGCCCGCCAGACCCCGCTCACCGGCCTCGGCACCGCCCCCGCCCAGGCCCAGCAGGAGGCCACCGCGCAGGGCGGTCTGACCGCCGGTTTCCGCGAGGCGCTCGGCGCGAACGGCTCACCGCTGCCCGCCCAGGCCTCCGCGCGCCTCTTCGGGCAGTACCACACCGCGGACTCCCGCCTCTACGCGAAGATGCACCGCCGCGGCGCCCGCCTGCTCGCTGTGGAGAACAAACCGCGCATGGAGGCCATGCAACGGGCGAAGACCTCCGACGCGCTGGAGGCCGGCATCACCGACAACGTCGAGGGCGCCGTGGGCACCGCGCCGATGGCGGGCAACAGCAACGCGGGTGTGACCAACCCGGGCGCCACGGTCCCGATCGGTGGCTCCAACGACGGCACCGTGCTCAAGGGCACCGCGGACACCACCCTCGGCACCCACCTCAAGGTCGTCACCGACCGGAGCATGCTCTTCGCGCTGCCGGTGAGCTGGCTGTCCGTGGCCGAGGCGGACCACCGCATCACCGACAGCCGCCCGCTGCACGCGCTCGGCAAGGCCAAGCGCGGGCCGCGCGCCGCCGAGGCCGAGACCACCGCCCTGGTCTGGCTGCGCGAGGACATCGCCCGCGACTACGGCCTCCTGGACGACACCACGTTCCCCGACGAGGTCCTCGCGGCCTGGGAGGACCTGTCCAAGGCGGCGGGCGACCTCGCCGCGGCCGAGAAGGGTTACTACGACGCACGGGCGCGGGCCCGTGAGACGTGGCTCGACCTGAGCCCGGCGGAACAGGCCGCGCTCGGCGACGACAACTCCGGTCCGCCGACCGATCTGCCGCAGGACATGGTCTGGTCCCCAGCCGTCGTCGCCTGGCAGGCCGCCCGCCAGGAGGTCCACCGGTGGGAGCAGCACACCGACGCCGCCGCCCGGGACCACCACCGGCTGCACCTGGCCGCCTCCCGCCTCACCGCGCACCACCAGGGTTCGGCCTCCGTCCCGGTGCCGGACCGGCCGCAGGAGTACGCCGAGCCGGGCTGGCGCTCCGAGGCACCCGAGCCGTACGTCATCACCGACGGGACGGACTCCGCCCCACGCACCCTCACCTCGCCGGACGGCGCCACGGTGCGCGAGGTGCACGACATGCCGCACGACGGCGCCTCGTTCTTCCACGCGCTGCTCGCTGCCGCCGAGGCCCGAGGCCGCCTGCCCCACCTGCTCGGCACCGACCTCGCCGACCGGTTCACGGGCGCCTCCGGCGACCCGGCGGTCACCGCGGAGGCCATCGGCACCGCCCGCGACCGCCTCGCCTGGGAGCTGGGCGAAGACGGCAACGAGGACCTGCTCGACGCCCTCGCCCTGGACGCCGAGGACACCTTCACGCAGGACGAACTCGACGCCGCGGGTGTGCAGTTGACTCCGGCGCAGCAGACCGAGTTCGATGCCTTCGGCCGACTCCCGCAGACCTACTGGCCGACCCCCGCGCAGCGGGTGGCGCTGGCCACCGCGGCCCTGTCCCGCCCGTTCGCGAGCGAGCCGCTGCAGGACGGCGGCACGGAGCGCCCGGACGGCGAACCGGCCCGGCCCGAGCGCCGCGCCGGGGATCACGGCGGAGCCGACCTGCTGCCCGCCCTCGCCGCCCGCGTCCTGGGCACCCCGCTCACCGTGGTGACCGGTGAGGGCCGCGACCAGCTCTTCCTCCCGCACGGCACCGATCCGGCCGCCGTCGACCCGGCCACCGATCCGGTCCTCTTCACCACCGACGGCTTCTTCCACGCCGCGCTTCCGCCCGGGACCTCGCCGCCGGTCACCACCCCGTTGCCGGCCCGGACGACCGGTACGACCGCGGCAACTGCGACGACCGCGACCGGTACCGGTGCGAACACCGGGACATCGGCCGAGGGGACCTCGGGTACCGACACCACGACGAGCCCCGGGTCGGAGTCGCGGTCCGCGCAGCCGCCCGCGCACCGCAGCCACACCACCCCGCCCTGGCTGCCGCCCGCCGACAGCAGCGGCCCGCGCTACCGCCTCGACCGCGACGGCGTCCTCACCGCACCCGACGGCGCCACCTACACCCAGGTCGCCCCCGCCGGCCGCGGCAACGGCTTTTTCGGCGCGCTCTCCACGGCCTTGCGACAGGCAGCGGAGCAGCCCGGACTGGACCGCCAGGAGGCGGCACGGCTGCGCAGGCGCGCCGGGGCGTCGCCCGCCCAGCTGATGCGTCTGAACGGTCTGCCCGCCGACTCGGCGGAACGCGACTCGCTCTTCGCACCCCCACCCCTGCGGACCCACCCCGGCGAGCCCGCGCCGAGCCAGGACGCCCGCGAGGGGCATCTGCGCCGCCACCTCGCCGAGGCCCCGTGGGGTCCCGGGGCCGACCGTGCGGTGGCCCGGTGGGCCGCCGCCGCGACCGGCACCACCGTCACCCTGATCGAGGAGAACGGAACCGCCCACACCTACCCCGGCCCGTCCGGCGACAGCGGTCCGCACCTTCGGCTCCGCCGCCGGGGCGGGGACTTCGTCCCCTTGAGCCTGCACACGCCTGCACCCACGCCGAAGGCTCCCGCGCCCAAGGACACGGAGTCGAAGGCACCGGAACCGAAAGGCTTGAAGGCGCCGGAGCCGAACGGCCCGGAGCAGAAGGCCCCGGTGCTGGAGGGTTCCGAGCTGAAGGGGACCGAGCTGAAGGGGCCCGCGGCACAGGTCACGACGTCCGTCGACACCGCTACGCCGGTCCCGCCCGTGCCGGATCCGGCCTCGCAGGACCCGGTCTCGCAGGACCCGACCCTGCAAGACCCGACCCCGCAGGACGCGCTCCTCCAGGACGCGGCCACCCTTCCGCTGCCCCCGTCACCGACGGGCAGCGACCTCCCGGGTCTCCTGGAGGAGGAGGCGTACGAGCTGAGCACGCTGTCCGGCACCGACGCGGGCTCCGACGCCCCCACGGACTCGGACACGGCGCCCGCCGCACCGGAGCCGGTCCTCCGTCCCTTCAAGTTGGGGAACTTCGAGTTCACCAACCTGAACCAGACGGAGAGGTACGTCGACAAGGCGGTCCGGATCATCGAGCTGCTCGACGAGCACAGCACCATCAAGAACTACGTCGGCGGCCGCCCTGTCCGGATCACCCTGCACCTGCGCACGACCGAGACCCCGGCCGACGTGCGTGACCTGGGCGACGACGGCGTCCAGATCAACCTCGCCAGTTACTACTTCGAGAAGTACGACATCGGCTACGTCATGGGAATGCTGGCCCACGAGATCGGCCTGCACCCCCTCGCCTCCCGCAACACGAAGATCCCCGAGGAGGAGGAGCTGTACCGGGGTCTGCCCCTGCCGGTGCCGGGACTGACGGACCTGAAGACGCCGCGCACCATGAACACCGAGGGGGCGGGCCAGGCCGACCACATCATGGCCGCCTACCCCCGTACCATCCGGCACGGCATCTACCGCGACATCGTCATAGAGATGGCCAAGGTGCTCGCGCAGCACGCGCGGGTCGGCGTGACGGGCGCCAAGTCCCAGGACGTCACCGACCTCTTCGACACCTACCTGATGGACCTCGCCTCCATCGCGGTCACCAGCGACTACCGGATGAACGCGGTCAAGGAGCCCAACTACACGGCAAGGGTCTACAACGCCTACAAGGAGATGCTCCGCGCCCAGTTGGCGGAGAACACCGCTCTTCGGAACCTCCTGCCGTCGAACAAGAGCCTGTTCGGCGTCGCACGGTCCTTCACTCAGCTCGCCACCAGCATCGCGACCAACAACCGCGGCGACAGCATCCAACAGCCCGTTGCTCCGGACCAGGCCGGGGGCAACACCGGCGAGGCACGCCCCAGACTTCCCGAGGCGGGCACCGGCCCCGCGCCGCAGACCGCGCCGTCCGCCACCTCGCCGACGCGCGGCCCTCGCGACAGCCGACCCCGGTTCGTGGTGCGTTCAGGCTTCGACGCCCGGCGGTTCTCGTACCAGGGCAAGCCGGTCACCGACCTCACCGTCCGCATTGCGATGCGGGGCACGGACGGCCAGGCCTCGAGCGTGTTCGACCAGCTCAACGCGGGCGTGAGCGAGTTCCTGAACGACCCGGACCACCGCCTGCCCAACGGCGACCGGCTGCACGTGACCGTCGAGCACGTCGATCCCACCGATGCGCCGCACCTGACCGTGAACCTGGCGGGCCGGGACCAGGCGATGAACCAGACCACCTGGTGGTCCGACGCCGCCCCGGTGCAGATGGTGCACGAGCTCACCCACCAGCTCGGCCTGCGCGACGAGTACCGGGACGCCGACTCCCCGCACCGCCCGCACATCCTCGGCAGTCTGCTGGGCGACCTCGATGGAGCTACCGAAGACGCCTCCCTCGCCCCCGCCGGCCTGCGCGACCGGCACATGGCCCTGCTCGGGGCGCTCATCGGCGACGTGACCCCAGCGCCTCAGCAGAACGGCGACCAGGCCGACCAGAGCTGGGCGGCGGCCCGGAGCGCCGCCGCTGCGGAAACCCGCGAGTCCATCTGGGTCGATCCGGTCTCCCTGCCCCGACCCGCCGACGGCCCGGCAGCCACCGAGGTTCCGGCTCACATGCAGCAGGACTCGGACACGGCGCCCGCCGCACCGGAGCCGGTCCTCCGTCCCTTCAAGTTGGGGAACTTCGAGTTCACCAACCTGAACCAGACGGAGAGGTACGTCGACAAGGCGGTCCGGATCATCGAGCTGCTCGACGAGCACAGCACCATCAAGAACTACGTCGGCGGCCGCCCTGTCCGGATCACCCTGCACCTGCGCACGACCGAGACCCCGGCCGACGTGCGTGACCTGGGCGACGACGGCGTCCAGATCAACCTCGCCAGTTACTACTTCGAGAAGTACGACATCGGCTACATCATGGGCATGCTGGCCCACGAGATCGGCCTGCACCCCCTCGCCTCCCGCAACACGAAGATCCCCGAGGAGGAGGAGCTGTACCGGGGCATGCCCCTGCTGGTACCGGGACTGGAGACCCTGAAGACGCCGCGCTTCATGAACACCGAAGGCGCCGGCCAGGAAGACCACGTCATGGCCGCCTTCCCCCACACCATCCGGCACGGCATCTACCGCGACATCGTCCTGGAAATGGCCGGGGTGCTCGCGCAGCACGCACGGGTCGGCGTGACGGGCGCCAAGGCAAAGGACGTCACCGACCTGATCGACACCTACCTGATGGACCTCGCCTCCATCGCGGTCACCAACGACCACCGGGCGAGGGCGATCAGGGACCCCAACTACACGGCAAGGGTCTACAACACCTACAAAGCCCAGCTGGCCGAGCACATCGCCCAGGACAGTCCCGTCCGCCCCTTGCTGCCCGCCGACAAGGGAAGGTTCGGCGTCCTCGGAGACTTCGCCCAGCTCGCCACCAGCGTCGGAACCAACAACCGCGGCGACAGCATCCAGCAACCCGTTGCTCCGGACCGGACCGGCGGCAACACCGGCGAGGCACGCCCCAGACTGCCCCAGGCCGACACCGACACCGACACCGGCACCGACCGCACGGCGACCACCGGCGTCCCGGCCCGTATGCCGCAGAACCCGAACACGACGCCCGCAGCACCGGAGCCGGTCCTCATCCCCTTCAAGTCCGGGAACTTCGAGTTCACCAACCTGAAGCACACGAACGAGGGGTACCGCGACAAGGCGGTCCGCATCATCGAGCTGCTCCGGAAGCACGACACGATCCGTGACTACGTCGGCGACCGCCCTGTCCGGATCACCCTGCACCTCCGTACGACGGAGACTCCGGCCGATGTGACGGACCGTGGTGATGCCGGTGTGGACATCAACCTCGCGAGCTACTACTTCGAGAAGTACGACATCGGTTACATCATGGGGATGCTGGCCCATGAGATCGGCCTGCACCCCTTGGCCTCGCGGAACACGAACATCCCCGACGAGGAGGGGATGTTCGCGGGGGTTCCGCTGACGGTTCCGGGGCTGACGGACCTGAAGACCCCGCGCACGATGAACACCGAGGGTGCGGGTCAGGCCGACCACATCATGGCCGCCTTTCCCAGCAGCACCAGGCACCGGATCTACCGCGACATCGTGCTGAAAATGGCCGGTGTCCTGGCGGAGGATGCGCGAACGGGGGAGGAGGGCGCCAAGGCCAAGGACGTCACGGACCTGATCGACACCTACCTCATGGACCTGGCCACGATCGCGCTCACCAACGACCGGCGTAAGGACGCGGCGTGGGAACCGCGTTATACGGCGAAGGTCTACAACGCCTACAAGGCGCAGTTCGCAGCGCAGTTGGCGCAGGACAGCCCGGTGCGGGGTCTGCTGCCGGCCGACAAGAGCTGGTACAACGTCACGAGCAACTTCCTGGGCCTGGGCAGCAGCGTCGCCTTCAACAACCAGGGCGACAGCATCCAGACCAGCACGCCGACGCCGAGCGGCAGCGACACGGGCGAGGCCCGCCCGCGGCTTCCGCAGGGCAGCACCGACACCGGGCTTCAGAGCGGGCCGTCCGACACATCGCGGCCGAGGGGGCCGCGTGACAGCCGGCCGCGGTTCGTTGTCCGGTCGGGCTTCGATGCGCGGCGGTTCACCTACGACGGTGATCCGGTCACCGACCTCACCGTCCGCATCGCGATACGCGGCACGGACGGGCAGGCCTCACGCGTGATCGACCAGCTCAAGTCAGGTGTCAGCGAATTCCTCAACGTTCCCGGTTACCGGCTGCCGAACGGTGACCTGCTGCACGTGTCCGTCGAGCTGGTTACGCCTTCGGGCTCGCCGCACCTGACCGTGGACCTGGCCAACCGGGATCAGACCATGGATCAGAACACCTGGTGGCCGGATGCCGATCCGGTGCAGATGGTGCATGAGCTGACGCACCAGCTCGGCCTGCGGGACGAGTACCGGGATGCCAACTCCCCGCACCGCCCGCACATTCCGGGGAGCCTGCTCGGTGACCTGAACGCGGACCCCGAAGACTCTTCGCTCGCCGTCGCAGGTCTGCGCGGCCGGCACCTGGCGCTGCTCAGTGCGCTGATTGGGGACGTGACTCCTCAGCCGCAGCAAAGCGCGAAGGAGGACAGCGAGCAGACCTGGGACGCGGTACGCACCGGCACCGACCCGGTCCTTCGCGAGGCGATCTGGGTGGATCCGGTCTCCCTGCCCCGACAGTCCACCGACGGCACGGCAGTCACCGAGGTCCCGGCCCGTATGCTGCAGGGTCCGAATGCGACACCTGCCACCGCTGCGGAGCCCGATTCGGGTCCCTTCGTGATGGAGAACTTCGAGTTCACGAATCTGAAGCGTTCGAATGAGCGGTACCGCGCGAAGGCGGTGCGGATCGTCGATGTGCTCAGGGATCACCCGACGATCAAGGCGTACGTGGGCGGCCGCCCTGTCCGGATCACTCTGCATGTGCGCACGACCGAGACGCCGGCCGACGTGCGTGACCTGGGCGAAGACGGGGTCCAGATCAACCTCGCCAGCTACTACTTCGAGAAGTACGACATCGGTTACATCATGGGGATGCTGGCCCACGAGATCGGCCTGCACCCGCTTGCCTCCCGGAACCGGGACATCCCCGACGAGGAGGAGATGTTCCAGGGTATTCCGCTGCCGGTTCCGGGGCTGGCCGACCTGAAGACGCCGCGCACGATGAACACCGACAACGCGGGTCAGGCCGACCACATCATGGCCGCATTCCCCAGCAGTACGAGACACGGGATCTACCGCGACATCGTGCTGAAGATGGCGGAGATGCTGGCCGAGTTCGCGCAGGCGCATGTGCCGGGAGCCAAGCCCCAGGACGTCACGGACCTGATCGACTGCTATCTGATGGACCTCGCGTCTATAGCGATCACCAGCGACTACCGGGTGAACGCGGCCAAGGAGCCTGGTAACACCGCGAAGGTCTACAACGCCTACAAGGCGCTCTTCGCTGCGCGTATGGCCGAGGACAGCCCCATCCGTGCTCTGCTGCCCGCCGACAAGGGGATGTTCGGCGTGGTGCGGGACTTCACCACACTGGCCGCAAGCGTCGCCACCAACAACCGCGGCGACAGCATTCAGCAACCCATGCCGACGGACGAGGCCCGCCCCCGACTCCCGCAAGCAACCGACAACAGTCAGCAGACCGAGGAGAGCATCCAGCAAGCCCCGCTCGCAACAACGCAGTTGAGGGGTCCGCGCGACAGCCGCCCCCGCTTCGTGGTGCGGTCGGGCTTCGACGCACGCCGCTTCTCCTACCAGGGCGAGCAGGTCACGGACCTCACCGTCCGGCTCGCGATACGGGGCCCGGAGGGTCTGACCACGCTCGTGGCCGATCAACTCGACTCAGGTGTACGGGAGTTCCTCAACAACCCCGCTTACCGATTGCCGAACGGCGACCGCCTCCACGTCACCGTCGAGCACGTCGCCCCCTCGGACTCCCCGCACCTCACCGTGGACCTGGCAGGCCGGGACCGAACCATGGACCAGAACACCTGGTGGGCGGACGCCGACCCGGTGCAGATGGTGCATGAGCTGACGCACCAGCTCGGTCTACGGGACGAGTACCGTGACGCCGACTCTCCGCACCGTCCGCACATCCCGGGCAGTCTCCTCGGCGACCTGAACGCGGACCCCGAGGACTTCTCGCTCGTTTCCTCGGGTCTGCGGGGTCGGCATCTGGCCCTGCTGGGTGCGCTGATCGGGGACGTGACCCCGCAGCCTGAGCCAAGCGGACAGGCCAGCGAGCAGAGTTGGGATGCGGCTCGCACAGCCACCGATCCGGTCCTCCGGAAGTCGGTGTGGGTGGACCCGGTTTCTCTGCCGCGGTCGGCTGACGACGGCACGGCAGTCATCGAGGTCCCGGCTCGCATGCCGCATGACCCGAACGCGACACCAGCCAACGCCGCCGCTGAACCGACCCTTACGCCCTTCAAGTCGGGGAACTTCGAGTTCACCAACCTGAAGCACACGGAGGAGAAGTACCGGGACAAGGCCGTCCGGATCATCGATGTGCTGCGGAAGCACGACACCATCCGCGAGTACATCGGCAATCGCCCCTGCCGTATCACCTTGCACGTGCGGACGACGGAGACCCCGGCCGACGTGACGGACCGTGGTGATGCCGGTGTGGACATCAACCTCGCGAGCTACTACTTCGAGAAGTACGACATCGGTTACATCATGGGGATGCTGGCCCATGAGATCGGCCTGCACCCTCTCGCGTCCCGCAACACAAACATCCCTGACGAGGAAGGCATGTTCGCAGGGATGCCGTTGACCGTTCCGGGGCTGGCCGACCTGAAGACCCCGCGGATGATGAACACCGAGGGTGCGGGTCAGGCCGACCACATCATGGCCGCGTTCCCCAGCAGTACCAGGCACCGCATCTACCGGGACATCGTGCTCGACATGGCCAAGGACCTGGCAGAGGACGCGCAGGGCGGCGAAGAGGGTGCCAAGCCCGCGGACGTAACGGACCTGATCGACACCTACCTCATGGACCTGGCCACGATCGCGCTGACCAATGACAAGCGTAAGGACGCGGCGTGGGAACCGCGTTATACGGCGAAGGTCTACAACGCCTACAAGGCGCAGTTCGCAGCGCAGTTGGCGCAGGACAGCCCGGTGCGGGGTCTGCTGCCGGCCGACAAGAGCTGGTACAACGTCACGAGCAACTTCCTGGGCCTGGGTAGCAGCGTCGCGTTCAACAACCAGGGCGACAGCATCCAGACCTCGACGTCGGCACAGGCCGGCAGTGACACCGGTGAAGCCCGTCCCCGGCTTCCGCAGAGGAGAACCGACACGGCGCCCCAGACCCAGACACCCGGCGCACCGCAGCCAAGAGGACCGCGTGACAACCGGCCCCGGTTCGTCGTGCGTTCCGGGTTCGACGCGCGGCGGTTCACCTACGACGGCGATGCGGTCACCGACCTGACCGTCCGCATCGCGATACGCGGCACGGACGGGCAGGCCTCACGCGTGTTCGGCCAACTCAACGCGGGCGTCAGCGAGTTCCTTAACAGGCCCGGCTACCGGCTGCCCAACGGTGACCTGCTGCACGTGACCGTCGAGGACGTCGACCCGGCCGACGCTCCTCACCTGACCGTGGACCTGGCGGGCCGGGACCGAACCATGGACCAGAACACCTGGTGGGCGGATGCCGACCCGGTGCAGATGGTGCATGAGCTGACGCACCAGCTCGGCCTGCGGGACGAGTACCGCGACGCCGACTCCCCGCACCGACCCCACGTCCCGGGCAGTCTCCTCGGCGGCCTCAACGCGGACCCCGAGGACTCCTCACTCGCCGTCGCCGGACTGAGGAGTCGGCACCTGGCTCTGCTGGGTGCGCTGATCGGGGACGTAACCCCGCAGCCGGAGGGAAGCGCGGAGGAGGACACCGAGCAGACCTGGGACGCGGTACGCACCGGCACCGATCCGGTCCTCCGCGAGTCCGTGTGGGTGGACCCGGTCTCCCTGCCCCGACCGTCCCACAGCGGCGCGGGAGTCACCGAAGTCACCGAGGTCCCGGCCCGTATGCCGCAGGACCCGAACGCGACCCCCACCGCCCCAGCAAGGGCCTACGTGCCGTTCTCGTCGGGGAACTTCGAGTTCACGAACCTGGCGCACACGAACGAGAGGTACCGCGACAAGGCGATCCGCATCATCGATCTGCTGCGGAAGCACGACACCATCAGGGAGTACATCGGCACCCGCCCCTGCCGCATCACCCTGCACCTGCGGACGACGGAGCCCCCGGCCGACGTGAGGGACCGTGACGATGACGGCGTGGACATCAACCTCGCCAGCTATTACTTCGAGAAGTACGACATCGGCTACATCATGGGCATGCTGGCCCACGAGATCGGCCTGCACCCGCTCGCCTCCCGCAACACGAACATCCCCGACGAGGAGGAGATGTTCCAGGGAGTCCCGCTGACCGTGCCGGGGCTGGCCGACCTCAGCACACCGCGCACCATGAACACCGAGGGCGCTGGTCAGGCCGACCACATCATGGCCGCCTTCCCCAGCAGCACAAGGCACCGGATCTACCGCGACATCGTCCTGGGAATGGCCAAGATCCTGGCGGAGGACGCGCAGGCCGGCGAGGAGGGTGCCAAGGCCCAGGACGTCACTGACCTGATCGACTGCTATCTGATGGACCTGGCCTCAATCGCCCTCACCAACGACCACCGGACGAACGCGGCGAAGGAGCCCAACTACACGGCGCGGGTCTACAACGCCTACAAAGACTTGTTCCAGGCCCAGTTGGCGGGAGCCACCGCGCTCCAGGCCCTTCAGGCCCTCCTGCCGTCCAACAAGAGCATGTTCGGCGTGATGAACGACTTCCGGCGCATCGCCACCCACGTCGCCATCGGCAACAGCGGCGACAGCATCCAGCAGGCCGGTACGACCTGAGGCGTGTGTGTCTCTGACGCACGCGCCTCCTGGCGCACGTTCGGGGCGGGGCGCACCGACACACAGTCCGCCCCGCACCACCACGCCTCAGGACACGGTCCGCACTCCCGCCAGCTCATCCGGCCCGACGGTGTGACCCAGCAGGTGCAGCGGGCCTGCCGTCACCCCGGCACGTTCCACGGCCTCCCAGTAGGCGAGGGCCGCTGACCCGTCCACCAGGCCGTGCACCAGCGGCAGTTCGGGATCCGCCGCGTGCAGCAGCCGTCGCCGTTGCGGGGCACGATGTCCTCGTGCCTGCGCGCTTCTTCGGTCTCGGCCACGATCCGGTGCAGGGCTCGCCGAAGTCCTCCGCGCGCTCGTCGTCCCGCGCAGCCGCAGACCGGTGGCGAACGGACCGAAGATCCGGTGCACGTCGGGCAGCGGGCGGTCACGGCCGCTCACCGCCAGGCCGACGATCAAATCCGCCTGGCCGGTCAGCTGCGCCAACTCCTGGTGACAGGTTGGTCAGCAGCGGCGCGTACAGGGTGGCCCTTGCCTTCGCCGCGAGCGCTCGCGCGTTCGGCAGCGGGAAGAGCACGCTGGTCGATGAACTGCCTCCGCGTTGGCCCGAGGCGCTGGGGAACCGAATTGAACTCCACATCGGCCTGTTCGCCCTGCTGCGCACCGACGCCTACGTTCTGCTGACGTTATGCAGGACGGCGGCGTGGTGGAGTTCCGCTTCAGTGCATGAACCAACAGCAAGGTCTTCCTGGACAACCCGTGCTTCCCGAAGTCGGAGAAAGCCCGGCTGCGGCCGGAAGTGGAGCGGGCCCAGCAGGTCGTGGAAGAGATCATCACCGCAGGCACCGGATACGGACAGGACTGACGATGCCACGCATCAGCGAACACACCAAAAGCCGCAACGAGGCGGCGATCCGGGCGGCCATGGACCGGCTGCTGGCGGGCGACCTACCGCCGGGCGGCAAGGCCGACCTCAAGACCCTGGCCGCCGAGGCCGGGGTGAGCCGGACCGCGTTCTATCCGAAGAGGGACCGCGACGGATCCGCCCGGCCCCTACCAGCACCTCGCCGAGGAGTTCGAGCGACGGCTCCGAGCTCTCCAGGAGGCCGGAGAGGTCGTCGACCCGCGGACCGCCCAGATCGAACGGCTCAAGCAACAGGTCGCCGAGCTGAAGGACCGGGTCGCTCGCCGTGATGCAGAGCTGGCCGAACTCGCCGCGTTCAAGACGCTGGCGGTCTCCCGGCTGGCCGCCCAGCACGACGAGATCACGCGTCTGCGCGAGCAAGCCGAAGCCGCTGGAAACGTCCGCCGTCTGCCCGGCTCCCGCAACGGCACGGCAGCGTTCGGATCGTGCAGTTGAGGCTCGTCCGTACGGCAACAACGCCTCGTCGACGATGCCCTGCGGGTCGGCCGCCAAGTCCACGGTCAGACCGGGCTCGTTGGGCCGCAGCGGTTCGAGGGCGGCGTACTGGGATTCCACTAGTCGGACGGGCATGAAATGGCCCGTGCGTCCGGCGACCCGTCGTTCGGCGGACGCTCGGACGCCCCGGTCACCCGGACGTGCTGGGCACTCGCGACCGCGATGAGGTCGCCGAGGGCTCCGCGGTGGTGGGCGCCGGGGACGGCATCGGCCGTGCGGTGGCCGCGGGCGTAGAGTTCGGCGACTTCGGCGGCGCTCAGCCGCGGTGGTCCCGCCGGAGTGGCCGGCGTGACCATAATCAGCGTCTCTGTTCCTGGTCGAGTGCCTTGTCGAGGGTGGTGGCGGCCATGATCAGCGACAGGTGGGTGAATGCCTGTGGGAAGTTTCCGAGTTGCTCACCGCTTGGACCGACCTCCTCGGCGAAGAGTCCGACGTGGTTGGCGTAGGTCTGCATCTTCTCGAAGGTGTAGCGGGCCTGGGGCAGCCGGCCCGCCCGGGCGAGCGCGTCCACGTAGAGGAAAGTACACAGACTGAAGGTGCCTTCCGAGCCGCGCAGCCCGTCCGGTGATGCTTCCGGGTCGTAGCGGTAGACAAGGCTGTCGGAGACGAGTTTGCGGTCCATCGCGTCGAGCGTGGACAGCCAGACGGGGTCCCTGGGGGCAATGAATCCAACTCTGGGCATGAGCAGGAGGGAGGCGTCCAGGACTTCGCTGTCGTAGTGCTGAATGAAGGCGCGCTCGTTCTCGCTCCAGCCGCGTTGCATGACCTGCTCGACGACCGCGTCTCTGGCCTTGCGCCATTTCTCCTGGTCGGCGGGCTTGCGGAAGGCCTCGGCCAGGCGCAGCCCATGGTCGAAGGCGACCCAGGACATCACCCTGCTGTAGGTGAAGTTTTTTCGGCCCCCGCGGGTCTCCCAGATGCCCTCGTCCGGCCTGTCCCAGTTGTCGGCGAACCAGTCCAGCGTTCTGGCAAGGGCCTTCCAGCCCTGGAAGCTGGCCTGCCGCGCCGTCTCGCCCTCTTGCGCCAGCGCATAGACGGCTTCGCCGTAGATGTCGAGCTGAAGCTGGTCGGCAGCACCATTGCCGATACGTACGGGGGAGGAACCGCGGTAGCCCTCGAAGTGATCGAGTGTCTCCTCCGGCAGGTCGGGGTCACCGTCGACCCGGTACATGGTCTGCAGCGGCTCTCCGTCCCTGCCCTCGCGCTCGCGCAGCCTGTCCACCAGCCAGTGGACGAATGCGGTGGCCTCCTCGGCGAAGCCGAGGTCCAGCATGGCGCGCACGGACAGAGCGCTGTCACGTACCCAGGTGAACCGGTAGTCCCAGTTGCGCTCTCCGCCGACCTGCTCGGGCAAGCCCATCGTGGCCGCCGCGATCAACGCGCCGGTGGGCGCATAGGTGAGGAGCTTGAGGGTGATGACCGAGCGGTGCACCAGCTCGGGCCAGCGGCCCCGGTAGCGGGACTGGCTCAGCCACTGCTGCCAGAAGCGGACGACTTCCTGGAACTGTTCGGTCAGCCCGTCGGCGTTGGGGGAAACTGGCGCCTTGCCGCCGGACGCGCAGACGGTGAAGACCGCACCGTGGGCCTCACCGGCGCTCAGTGTCACGTTGCCGCGCACGTCCTGACCGTCCCGCTCCAGCGGGAAGGTGGTCTGCAGGTGCGCATCGTTTCCCGGAGCGCGGAAGAGGGCGCCGTTGCCGTCGAGTTCGAGCTGATGCTCGGCCCGGCCGTAGTCGAAGCGCGGCCGGCACTCGAGCGTGAAGTCGACGGTCCCCCGCACGGCGCGTAGCACGCGGATCAGGGTGTGCCGGTCCGTGGCGGTGCGGGTTTGGTCCGGGGGCATGAAGTCGACCACCTCGCCCACGCCGTCCGGCGACATGAACCGGGTCACCAGGATGGCCGTGTCGGGGTAGTAGAGCTGTTTGCAGGCCGCGTCGGGGTCCTCGGGGGCCAGGCGAAAGTACCCGCCGTGGTCGTGGTCGAGCAGGGCGGCGAAGATGCTGGGAGAGTCGAACCTTGGAGCGGCAAACCAGTCCACGACGCCCTGCGACGACACGAGCGCGGCGGTCTGCAGGTCGCCCACCAGGCCGTGCTCTGCGATGGGTGGGTAGCGGTCCATGGTTGCTCCGGAGTCTCGGAGAATGCCCCGCCATCCACCATTCCTCACCTCGGTCGTCCTTGCCACGTCGCAGCAGTCGACGACCGCTCGCCCACGGCCGCAGGCGACGGCCACCCCGCGCGGGCAGCACCTTTACGGCGTAATGGCCCCGGCCGCAGACCCCGCCGCAGTTCGGGCGGTATCAGGAACGCCGAGGCGACGGTAGGTGCCGGAGCCGTGCACCCTCTTCGATGCCGACCGGGCTGCGGCGGACGTTACTGGCTGGGGTCGGCCTGGGCACGTCGTATCCGCGCAGGGATACCGGTCGTGTCCGGCATCGCTACGGCGATCGGGAACTCCCGGCGGAGCGGGGCTGAGCCTGTCGCCCGCCGGCCCTGGTTCCAGCGGGCTATAGCGCCGAGCGACTCCGCCCGCAGGATCGTATTGCGCTTGACCGGGCTGTTGGGGGGCTACATGCTCCCGACCGAGGCCGATACTGCAGGCCGTCGCTCGAGTCTGAGAGCGCCGGGCCCGTGGACCAAGGAGGCCACGCTTGGAAGAGACCTGTACCGGACGGCAACTGATCCTTCGCCAGGGCGCGAACAGTGTTGTCGAGGTTGAGCTGGGTGCGGCGCTCCGATCTTACACGGTCGGTGAACGCGCGGTGGTCGACGGATTCGCCGCACAGGACCAGATCACCGGGGACCGCGGCCAGATGCTGACTGCCCCTGCACGGACGCGGCTGCGAGCGCGGCCTGCCAACGGCAGACGAGCCGGTCGCCGGGACGGCGTACGACTTGCGTGCGCCGCAGGCTGTCGGAGCACGCCAGCTGGACACCCCCTTCAGCGACCTCGACCGGAGCACGGACGGGCGGGCCGTGGTCCGCCTGGCCCACCCGTCGGGTGCTTACGGTACGGACGTGTGACTCGGTGAGGGCGCCAACTGGCTGACGGCAGCGGCGAGCAACAGGCCGGATCGGGCGGGCTTGCCGCTACTGGCGCCCAGCTGTGGCCCTCTGCGGCGGGAGCTGTGCTGCTGATCGCAGGCACCGTGCTTCTCCGGACGCGCACCCGCCGTGAGACCGCACGCGAGGCATGCACGCGAGTGTCCCCGCACACGGGTGTCTCCGTATCCCCCACACGGGTGTCCCCTGTGGCGCGGGCGCACCAGTGACTGCTTGCTGGACCGAAAGGGGAACCGAGAAAGAAGGCGAGCTTGCATGGAGGCGAAGAGCGAGAGGCTGCGGACGCCTCGGGCCGCCGGGATGGCAGGGGCCGTGCTCGCGGTGCTGCTGGCGGCGGCGATGGTGCTGATGCGGATCGCCATCCCCTCCGGGAACGCTGCCGACGCGGCCGTCGATCCGGACCAGCTCTGGGCAGTGCGCGTGGCACTGGAGATCGTCCCGTTCGCGGGAATCTTCTTCCTTTGGTTCATGGGAGCCCTGCGCGCACAGGTCGGCGGAGCCGAGGACAGATTCGTTACCACCGTGTTCCTTGGCAGCGGACTGGTCTTCGTCGCCACCCTGTTCGGAGCCGCCGCCGCCGGCTCGCTGACTCTGATCGGGGACGAACCCACGAGCCGTACGACCGGCCGCCGCTGTCCAAGCAGGTGATCGAGGGGTGGGTAGCGGCGGGCCACACCGGGCCGCCGCGACGCGATGACGTCGAAGCGGAGTGGCGGCTCGGCGTGCCCGCCACGGAACTGGACCTGGCGGGCCAGCATCTGCACTTGGCCGGTGGCGAGAGAGTCGGGTTCGACCGCCCACTGATTACGACCGGAATACGCGCCCGGCCATGGCCGAAGCCGGCAGAGGCGGCGCTGAAGGATGTGCGTGCTGCGCACCCGCGACGACGCTGACCGGCTGCAGCAGCTGCTGGCCGCCCGGCGGGCCAGGTGCTAGTCAATGGCGTCGGGTTCACTGGTTCTGAGATGGCGTCGGTCTGTCGCGAGCTCGGTTTGGCGGTTACGTCGCCGACGCCAGGCTCGCACCGCTCGTGGCGGCGCTCGGCGGTTATCCGGCGCGACGCCCCGAGGTGGAAGATGCCGTTGGGCGGTACTGGGCCTGCCGACGGGTCCTCCGACCGAGGTAAGCGCGCTGCCCGAGACCCCGGCGGCGGCGCACTCGGTCAGTCGACCCGATCACACAGCGGCCTTCGGTCTAGCTGGGATGATCTACACGAGGCTGCGCGGACGAACCGTGGCGGGGTCCCCGCCGGCGTGCACACGAACCCGCTGCGCCCCGGCACAGCCAAGGACGACCAGCGCGACGCGGGCCTGCCGGGGGTGTTCGCCCCAGGCCACCTCGGCGGCCGAGTACGCCGCGTCGCTAGGAGCCGGGGGTGAACGGCCATCGGCCGAGCCGTCACCCGATCGAGCTGGCTGGCAACGGAGAGTTGAGTCACCCGCCGCGGGTGAGGTGTCGGCGCGGGATACAGCGCACACCGCAGCTCGTGGGGAGGCTCAGTCCTTCTGAAGAGGCTACGATGAAGATCGTGAGGCTCGTCGCCGCCCCGCTGGCCGTTGCTGCCGGCGCCATGTTCGCCGTCCGGCAGGGACTGACCGCCAGATAGCGGGCCGCCGTTTCGGCGTGACTGCCGCTCGCCGGGCGCTCAGGCCATGCGGCGAAGCAGACCGAGGTGCCAAGCGGATCCGGGACGTGCCGGCAGAACGCTCGACTGACGGCGATCGTGCAAGGTCGAGGACACCGACTTCGGGGCGTGGTCGCCCCAAATCGCTCGAGGAGATCGTCGCGGGGAGGTGCGTCGCCACTGCACTACTAGCCGGCCGAGGACATAGGGAATCCCAGGACATGGTGACCGCCTGCCGAATAACTCAACACAGGCGAACGATCCGGATCTAGGAGGAGCAGTCATGACGACACCTGCCAGCAAGAAGTCGGGAAAGGGCAGGGTTCACGGCGTGGTCTCGGAATTGAGCGCGCTTATGAGCGTGAAGGAAGGCCACAAGGAGCCCATGAAGGCAACGATCCAGGTGTTTGAGGACCGGCTGCGCGACCCCCGCACTCAGTCGGACCTCGAGAGGATCGGCCTGCGTAGCCTCCGGTTCGTCCTGTTCGACGACGACAGTCGGCTGATGTGGTTGACCTCGTTCGAGAGCGAGTGGGACCCCTACGTCGATGACGCCCTCGCCATCATCGGCCTGCCGGTGTGGGCGGATTGGCTGCAGCACACCAATGAGTTTACGATCGAGGATGTGGACGCGGTCACCAATGCCGACATCAAGGCGTTCCTCCAGTCGGGCCAGATACAAGCCGCGGGATTTTTCGACTTCTTCGGCGACGTGACGCAGCCGCAAGTCACCAAGGCGCTGCGGGTGAACAAGGCGTTCCAGCAGGTCCTCGATGACCCCGCCGCCCAGGCGGCGCTCGCGCAACCGGCCCTCAAGCCGCTGCTCGATGAGGCTGCCGACTGACGCCGAGTTCGGTGCGCAGTTTAGGCAGGCGGCGCCCCTTGCGCCGCCTGCCTAATACGGCTCCAGCCGCCGTTCCGACTCGGAAGGGTCGATACCATGTCAGACCATTTCTCCGGGCCCCGGGCCATTGCCGGTCCCGCCGGTGACATCTGCGACTTCTACGTGTTCCCCAGCCCTTCGCGGCCGGGGTGGATCGTCCTGGTGATGACCGTGCACCCGAACGCGAAGCCGGACACGGCGTTCTCCGACGCCATCACCTTTCGCTTCCGGATGCGCCCGGTCACGATCTCCGACGAGGTGACGCACCTCGCCGTCGGCACGGAAGCCGAGGAGATCGCCTTCGACCTCTCCTTCGCTCCTCCGGCCCCCGGTGACGGCTCGGCGTTGGGGCAAATCGGGCGCTGTGTCGCGATCTCCGGTGAGCCCGTCGCGGTCACGGTTAACGACTCGTCGGGTGCGCACACCGACGCCCTCAGCGTCTACGCCGGCCTGCGTTCCGACCCCTTCTTCATTGATCTACCCGCCCTCCAGAGGTCCATGATGAGCGGGCAACTCGCCTTCTCCTGCCCCGGCACGAACTCCCTGATGGGAACAGATGTGCTGGGCATCGTGGTCGAGGCTGACTACGCACCCCTGCTCACCGGCGGGCATGGGGCGGTGTTCGCGGTGGCCGCCGAGACGGTCGTCTCGGGTCCGCTGCCCATCAGGCTCGAGCGTACCGGCCGGCCTGAGGTCAAGAACGTCATGTTGTCACCGAAGACCTACGACTCGGTCAACAGCGACATAGAGCTGCGCGATTTGTACAATCTGGAGGATCCGTTCCACATGGGGAAGGACTACCGCGCCGCCTACCGAACACGGCTCAACGCGAACCTTCCGGTTTTCGACAGTCTCGACGGCAAAGTAGATTGGCCCACCACCGAAGACGGCGCCCACCCGTTGACCGAGCTGATCCTCGGCGACTACCTCGTCATCGACATCTCGAAGCCCTATACGGACAACAGCTTCTTCGAGATCGAGCAGTCGATGTTGGCCGGGCACCCGCATGCGACCTGCGGCGGTCGTTCACTCAACGACGACGTGATGGACAAGATCTACACGCTGCTCATCACGGCCGGGCAGGGTCCCCCGATCAGCGACGGCGTCCGCGCCGCGACCACCCCCGCAGGCACCGACTTCCCATACCTGGCGCCGGCCAACCAGCCCCCGGCTGGGCAGTGACGGACAGGACACGACCATGACCCGTACGACCGCGCCAACCAGCGCCGACCTGACTGCACTCGAACTGGACGACATACAGGCAGGCACGCTCCGGCCTCGCCCCGACCCGTATGCCGGCGCCTACCTGGTACTTCGCATCGACGACCGGCGCGACGGCCAGGAACTGGTGCGCCGACTGGCCGAGGTGGTGAGTTCGGCCGCCGACGTCCTCGATCCTCTCGCCCAGGCCTCGCTCAGCGCCGCGTTCAGCTTCGCCGGCCTTCGGGCCCTCGGCGTGCCCCAGGACAGCCTTGACACGTTCGCACCGGAGTTCCAGCAGGGCATGGCAGCACGTGCGGACAAACTCGGTGACGTCGACCGGAATGCCCCCGCGCACTGGGAACACCCACTCGGCTCGTCCGACGTGCACGTGGTGCTCACGCTGCTCGCCCCAGACGTCGCACGGTTCGAGGCAACCCGCGCGACCGCCCGAACCGCCCTGGACAAACTTCCCGGCATCGGGCGGGTCTGGCGGCAGGACGTCTATTCCCCGTTCGACGGGCGGAACTCTTTCGGTTTCCACGACGGCATCTCCCAGCCCGGCATCGAGAGCAGCGGACTTCCCGGCCGCAACCCGCATGAGGCTCTGCTCAAGCCGGGCGAGTTCGTCCTGGGCTACCTGAACGAGACCGGGGATGTGTCACCGACACCGCAGCCGGAAGTGCTCGGCCGCAACGGGAGCTACCTCGTCTTCCGCAAGCTCTACACCGACGTGGCCGCGTTCCGGCGGTATCTCCACGAACAGGCCACGAGCCCGGCCGAGGAGGAGCTGCTCGCCGCCAAGCTTTTCGGACGCTGGCCCAGCGGCGCCCCTTTGATCCTCGCTCCAGACCACGACAAGCCCGAGCTGGGTGCCGACCCCGACCGCAACAACGCCTTCCTCTACGGCGACGATCCTCAGGGTCTGATGTGTCCGGTCAGCTCCCACGCGCGGCGGATGAACCCCCGCGACGCCGCGGTCACCGGCGAGGTGCGACTGCACCGGCTGCTCCGCCGCGGTGCCACCTACGGACCGCCGCTTCCCGAAGGCGTCCTCGACGACGACGGTGCCGACCGCGGCCTCCTGTTCGCCGCGGTCAACGCCAACCTCGCGCGCCAGTACGAATTCGTGCAGGCCCAATGGGCCAACGACGGAAAATTCATCGGTGCGCCCGACGAGCATGACCCGCTCATCGCCGCCCACGATGAGCACGACCAGTTCACACTGCCACGCAAGCCCATCCGCCGCCGCCTGCGGGGCCTGCCGACTTTCGTCGTCAACCGCGGCGGCGAGTACTGCTTCCAGCCCGGGATCCGGGCTCTGCGCTGGCTCGGCGACCCGGACACCTGACCGGAATATACCTGGGCCCGATCGGTGGTCGTCGATCCAGGACCTGCACCAGCAGCCCAACGCCAAAGCCGCCGGGGCGCGGCTGACGGTCAGCAAGCAGGTCAGGTCTGCATCGCCATCAGACCGAATCGGCTCGACTACCAGCTTGGGAGGCGCCAGTGATGGCAGAGGCCGAGCTCACACCTAGCGCAGTTCGCAGTCCGCGGGCTGCCGCCATCGCCGGCATCGTGTTCGCCGTGCTGTACGGCGCCGTCATCGTATTGATCCTGCAGGCGGTGCCCTTTAGTCCGACGGATGCGGGGACGTGGCTGACCAGCTCAACCCAGCGGGACTCCGTGGTGTTGGCGCTGAACCTGGTCCCATTCGCGGGAATCTTCTTCCTATGGTCGATAGGCGCGCTTCGTGATCAGCTGGGCGTCAGGGAGGACAAGTTCTTCGCCACGCTCTTCCTCGGCAGCGGCCTTCTGTTCGTCGGCATGCTGTTCGTGATGGCCGCGCTCACTGGCGCACTACTCATCTTGGCCGCCGAAAATCAAGGCCGCCCGCTGCAGGACGTGTGGATATTCGGACGTGCGACCGCCTACAACCTTATGAGCATATACGCGACGCGCATGGCCGGCGTGTTCGTACTCACCACGTCGACGCTCGCCCTACGTACCGGCCTGTACCCCCGATGGCTGGCGCTGATCGGCTCCGCGGTCGGCCTTCTCTTGTTGATCGCAGCTGGCATGATACCGCTGCTCGAACTGGCATTCCCGATCTGGGTTCTCATCGTCAACATCTATGGGCTCATCGTAAAAGCAGCTCCGCGAGCGAAAGCAGCTCCGCGGGCGGCATGAGGCGCTGGCTGCGCGTGATCGTCCCCCACCCCACGGAGGAGCTCCGATGTCCACCCGTACGGATCCCTGGCCCGCCGGCACGCCCTGCTGGGTCGACCTCAAGGTCCCTGACGTCGAAGGCGCCGTCGCCTTCTACACGAGCGTCGTCGGCTGGACGTTCGTCGACACCGGCGCGGAGTACGGCGGCTACCTCATCGCCCAGGTCGACGGCCACGCCGCCGCGGGCGTCGACCCCGCCATGCAGGAGGGCCGGCCGTCGGCCTGGACGGTGTACCTGGCGAGTGACGACGCGGACGCCGCCGCGAAGCTGATCGGCGAGCACGGCGGCTCGGTGTTCGCCGGACCGATGGACTTCGCCGGGAGCGGCCGCGTCCTCGTCGCCACGGACCCCACCGGCGGTGTGTTCGGCGTGTGGCAGCAGACCGGCATGATCGGCTTCGAGGTCCAGGACGAGCCGGGGTCGTTCGCCTGGGACGACATGCTCCTGACGGATCCGGCCGCCGGCAAGCGCTTCTACGCGGACGTGTTCGGCTTCCAGTACGCGGCGCTCGGCCCGGCGGCGGGTGAGGTCCCCGGCGACTACGAGACGTTCCACGTCGGTGGCCGCCCGGCCGGTGGCATCGGCGGGATGATGGACGCTCCCCCCGGCACGCCGTCGCACTGGAGGGCCTACTTCACTGTCGCGGACATCGACGCCGCGGTGGAGGCGGTCGGCGACGGCGGCGGCGCGGTACTCAGGCCCCCCCGAGGACACGCCGTTCGGGCGGATCGGCGTGGTCGTCGACCCGTTCGGGGCCCAGTTCGGCTTGCGCGCGCCACCGGCCGGGCAGTAGGGGCCGGATCCTCGGGGGGTGTTCGTCGTCGACGACACCGGGTTCATCAGGAAGGGGATTCGCTCGGCGGCGTGGCGCGGCAGTACACCGGTACCACCGGAGAGGTCGACATGCAGATGCACGGGGTTGGCGAACAGGTACTTTCCTGCGGTTTCGAGCGCACTGGAGGACATTCTTCATTCGGGGTGACCTGGATGTGCTGCTGCTCGGTAGGCGCAGGGACCGATAGACCCCGAATCAGGTCGTCAGGCGGGTGAGAATCGTGACCAGTCATTATGATCTTGTCGTGGTCGGGGCCGGGCCAGCCGGGGAATCCGCAGCACAGATGGCGGCGAACCTGAGGTATTCGGTGGCGTTGGTCGAGCGCGACACCGTCGGAGGGGCGGTCGTGACGAGCGGCGGCGCACCGACGAAGACCTTCCGGGAGGCCGCCCTGTATCTGAACGGGTTCGAAAAGGAGGCCATCTACGGGATCTCGCTGGCCGCCCCACCCGAGGTGCTGTTTAGGCCGCTCACCACCCGGGCCCACGAGGTGAGCGCGGCCATGCAGCAGGCCACACTGGACCGGCTGCAGACCTTCGGTGTGCACCTGGTGGCCGGCTCGGCCCGGCTGGAGGACGGCCACACGGTGCTGGTGCGCTCCACAACCGGCGAGGAGACGCGGCTACACGGCGAGCGCATCATCCTCGCAACCGGATCACGACCACTGCGTCCGGCCAGTGTGCCATTCGACGACCCATGGGTCTTCGACACCGAAGAGATCATGGAGATCAGTGGACGGCCCCGGCACATTCTGATCGTGGGTGGCGGTCCAGTCGGGGTCGAATACGCCACGATCTTCCAGGCACTCGGGGTGCCGGTAACCATCGTGGATACCGCTCCCCAATTGGTGGCGATGATGGACGAGGAGATCTCTGCACGGTTGGAACAGGTGTTCCGACGACGCGGTACCGAGGTCATCACCGGCACCGGGATGGCGTCGACGCAGCGAGACGGCGACCAACTGCGCACCATCTTGACCGACGGCCGGGAGCTGCGGCCGGACGCCTTGCTCTTCGCCGCGGGGCGCAGCGTCGATGTCACGGCGTTGAGTCTGGACACTGCCGGTATCGAGATCGACGAGCGGGGTCGGGTGGTGATCGGTGAGCGTGGGCAGACGAGCTGCCCCTCGGTCTTCGCCGCGGGAGATGTCACCGGCCCGGCGCTGGCGTCGATCGCTACCGATCAGGGGCGGCAGGCGGTCTGTGGAGCCTTCGACCTGAATTTTTCCGTCCACGTCGACCGACTTCCGGCCAGTGCCGTCTACGGGATGCCCGAGGTCGCCCGGGCGGGTATGAGCGAGCAGGACTGCAAGTCGGCGGCCATTGCCTACGAGATCGGCCGTTGCGAGCTCGGCTCCACCCCGCGCGGTCTCATCGCTGGGGAGGAGGGCCTGCTGAAGCTGGTGTTCCGGAGAGAAGACGGGGCCTTGCTGGGCGTGCATGTGATCAGCCAGATCGCCTCCGAACTGGTCGGTACCGGTCAGGCGATGATCCACGGTAAGGCCACCATCGAGGACGTACTTCGGATGGCCTACAGCACTCCGACCTACACCTATGGCTACAAGCTCGCCGGCCTCGACGCGATGCTGCGGTTCGACCCGGACGTGCTCCGGGGCATGCGCCTGCCCTCGGAGGCCGATCGGGTGTAACCGCAGCCATGTCCCGAGCCACTCGTTCGCCGCGATGAGGATCGCGCCGCAAGTCTTCTGACCCCGACGTGACCAAATCGGCTCCCGGACGGGCCGAAGAAGAATCCCGCGTCGGCGTACCAGGACGGCACGGTCGCCGCTGTGGTCATGCGGCACCCTGCCGGACTCCGGAACTGTCCAGGTCGGCGACCTCGAACTCCTCCTCGCCCACGCCGCCCGTGTGGCCGGCGCCACCACCGTGGAGCGCTACTCGACTCGTGAAAGCGCCCCTTCGGTCGGCTATGGCGTCCACGCTGAATTCCCTGACGAGACCGCGGCTTTCGTCCAGCTCCACTGGACACTGAGAAGCCGTATCTCAATCGAACGTGATCCGTTGATTTCTGCTGGTCAGGCATGGTTTTGCTCGCGGTGAGGGAGGCATGCGGCGTCTGTGTTCGCTTCATGGTCGAGGGGTGCGCGGTGGCGTCGGTCTGGGAATGCTGGAGGAGCGGGAGGCGGCTGCCCGGGTGCGGGTGGAGGGCCTGCGGGAGGAAGCCGCGAGGTTGGCTGAGGTGTTGGAGGCGGCTCGCGGTGCCCGGCCCGCGCAACACCGACGTCGGCACTGTTCTGGGCCCTGCGCGGAGGCGGCGGCAACTTCGGCGTCGTCACCCGCTTCGGCTTCCGGCTGCACCCCGTCACTGCCGTCGTAGCCGGGGCACTCGTCCACCCGGCTGCCCAGGCGCGCACAGCCCTCCGCGCGGCCCGCGACTGGCTCACCACCGCCCCGGACGCGGCCTCGCTGATCGCCATCATGTGGACCGCGCCGCCGCTGCCGTTCGTACCCGAGCGTCTGCACTTCGAGCGGTGCGTCGTACTGATCCCGAGCTGGTTCGGGCCGCCTGAGCAGGGCGACGAGGTGCTGGCACCGCTGCGGCACGGTCCCGCCCGTCCAGTCTCCGACAGCGTCGCCCCGCTGCCGTACACCGCCTACCAGCGACTGCTGCCCTCACCGCCCGACTACGCACGCCAGCACGTCTACAACCGCGGCGAACTCCTCACCGAACTGTCCGACACCACGCTCGACCGGCTCCTGGGCCACTCGGACACGGCCGGACCGAACTTCTCCGTCGTCCTCGGCGCGCTCGGCGGCGCCATCGCCCGGGCTCCCGCAGAGCCGACCGCGTTCACCCACCGCAGCGCCCAGTGGTTCGTGGAGATCTGCGCCCAGTGGTACGGCGACGCCGACAGTCCCGAACACGTGGAACCCGCACGCGCCGGCTGGCAGGACCTCCAGGACGTGACCGAAGGCCCCTACGTCAACCTGCTGCCCGACCCCGAGTCGCAGTGGGTGCGCGTCGCGTACGGAGAGGCGACGTACACACGCCTGGCGCGTCTGAAGGACATGTGGGACCCGGACAACCTCTTCCGCTTCAACGCCAACATTCCGCCGCTCGCCGCCCAGGCCAAGGAGACCGACCGATGACCATCGCATCCAACCCTGCCGAGCTGATCGCGCAGCTGCGGCAGGCGGGCGCGCAGCTGTGGGAGGAGGACGGAACCCTCCGTTACCGCGCCCCGAAGGGAACGCTGAGCGCCGTACAGCTCCAGGCACTCAAGGACTACAAGGCCGACGTGCTGGAGTGTCTGCGTGCCGAGGCCCGGCCCATGGCCCTTGTACCCGATCCGCTGGCCCGCCACGAGCCGTTCCCGCTGACCGACGTGCAGGCTGCCTATCTGCTGGGCCGCAACGAGGTCTTCGGCTACGGCGGCGTCGCCTGCCACGTCTACCTCGAAGTCACCTACCCCGACCTGGACCCGGCCCGCACCGAGGACGCCTGGAACCGGCTCGTCGAACGCCACGACATGCTGCGCGCCGTCATCGACCCCGCGGGCCACCAGCACGTCCTGCCCACCGTGCCGCGGCTGAACGTGCCCGTCACCGATGTGCGCGGGGCAGACACCGAGGGCGCGCTCCTGAAGGCGCGCGAGGAGATGGGGCATCGTGTGTACGACAGCACGCGGTGGCCGCTGTTCGAGCTGCGGGTCACGCGTACCGACTCGCGGGCCGTACTGCACCTGTCGATGGACTTCCTCATCGCGGACTGGGCGAGCATCTGGCTGCTGCTCGCCGAGTTCGAGACCTTGCATGCCGACCCGGATGCTCAACTCCCCGCCCTCGATGTGCAGTTCCGCGACTAACTGCTTGCCGAGCGCGGTCTGCGCGAGTCCCCTGCCCACCAGCGCGACCGCGATTACTGGTGGTCACGGCTGGACACGCTGCCGCCCGCCCCCGACCTGCCGCTCGCCGAGGCGGAACCGCGGCAGCAGCCGCGCTTCCGGCGCCGGTACCTGAAGCTGGACACAGTCGCCTGGGAGCGACTGAAGGACCGCGCCCAGCGCCGCGGCCTCACTCCGTCCTCCGTCGTGCTCGCCGCCTACGCCGCGGTGATCGGACGCTGGAGCCGCAGCCCGCGCTTCTGCCTCAATCTGACGGTGCTCAACCGGCTGGCGCTCCACGAGCACATCGACCGCGTCGTCGGCGACTTCACCACCGTCAACCTCCTCGCCGTCGAACCGGGGGCAGGCGCCCCCTTCGGCGAGCGGGCGGGCAGCTCTTCGACGACCTCGACCACCGCCTGTGCTCCGGAGTGGAGGTGCTGCGCGAACTCGCCCGCCGCCGAGGCCGCGAAGCCGCCCTCATGCCCGTCGTGTTCACCAGCGCCATCGGCCTCGGTGACGGCGGTACGGGCAGGCGGGCCGAGGGCCGCCTGGACGGCTTCGGCATCACCCAGACCCCGCAGGTGTTCATCGACTGCCAGGCCATGGACGATGCCGAAGGGCTCCAGGTCAATTGGGACGTCCGTGACGGCGTGTTCCCCGACGGCTTTGTGGACGACATGTTCGACGTCTTCGACACGCTCATACGCGGCCACAAGGGCGCCGCCGGCCGACAGCGGGCCGAAGATGTCGTACACGGACAGGTCGAAGCCGAGGTTGGCCAGGCCCAGCAGCGCCTGACCCGGGCCATGGCCACAGCAGACCTTCACAGTGGGGCCGACACGGGGCGGGTCGCCGGGCGACAGCGGCTGGATACCCCCGGTCCCGCCCCGCAAGGGCCTGCCGCAGTGCGAAGAAGGGTGGTGCACTCCTGCTGACAGGGGATCAGGGACTCGGCAAGACCATGCTGATCCGGCACGCTACGCACCTCGCGCAGGGGTTCCACACCGTACGCGCTGACGGAGTGCGCCGCTGGTCAGCGAAGCGCTCACAGCCGCCAGGCGGGACGCCGAGGTCGCCCGCAGGGTCCACGCCGCGTTGAGTCGGGTGGAGAGCGAGTTGAGGGACCTGGTTGAACTCGCCCAGCGAAACGGCACGGTCGGCCCCCTGATCGATGCGGCGGCCTGCGCCCGCCTTGTGTTGTGCGTGTCCCTGGGAGTGGACGTACTCGCCGCAGTAAGGGCGGACAGCCCGGACCATGGTGCCTGGACCTCGCTGATGCACGTTCTGTTCGCCGGGCTGGGCGCTGCCGAATGAACCTGGGGAGAGGCCTTCCGCGGCGCCGCGGTGATCGGTGAGGGCGACCTCAATCACCGGCGGGACACGGCCACGAATCAGTGAAGTCACCGGTCTTGCCCCGCTCAGTGCGGCCAAAAATGCAGGAAGAATGCTGGTCAGTGCATTACGAGTGCGTCACCTGATTTTACCTGCGTCCCGCCTGTGTTGACACCGCAAAAGGCGCACGTCACTCTACCGGTGAGCCGGCGGCGAGGCCGTACACACGTGAACCGGATGCCCGATTCCAGGGCCGATATTTCTCCTTTCAGCAAGGCTGATCGCCTCTTTGGAATGTGATCGAGGGAAAATCGGTTCGGCGGCCTAGGGATCCCGCACCGATTTCCGCATCAGGTCCTTGCCTGTCTGGCAGTCAATTCCTGATCCGAAAAGGAGAGAGACATGTCCCGGCGAAGTCTGCCCCTCGCTGCCCCACTGATCGTTACCGCACCGAGTCCCTGAGGCCAGGACGACAACGACCGTGCGCTACGGGCCGTTCACCCTTCCCGCCGCGTCAGGGCACGACCACGGTGAAACCGGCAACCGCCTTGCGCTGAACGTCCAGAAGCCGTGCGACGACTGCTTCATCACGGGCTTCAAGCCAAACCTCGTATATCCGGACGGGTCGAACGCGAACGTCAACACCGGTCCGATGCTCCACCACGCGGTGCTGGGCACCCACTCGAAAAGCGACGTCGTCTGCCGCGGCCCCCAGCGGAAATTCGCCTCCGGGAACGAGCGAGTGGAAAGTGTCCTGCCTCCCGGATACGGCATCAAAGTGCGCCGGGTGAGCGCTGGAACATGCTCTACGACCTCATGAACCATGCGCCCCAGAGCAAGACCGTCTACATCACCTTCGCCTTCACCCATGAACCCGCGGCGGGCTCGAGGCTCCAGCCTGTGACACCGATCTGGATGGATGCGGGCGGCTGTCTCGGCAGTGCGTACGACGCTCCTGAGGGCGCCAGCGAAAAGGTCAGGCGGTGGCGATCCACCATTTCCGGAAGGCTCGTCCACATGCGGGGCCACCTGCACCACGCGGGCCGTTCTGTGCGTACGGAGAACCTCACCACGGGAAAGCTGCTGTGCAACGTCGTGGCGGAGGAGGGCGGAAGCCCCGACTGCTGGGGCGGCGCAGCCTGCGTCAAGTGCTGGACTTCACCGGGCCGTTGCATGTGCTCGTCTGGTCCGGTCTGACAGGTATGGTGATCAGTGGTGCCGTCCTCGGCCCGGACCTGGCACTGGCAGCCACCCGGGTGAAGCTGGGACTGGTTCTCCTGGTCGCTCTCAACGGCGTGCACGCGCACGCTCTGCACCGCTCCCTCGCGGAGCAGGCGGGAGGGCGGGTGGAGAGACGGCTGCTGGTGCGAGCAGCGATGTCCGCCGTGGTTTCCCAGGTGGGGTGGTGGGGGGCTGTGGGGATCGGGTTCCTCAACAGCCAGTCCTGAGTGGCAGCCAGTGCTTCTGAAGTGCCTGCGCGGACCGGTAAGCCCCGGCACGGGGCGCGCGTGGAGCCCCCGGCACACCCGGTCCACCCCTCGGTCACCGGTCGGTAGGTGCACACGTGTGCACCCGTACCGCTGGTGACCGTGGGGGACCAGTTCGAGCGTGCACCTGGGAGCCAGGCCCATCCGGAACGGACGGCCGACTCACCGGAAGCGTCAGCGAAGACCGTGGCGGAGGGGGTGGAGGCTGCGGCGGAGACGACGGTGCGGACTCCCGCAGAGGCCGCGGCCGCCGCGGACGTCTCGGCGCGACGCGCGTTGCTGGACGCAGCGCTCGATGTGTTCACCGAGCGCGGCTACACCAACGCGAGCGTGACGGAGATCGCGGCGCGTTCGGGGATCCCCGTCGGCAGCCTCTTCCACCACTACGGGGGCAAGAGGGGCATGTATCTGGCGTTGTGGGAGGAGTTCCAGGAAGAGCAGGAGCAGCGGACCGCTGCGGGGGTCGCCGCTCCCGGGTGACCGGCGCGCCACCGCTGGGGATTCGCGCGCAGGGTAAAGGAGCTTTCCGAACGATGTTCGGTAATCGGTGGCGCATGTAAGGTGAAGCCAGAAGCAGGGCGCTGCTGACTGCGGCGCCTTACGGTGTGGGGGTGCATCGGTGGGCCGACCGACCAAGCCGATTCTCAGCCGCGGGCGCATCTGCGCCACGGCGCTGGCGATCGTGGACCGGGACGGGCTCACCGAACTGTCGATGCGCAGGCTCGCACGGGAACTCGGGGTTCAGGTCTCCTCGCTCTACGAGCACGTCAAAACCAAGGACGACGTCCTCCACGAAGTCGCCAACACCATCATGGAGGACGTGGACGTCTCCGGCTTCGAGACCGGCGACTGGCGACACGGCGTGGCCTCCTGGGCCAGGTCCTACCGCGCCGCGCTGGCTGCCCATCCCCAGATCGTCCCGTTCCTGGCCTACGGCCCCGCCCGCCGTGAAGCCTCCCTGCGGCGCGCCGACGCCATTCATGGCGGCCTCGTGGGCGCCGGCTGGCCGCCGCGCTATGCCACTTTGATCGGTGCCTCGACCAAGTACCTGGTGGTCGGGTCCGCGATGAGTTCGTTCGCCGGGGGGTTCGAGGACGACGTCCAAGTCTACGTCGAGCGCTATCCGCACCTCGCGGGGGCCCACCGCCTGCGCGGCCGCGCAGGCGTGATCGACCGGGACAGCTTCGAACTCGCCCTGGAGATGTTCCTCGACGGCCTCACCGCTCTGCACGCCCGCGTCACGGCACCACAGAAGCCGGCCGGTTCCTGATTCGCCGCGCAGAGCGCGGCAGCGGACCTCAGGCGGACGCGGAGGGTGACTTGCCGACGACGTCTTGTCCTGCACGCTGGGCACCTCTAAGCTCGCGAACCGAACGCCGTTCGGCATAATCGGTGCCGCGCGGCGTGTCCTTCGCTTGTTCGCCTGGTTCCACGGCGCCGCCCGTGAGCCTGAGGATCGTGGTCGACATCCCTCGCTGATCGAGGAGATCAGGACCCACAAGGGCTGAGCACGTTACTGCGTCACGGCTCGGACACCGAGTCGTGCCTTGGCAGACACCGACCCGGTCGACTGCCCCTGCGGTGACGCCTCGCCCTCGCCGCGGCATGCAGCCAAGAGGAGTCGATGTCGTCATGACCAGTCCCTTTGAGCCGTTCCAACGACCACCGTCGTACGTCCGTAGCCCCTACGCGCACACCCCCAACGCGGAGCCGGACGTCCCGACGGACGTCGAACGGTTGCGCAAGGAGCGCCGCTCCAGGGTCTTTCCCGTTGTCACCGCCGTGGTCGGCTTCTATCTGCTCAACGCCCTTCTGGCCAACGTGGCCGGCGAACTGATGGCTGCGAGGCTGGTCGGCCACCTGAACATCGGGCTCGCCCTCGCGCTCCTGCAGTGCGCCACCACGCTCCTGGTGTGCCGCTGGTACGCGCGTTACGCCCGCACCACCCTGGATCCGCTGGCCGAGAGGGTGCGGGCAGGGCTCGAACCGAGGGGGAGCCGTCGATGAGCGGCTCTCAGTTTTCCGCCCCGATCGCGCACAACGGAACAACCCTGATCGTCTTTGCGGTCTTCGTCGTCTGCGTCGTCCTCATCGCCTTGTGGGGTGCGGCGGACAGCGACACCCCCCGCCGCTTCTTCGTCAGCGGCCGCGAACTGCCCTCCGCGCGCAACGGAATCGCCCTGTTCGGCGACTTCATCTCCGCAGCGACGCTTCTCGGCACTCCGGGGCTCATCGCGCTGGCCGGTTTCGACGGCATCCCGTATCTGGTGGGGCCCGTTGTGGTCTGGGCCGTCATTCTGCTGGTGATCGCAGAGCCGTTCCACAACACCGGCAGCTATACGGTGGGCGCCGCGCTGGCGCGCCGGCTGCGGCCGCGGCCCGTCCATCTGGCCATGGGCCTGGCCACGCTGGTGATCTCGCTGTTCTACCTCACCGCCCAACTTGTGGGTGCCGGTGCGCTCGCGGCACCTCTGCTGGGCATATCCGGCGAGGCTGCCCAGAACTGCCTGATGGTCTTCCTCGGCGTCCTGATGATCATCTATGTGGCCATCAGCGGCATGCACGGCGCGACGCTCGTACAGTTGCTCAAGGCGGCCGTCCTCCTGATCGCGAGTATCTTCCTGGCGGTGCTGGTGCTGGCGAAGTTCGGTTGGAACCCCAGTGAACTGCTGGGAACCGCGGCCCACCGCAGCGGCGTCGGGGAGAAATTCCTCGCCCCCGGCGCCCGCACCCAGGGGACCGGTATGGAAACGCTGGACAGACTGAGCCTCCAACTTGGAGCCCTGTTCGGAGCCGCTGGACTCCCGCACATCCTGATGCGCATGTGTGTGGTGCCCTCCGCGCGCGCTGCCCGGCGTTCGGTGCAGTGGACGGCGGTTCTGACGTGCGTGTTCTGCGTGACCGCGGGGGTTTTGGGATTCGGCGCCGCGGCGGTGCTCGGCCCGGAGACCATCCTCGCCGGGAGCCCCTCGGGGAACACGGCCACCCTGCTGCTCGCCCACTCCCTCGGCGGGTCGTGGATGCTCACCGTCATGGCCTGCGTGGCGTTCGCCACGATCCTGGCCGTGGTGGCGGGCATCGCCCTCGCCGCCGCGACGTCCGTGGCGCACGACATCTACGGTGCGGTGCTCAAGCGGGGACGCGCGACCGAGGAGAAGGAACTGCTGGTCGCCCGCTGGGCGGTCGTGCTGATCGGTTGCGCGGCGGTGGGCGTGTCCCTGCTCGCCGAGCGCCTCAATGTCTCCTTCGCCGCCGGGCTGGCGTTCTGCATCGCGGCTTCGGCGATTCTTCCCGCGCTGCTGTACAGCCTGTACTGGCGGGGCTTCACCACCACCGGGGCGCTGTGGAGCATCTACGGCGGACTGGTCTTCTCGGTGGTCCTGGCCGTGCTGTCCCCGGCGGTTTCGGGAGGTCCGACCGCGCTGTTCCCGGACATGGACTTCAGCCTGTTCCCGTTGCAGTACCCGACCATCGTCTCTGCTCCCCTGAGCCTCCTCCTGGGATGGCTCGGATCGGTAATGGGGAGGGACAGGCCGGACCCAGCCATGCACTCCGCACTCGAGTTGCGCACGCTCGCGGGCGCGGACGACACCTCCGCCTAGCACTCGAGCTCCCAGGTCAGGACCTTCGCTGGTGCGTCTGGAAGAACGATGGTGCCGATGCTCCGGGGTGGATGAGGCGGTCCGGAAATGGCCCGGATCCTGGAATCCAGTGGCATCGCGAACTCACACAGGCCCTCTGCCGCTGATGGTCGCCTTCCGCCCGCACCAGCTCGTTTCACCATCGACTCCCCTCTCAGCGGCGCGGCGTGGCGGTCGGCGGCAGCGGGCCGGCCCGTGGCCGGGTGCGTCTTGCCGGTCCGGTCGCGGGCCAGGTTCCTCCGGATGCGGGCTGGGCGGGCAGGTCATGCTCCGGCGCCGGCCCCTGTGGGTGAGTGACTACCGCAGCTCCGACACCATCACGCATCACTTCAAGGCACAGGCCGAGACGGAGGGGCTGGGCGCGATGATCGCCGTGCCCGTGATACACGAAGGCCGACTGTTCGGTTTCCTCTACGGCGCCAACCGGGAGACCGCGCCGTTCAGCGACCGGACGGCCCAGGCCCTGGAGCAGGCGGCGAGTCAGGCCGCGGCCGCCGCCGTCGTCGTCGCGGAGCGGGCCCGCCATGCGGCCGAGGTCGCCGTGCAGGAGGAAGGACGCCGCCTCGCGTTGGAACTCCACGACACCATGGGGGCCATGCTGTTCTCCCTGGGGGCGGGCATCCGCACTGCCGGGCCTTCCAGGAGCGCACCGGGGTCGTCGCCCGCCTCATCATCGTCACCGAGGTGCCGGTTCTCGCGCCGGCCCCGGTCAAGGCACTGTCAGGTGTTCTGACCTGGGATGATTCCTCTGAACCGCTGTGCTTGGCCGGTCGGCTGATCTAGAGTCGGGCGCATGACAGAGGCATCGGCCCGTGAGCGCGGCATGCGGTCCCACGACGCGATTCTCGACACCGCAACTGAGCTGATGTCCCAGCACGGTTACGCCGCCACGTCCATATCGATGATCTCGGCCGCCTGCGGACTCCCCGCCAGTTCCCTCTACTGGCACTTCGGAAGCAAGGACGGCATCTACGTGGCGGTGCTCGAACGCGCAAGAACCGCCTTGCTGGCGGCCCTGCCTCCGGTCGACGTACCCGGTGCGGATGCAGGGCACAGGCTGGACACCTTCCTCGGATCGGTCGGGGAGAGCTTCCAACGCCACCCGCACAGTCTGAAGCTGCTGCTCGCGGTCGGCATGTTGCGGCAGGACGCCAGCACGGCCGCCTTGGCCGAGCTGCGCCACTACCGCGACGCGCTGTTGGCGTGGGCCCAGGATTCCCTGAGCGTCGTCTTCGACCTGGGCGGTCGCCCCGAGGTGTCGGACGAACTCGCCCGCTTCACCCTCAGAACGGTGAGCGGAACCGCCGTGGCCCGTTGGTTCGAGCCCGCCACTTCCCTGGAGATCGAGCCGCTGCGCGTCGCGTTGCTTGCCCTGGCGGCCCACCACGGCGTTCCCGTGGGGAGTTCCCGCTCGGCGGGACGCGCCCCGGATGTGTCCTGAAGCGCTGCCGTGCGGCGGTGGTGGGCCTGCTCCGCGGAGCGCCGGGGCAGTCGTCAGGAAGTGTCGGCGGGTTGCCAGAACGCGCAGCGGTGGTCGGCCGCGAAACCGTTGGTAGGAGCGGTCCGGTCCGGAGCCAGAACCTGGATGCTGTCACGGTCGGCGCTGTATCGCGGCCAGACGGGGGTGCCGGGCCCGTTGGGGTTGCCGGTGGCGGCGAATCGGGCCCAGTAGCCGGTCATCGTGGCGGACAGCCGGCGCTGTGCCGGGGTGGTGAGCGGCAGGGCTTTCATCGGGAACAGATAGGCCAGCTCCCCGGCGTGGAACGCGCCCTGCGGGGTGTACGGCGCCGGGATGAACGCAGGCGCCTGGGGATCGTTGAACTCATAGGCGTAGACGGGCACCCTGCCGCTGTACAGGCGGCCGTCGGCACGCGCCGGGCAGGCGAAGCGCTGGTCGGTGCCGACAGCGGAGTAGGCCAGGTTCGGCGAGGCGTAGGCGGACGCCGGGTAGGTGCCGAGAACGGCGGCTGCCCGAGCAGGGTGCTGCAGCTTGATCAGGGCGGCATAGGTCTGCGGTGTGAGGGGCCCACCGCCGAGCAGGTCCACGTTGAGCGCCGTGAAGTACCGGTACTCGTCATGGGTGCTGCCGCTCAGCGTCGGGACCGCGTTCACCCGTCCCTCAGCCCATGCCCTGCGCGGTGGGACCGGAAGGACGGCCGGTCCGGTGTTCGGTGTCCACAGGGACGCCGCCGCAGGGGCGCCGCGAATCAGCTCCCCGGTGGGTACGGCGCGCAGACAGGCCGCGACGTTCGACGGGTCGCTGCAGCCGACCGAGGCCGCGAAGCTCTGCCCCCTCCTCTCGGCCTCGGCCAGGGTGAGCGGGTCGAGAGCGCCGTCGGACAGGCAGCTGCCGCTCTGCTGGACGGCCCGGTGGAACAGGCCTTGCGCGGTCGGCGAGGCGATGTGGAGACAGGTGTCGACGGACCCGGCGGACTGACCGCCCAGGGTGACCCTGGTGCGGTCGCCGCCGAAGGCACCGATGTTGCGCCGTACCCAGCGCAGCGCGGCCTGCTGGTCCATCAGGCCGTAATCGCCGGACGCGTGGTCGGTGCTCTCGGCCGACAGCGCGGGGTGGGCGAGGAACCCCAGTGCCCCGAGACGGTAGTTGACGGTGACGACGACCACGCCCCGGGCTGCCAGCGCCGCACCGTTGTAGTCGCTGCCGGCGCCGTAGGCGTTGCCGCCGCCGTGCAGCCACACCAGCACCGGCAGCTTTCTGCCGTCGGCGCCGGGCGGGGTCCACACATTGAGGTACAGGCAGTCCTCCGAGGTGCTGCCGGTGCGATTGGAGTCACCCGGCAGGACCGGCCCGCCGTCCGGGAGCAGCGTCAGGGGCAGTTGGGGGCAGGGACTGGCCGGTGCGGTGGCGTCCCGCACGCCGGACCATGATGCGGACGGCCGGGGCGCGTGCCAGCGTAACTCCCCCGTCGGCGCGGCGGCGAAGGGGATGCCCTGGAACACCCGGCCGCCGTCGGGACCGGTCTTGCCCTGGACCGTGCCGTGCGCGGTGCGAACGACCAGCGGGTCTCGCCCGGAGTCGGGGGAGGCCGGTTGGGGCGCACTGAACGACAGCAGCAGTGCAGCGCCTACGGTCGCGGCGCGGGCAACCGTACGGCGTACGTCACGGAATCTCATCGGTCTCCTTCTGTTGGGTTCCGTCTGCTTCGGCGAAGGAAGGCACGGCGGTCCACGTCCGGAGCCGCCGCGCCGTCGCGGGCGGCTCCGGGGTTCCACCGCGTCTGTTCGTACGCGCCGATGTCGACAGGCGCCGTCCTCTGGACGGTGGCGCCGAGCTGCCCGGCGCGCGGGGCAGCGGCGCCAACTACGTTGCTCTGTAGTGAGCGTTCCATTCAGAGGCGATGCTGTCTACACAACTGACGAGGGAACGGTGGCGCGACGGCTTGAAAGGCCCCGTCACCGGCCCGCGGTACCGAGAGGCTGCCTCGCGGGGCTCACATCTGGCGGGGACTGCCAGCGTGGGGCGGCGGCGAGGCCGAGGAATGCCGGTCAGCGCCCTGCGGTTGCAGGGAAGGCAGGGGATCGTCCGGTCGCCGGCCTGCCTGCGACAGCCCGAATCTTGTCTGGGCTCGCCGCCCTCGAGGGCGGCACGGACGCCGATGTCGCCCCCGCAGCCATCTGCGCAACTCAGGGATGCCGTAGGCCTTGTCTGCATGGAGGGCGGTCTCGGGGCGGGACGCCTTGGCGCCGCTCGCCTGGTCGTCGTCGGTTGTCGCCGTCGAGGCCGGCTTGCGGCAGGCGTGATTCTGTGGCCGGGGCCCTGGCCGGAGGCATGGCCGGCGGTCGAGAGCCGGGCACGGCCGATGAGCATGTGTCGCAATCCATCGGCCGTGCCTTCCACCGGCGTTGACTTCCGACGTGGGTTGCCGACAGTGCTCGCCTGCGGGTTTGTGATCAACGGGATGGAGTGTCGAGCCGGTCCTTTGTCCTCACTCGTCGCCCCATCCGGTCATGGCCGAACCCGCAGGCGGGTCCGGCCATGACCCGACGCCGAGTCGTTGACGTCACTGACGTGCCGGCCGCGGTGTCTGATCCGTCCACGGACCGGTCCGCAGTCGGGCGTATGCCGCGGACGGCGACGTCGTGGGGGTGTGCGACGTCCTCACATGGCTTATCGCCGTTGCCACCACCTCGCCAGGAAGCTCCACCAGCGCTGTCGGGCCACGTTCGCGGATCCGGGTTCCCTCGCCGTGGACGTCGGTGCCGGAGGGGCCGATGCCGACAGGCCCGGATTCGTGATCCAATCGCTTTCTGCAGAAGGCCGGCCGACAGGGCTGATCGACGGGAAGCGGACGGGCAGGGCGGCCAGAGCCCGGTGGAAGGGGCCCTGCCGCCACTCCAACTCCTCGACAGGCACCTCCAGCTCAATGTCAGGGAGCCGGTCGAGGAGCTTCTCCAGGGCGACCGCGGCGATCGACCGGGCGGGGCCTTTCGCGGGACAGGTGTGCGGGCCCGCGCTCCACGCGAGGTGCGCGCGGTTGCCCGTCCGGCGGTCGCCGGCGAGTCCGGGGTCGGTGTTCGCGGCCGCCAGGCTGATCACAATCGGCTCGCCCTCGCGCAGGAGGGTTCCGTCGAGCTCCAGGTCGTGGCGCGGATAGTGGACGGCGTAGTTCGCTATCGGCGGGTCGGTCCACAGCACCTCGTCGATGGTGTCCTCGACGGGCATGCTGCCGCCTGCGAGATCACCCGCGAACCGGTCGTCGGTCAGCAGCAGCCGCAGCCCGTTGCAGATCAGGTTCTGCTGGGGCTCGGTGCCTGCACCCATGAGGAGGACCAGCTGATGCATCATCTCCTCGTCGGTGAGCCCGGCAGGGTGGGCCATCATCCAGGACGTCACGTCCTGCCCCGGTTGGTCCCTCTTGAGTGCGACCAGCTCGGCGACGCCTTCGGTCAGCACCGCGTTCGCCTTCTCGGAGTCGGTGTCGGCGTCGAAGATCCCGGACATCCCCTCGACCAGCTTGTCCCCGATGTCGGGCGGGCAGCCGAAGAGCTGGTTGAAGACCAGCAGGGGCAGGACGGCACCGTACTCGCCCAGCAGATCCGCCCGTCCCTTGGGCCCGATCCGGTCGATGAGGGTGTCGGCGCTGTGCTCCACGTAGCCCTTGAGCGCGCCTGGGTCCAGACGGCCGAGGCTGTCGGTGATGGCGCCTCGCAGCCTTCTGTGCTCGTCCCCGTCGGCCCACAGGGCGTTCGGCCGGTACATCATCATCGGCACGACCGGGCTGTCCGCCGGCACCGTCCCGTCGGCGAGGGCCCGCCACCGGCGTGGGTCCTTGGAGAAGCGCTCCGGACTGCGCAGCACCTCCAGAGCGGTCTCGTAGCCGGTGACCAGAGAGGCGTGTACGCCGGGTGCCATTTCCACAGTCGCGACGGAGCCACGGGCGCGCAGGCGGGTGTACGACGCCAATGGGTCGGCGGCGAACTGCGGGCCGTACAGGCGCTCAGCCGCACCGTCGCCGGCATGCGCAGGGCAGCCGGGAGGAGGTACCGCGTCACCCACGGGCAGGGGTGTTGTCATTCTTGCTCCTGAGGGGTGCGGGTCTGGAGATACTCGATGAGGGAGATCAGCGCTTTGGCGGAGGACGTGGGTTCCCGCGCGTCGCAGGTGACCAGAGGGGTTTCCGGGAGCAGGTCGAGAGCCTCGCGGATCTCTGCCTCGGGGAAGGGCGGCGCGCCGTCGAACTGGTTGACGGCGACCGCGTACGGCATACCGTGCTCTTCCAGCAGACCCATGACGTCGAAGGACTGGTCGAGCCTTCGGGTGTCCGTCAGCACCAGTGCGCCGAGCGCTCCGCACAGCATGTCCTGCCACAGCTGGGTGAAGCGCTTCTGACCGGGGGCGCCGAAGAGGTACAGCACCAGGGACTCACTGAGTGTGAGGCGTCCGAAGTCCATGGCCACAGTCGTCGTGGTCTTGTCGGGGGTCCCCTCAAGGTCGTCGACGAGTTCGCTTGCCTGCGTCATCGTCTCTTCGGTGCGCAGCGGCCGGATCTCGGAGAGTGTTCCGACAAAGGTGGTCTTGCCGACGGCGAAGTGGCCGACGACGAGGATCTTGACCGCGGTGGTGACCGTGTCCGCGACGTAGACCGGTTCAGAAACGGGAGCGGAGCCCATCCAGGACCTCCTGCAGGAGTCGGGCGTCGGGCAGTTGCGCTTTGGGGACGGGAGGCCGGGCGACGACATGACCGCTGTCGATGAGGTCGCTGAGCAGGACTTTGGTGACGCTCATCGCCAGAGTGAGGTGGCCGGCCACTTCGGCGACCGACAGCGCTCCTCCTCGGCACAGTTCCATGACGCCGCGCTTCTCCGGGCTCAGCCCGTGCAGGGGACGGTTGTTCACAGCCGTCACCAGCGTCACGATGTCCAGTGTGTTGCGCGTCGGATGAGCGCGGCCCTGTGTGACGACGTAGGGCCGCACGAGTCCTCTGTCACGCCGGGGGCGTGGCGGGGTCATGCCGTACCTGAGTCGTCAGCCATGCCGGGTGCGGAGTTCTGCCGCGGCGGACTGGTCAGCTCCTTGCCCAGCCGGTCGACCAGCTTGTGCATGCTGTAGGTGACGGCTTCCATGTCGACGTCCTGGCCGGCGGAGACCGCCAGATAGGCGCCCGCGCCGGCGGCCACCAGGAAGACGTACCCGTCGACGAATTCGACCAGTGTCTGCTGCCACGGCGAGGTCTCCTGCGCGCAGAACTCGGCGGTACTGCGACTGATGGACTGCAGTCCGGACAATGCCGCCGCCTGCCGTTCGGCCTCGTCACGCTTGATGCCCTGAGAGCGGGCGCGGAGCATGCCGTCCGCGGAGAGCAGGATCGCGTGGCGGGCTTCCGGGACCTTCAGGACCTCGTCGAGCATCCATCCGAGTTCATTGGTCATGTGGTCGGTCATTCCTGGGAGGTCCCTTCGCTGTCGGGGTGGGCGTCGCGGCCGGAGCGGGTGCCTCGGGCGAACGCGCTCATGCGGGAGGCGGTCTCGGCCGCGGGGCGGACCAGCGAGGGATCGGAGGGGGCCGGTGTCGCGGGGTCGACGGCTGCTTCGTGCTGCGCCGTGCGTCGGCGGCGCTTGGGCAGGCCGCCCACGGTGGACGACTGCGCTGCCTCCGCTTCGGGGAAGGTCGGCGATTCGGCGGCCGGCAGGGGCAGGTCAGGGGGCGTGACGGAACCCGGTTGTGCTGCTGCGTCCCTGACGGCAGGGGCCTCGGGTGCGCCAAGGGAGACCGGCGTCGAGGCGCCCGGCGTGCTTGCCCCCTGCAGAGGGATCGGCGGGCCCGCGAAACGCACGCGGTTGATGAGCGCGTGGGGGAGGAAGAGCACGGCCCGCACACCGCCGTACGGGGACTGCGAATCGACCGAGGCCGTGAATCCGTACCGGGCGGCGAGTACGCCGATGAGGGCGAATCCGAACTGCGGCGGGTCGCTGAGCCGGTTGATGTCGATGTGTTCCTGGCCGGACAAGCGCCGCGCGGCCTCCTCGGTCTCTAGCGCCTCCATGCCGACGCCGGCGTCGTCGACGACGATGCTGACGCCGTTGTGGGCAGGCTGGATGCCGACCTCGACAGTGGTGTTGGGCTGAGAGTGCCGCGCCGCGTTGTCCAGCAGCTCGGCAACCGCGAGGACGACCGGCTCGACGGCTCGGCTGACCACGTCCATGTCGACCCGGGAGTGCACGTTGACGCGCCGGTAGTCCCGGATCCTCGACGTCGCACCGCGTACGACGTCGAGCAGGGATGACGCGGACCGCTGCCGTCCGGGCCATGAGCCGCAGAGCACGGCGACGGCCTGTGCTCTGCGGCCGAACTGCGCGTTGGCGTGGTCGATCTCGAGGAGGTCCTGGAGCACATGGGGGTCGTCGTGCCGGTCCTGCATGTCCGAGATCGAGAGCTGTTGCTCGTTCGCCAGGGCCTGCAGGGCGCGCATCGCCGCCCTCAGCGTTGCCTTCGCCGACGTGTCCGCCCGGGACTGTGCGGCCTCGGCAGCACCGGTGAACTGCTCGATGATCTTCTGCAGGTCCTTCCCGTACGCCGTGCCCGCGAGATCCGTGTCGAGCGGTCCGGGCACCGGCGCGGGCCGGCGGGACGCCTCGGCCAGACCAGGGAGCCGGACTTCGGCGAGGTGCCGGACCTCCTCCTCACGGGCAAGCAGGCCGGCTTCGTGGATCGTCAGTCGACGGCGCAGGGTGACGGTGATCCGGTACTGGCGTACCAGCAGCAACAGTCCGGCTAGCGAGACCGCGACAAGGCACCAGAACACCCCCTCCGGTATGTGTTGTGTCATCAGGTCCTCATGAAAGGGGAGTGCGGCAGGCCCGGAGGAAGCGAGGCAGGCAGAAACCGGCTCTGAGCCCATCGGATTGCGATTGGCCGGGCCGGACGCAGCACCGTGGTTCGGTGATGCCAGGGATCAGTCGCGTCCTTCCAGGGGCGCTGGAGTGCCTGATCTTCCTGGGTCGGAGGGGAGGCTTCAAGCGCCGTACGGGAACAAATGTAGTTCAACAAGGTGCTACCACCTGGTAACTGTCCGTTACGTCCGGTATGACGGAGACCTGGGGGCGTTCCGGCGGCGAGGTCAAGTGCCGCGCCGAGGAAAGTGCCGGTCCGCGGAGTACTTCCCGAACCGCATTGCCCGTAGCCGCGACCCCTCCGGCCGAGTCCCGGGGCCCGCCGTTTTCGCGTTGCGGACATCCATGCTGCCGGATCGCTGCGTCCTGGTGCGTACCGCGACTCTCCCTCCGCCTCCCGCCCGCCGAACGAACACGGATCCTGTGGAGGTCCGGGCGCTCCCGGCCGTCCCGGCAGGGATGCCGACAGTCCCTGCAGCACGTGCCCGGACCGTGGATCAAGGACCTGGCCACAACGGCGCAGCGATTCCACCGGGGCCGGGGCGTGGACCTGGCGGGCGGTGAATCCCAACCACCCTGCTCCCGACGCTCCATGGACATCCGTATCTCCGTATGGAACGCTCACTACAGAGTTGAGAGTCCGATCCCCTCCGCAGTGTTCACCCGCCCTACGGGAGAAGCGCCGTGAGCGATCTCATCATCCATCAGCTCCCTGCCGACATCGAACAACGGCGGGATCCCTACCCCTGGTTGGACCGGCTGCGCCGAGCTGGACCGGTGCAGCGTGTCGAGCTGCGAGGCGGCGGGCACGCCTGGATGGTCACGCGCTACGACGACGTGATGGCCGCCATTGCGCACCCCTCACTGAGCAGCGACCCACGCACTCCCGGCAGCGCCGCGTCACTATCCGCCCGACCAGGCGGAGACGGGCGGCGGCCGCCGAGCATGCTCACCACGGACCCGCCCGACCATACGCGGCTCCGCCAACTGGTCTCGCGCGCCTTCACCCCTCGGCGAGTGGCGGCGTTACGGCCGCGGGTGCAGCAGATCGCCGACGCTCTCATCGACGAAGTGGCCCCACTCGGCCGGGCCGACCTGGTCGCCGACTTCGCCCTCCCGCTCCCGGTCGCGGTCATATGTGAACTGCTCGGCGTACCCTTCGAGGACCGCGGGCAGTTCGGGCGATGGTCAGCCGACATGCTCAGCCCGCCGGTGGCCCCGGCAGCGGCCGCCGCAGCCGAGCAGGCCCGGGCCGACCTCGGCGGGTACCTCGCCGGTCTCGTGGCGCGCAAACGCGCCGAACCCGCCGACGACCTGCTCACCGCACTCGCCGCCGCCGGCGAGGAGAACCGGCTGTCGGACGCGGAACTGGTCGGCGCCGCGGTCCTGCTGCTCGTCGCAGGCCACGAGACCACCGTCAGCCTCATCGGCACCGGCACCCTGCTGCTCCTCCTCCATCCCGGCCAACTGGACCGACTTCGCCGGGAACCGGCCCTGCTGCCGTCCGCGGTCGAGGAGTTCCTCCGCTACGACGGGCCGGTCATGCTCGGCGTCGTACGCTACGCCCGCGAGGATCTGGACCTGGCGGGCACCGCCGTCGCCGCCGGTGAGACGGTGGTGCTCTCCACCGGCGCGGCCAACCGGGACCCGGGGCGGTTCGACCGGCCGGACGTCCTGGACATCGCCCGCGCACACAACCCGCACCTCGCCCTCGGGCACGGCCTCCACTATTGCCTGGGCGCGGCGCTCGCCCGCCTCGAGGGCCAGATCGCGATCGGTACGCTTCTGCGCCGCCTGCCCGCTCTGGCCCTCGCCGTGGACGAGGAGGCCGTGCGCCGGCGTCCCAGCGTCATCCGAGGATTGGCCACTCTGCCCGTGACCTTCACACCGACGGCGCTCCCGGCCGACCGTGACGACCGCCCCCACGTCGCCGGGCGGTGAGGCACGGAGGACCACGCGGCGTTCCCGCACACGGCACTTCCGCATGCCACCGCAGCCAAGACGTCAAGACCCCATCAGTCGCACCGGCCCCGGCCGGCCGAACTCCGGAGAGTCACTTGAGAATTCGGACCGCCTTTCCCGTACTCACCGCCTTGTCGCTGGCCTCAGCAGTGGCCGTCGTCGCCCCGGCCCCTGCCCAGGCACTGCCGGCGGCCGCGCATCTCACGGTCGACTCCACGGCCGACGCAGTGGACGCAGACCCCTCGGACGGCCTCTGTCGCACCGCCACAGGAACCTGCACCCTGCGCGCGGCGGTCATGGCCGCGAACGCCCGGCCCGGCAGCACGATCGAGTTACCCGCCGGCCACTACCGGCTGACCATTCCCCCCAACCCCGACCTGCTGAACGGGCGCACCGCCGACCCGACCAAAGGCGACCTGAACATCCTCGAGCCGACCACCATCCAGGGCGCCGGGGCGCGGGGGACCGTCATCGACGCAGGCGGCATCGACCGGGTCTTCCGCATGGGCGCCGACACCTCGCTGTCCGACCTCACCATCACGGGAGGAGACGCCAAGCAGCGGGAAGTGCCCTTCACCGACCCTGGCGGAGGCGGCATCGCCAACAGCAAGAACATGACGCTGCGCCGGGTAACGGTAACGGGGAACCGCGCCGGCTACGGAGGCGGCATCTTCAACATCCCCGACTCCCACCTGACGCTGACCGACAGCACCGTCAGCCGGAACACGGCGGGCGAGGCCGGAGGTATCCGCTTCGACGACACCGGCACCGTGGTCAACTCAACGATCGCGGACAACCGCGTGACCGACGACTGGGATCGTCCGGGCAGCCTCGCGGGCTACGGCGGCGGCATCGACATACGCGGCACCGGCCGGGTGGACATCCGCAACTCCACGATCGCCGGCAACACCGCCACCGACGGCGGCGGTGGGATCAACATCGCCCCCGCCTACCTGGACAGCCTGCCTCGGCCGGTCACCGACACCGTCAACCTGCCGCTGGGTCACCTCTCGCTGCAGAACACCATCATTGCCGGCAACACCATCGGCACCACCACCAGCGACTGTAAGAACGTCTTCGCCACCATCGACTCGCTGGGCAACAACCTCGACAGCGGCAACAGTTGCCACCTCACCGCCGAGGGTGACCTTCCACGCCGGTCTCCCGGCCTCGCTCCCCTCGGTGACCACGGCGGGCCCACGGACACCGTGGCACTGCTGCCGGGCAGCCCGGCCGTCGACGCGGCCGACGACGGATGCCCCGCCGCTGACCAGCGAGGCATCCCGCGTCCGCAGGGCCTGGCCTGTGACATGGGCGCCTTCGAGTACGCACCGTGACGCGATGTGGTCGTCTGGCGCCTACCCCAACCGCTGCGTGATGGAACGGGTCGCCATCGCCGAGAACGGCTGGTCCACGGCTGCTTGACAGGACCCTGGCCGGGATGGCCGCTCCCAGGACGGGGCTCGGGCCCCGGGCCCCGAGGCCAGGAGGCCATGGCGCCGGGGACGGAGGGTCCCCGGCGCCCTATGAGTGGATGTCCCGGTGTCGGACTCGGCCGCAGGGTCGAGGTGAGCTGTGTCAACGCGGTCAGCCGCTCAGCACCAAGGCACGCAGCTCGCGCTTGACGCCGGACCTCGGTCATTCCTGACCGCCGCGTCGTCTCAAGGGCGGTTGCGCAGGACGGGGAGCAGTGCGTCGAGCACGGAGGCGTCCTCGATGGTCGCGGGGACCGGTGAACTCGGTCGTCTTCCGCTCCTCCGGCCAAGACCTCACCACCGCCGGCACCCACACCGAGATGGCCTCCGTCTCACCGAACCCGTGCTGCTCAGCCTCGCTGCCCTCGCCATCCGCGGCCGCGTCAAGCGGTAGATGCGCCCACCAGCCCATCACAGCATTCCGTCACCCGGCAGCTCTCCATTTCGTCGGTGAGCCAACTTCGTCGCCCTACCCTGTGGCCGGGGCGCGCGGGCGGGCATCGACTGACGGGCATCGCCACCCTGGGTGCCACCTGCCTGAGCAGGCGGGCTGACGCCGGACCGCCCCGCGGCACATACCCGCGGAACCCGCACGCACGCGTGCGTTTCCCGGCCGGGCGAGATCGGTTCTACCATCGGCCACAGGTGTCCCCGGAGACCCTCACCACGTTGGGACAGTGCGTGCCGGTCGCGGCGCGTCCACATGTCCGGCCGGGCCGAACGGCTCGTACGCGCCACCCGGCTGACCGGACCGTACCTTCAGGAGAGACGGATGGACTACTACGACCTCGGCACCCACACCCGCCCCGTGACGACGTCCTCCCCGTCCGCCCAGATGTGGTTCGACCGCGGGCTGCTCTGGTCGTACGGCTTCCACCACGAGGAGGCCGTCTCCTGCTTCGAAGCCGCCGCAGCGGCGGATCCGGACTGCGCGATGGCCTACTGGGGCATCGCCTACGCCCTCGGTCCGAACTACAACAAGCCCTGGGAGTTCTTCGACGGCGAGGACCTGGCCCGAACCGTCGAACGCACCCACGCGGCCGTCGAACGCGCCCACGAGAAGGCGGCCGGCGCCACTCCCGTCGAGCAGGCCCTGATCCAGGCGTTGCGGTACCGGTATCCGCAGGCGGAAGCGGTCGAGGACTGCTCGGTGTGGAACAAGCCCTACGCCGACAGGATGCGCGCCGTGTACGAACTCGCTCCCGACGACCTCGATGTCGCCACACTCCATGCCGACGCACAGATGAACCTCACGCCATGGCAGCTGTGGGACCTGCCGACCGGGCTGCCGGCGGAAGGCTCCCGCACGTTGGAGGCCAAGGCGGTCCTCGATCGGGCGATCGGCACCGGGCCCGGGAAGACGCACCCCGGCCTTCTGCACATGTACATCCACCTCATGGAGATGTCCCCGACCCCCGAGGCCGCCCTGCCCGTCGCGGACCGGCTCCGCGGCCTCGTGCCGGATGCCGGGCACCTGCAGCACATGCCCACACACCTGGAGGTGCTCTGCGGGGACTACCGGCGTGTGGTGTCGGACAACACCACCGCGATCGCCGCCGACGAGAAGTACTACGCGCGGGCCGGCGCGATGAACTTCTACACCCTGTACCGATCGCACAACTACCACTTCAAGATCTACGGTGCGATGTTCCTCGGTCAGTCAGCGACCGCCCTGGAGACCGCCGCACAGCTCGAAGCCTCCATCCCCGAGGAACTGCTGAGGGTGCAGAGTCCGCCCATGGCCGACTGGCTGGAGGGTTTCCTCGCCATGCGGGTACACGTGCTCATCCGCTTCGGCCGCTGGACCGACATCCTGGAACTGCCGCTGCCCGCCGACCCCGAGCTGTACTGCGCGACCACGGCGATGCTCCACTACGCCCGCGGCGTCGCCTTCTCGGCGACCGGCCGGATTCCCGAGGCGGAGACCGAACGCGAACTGTTCCGTCAGGCCGTCTCCCGCGTACCCGAGTCACGCATGCTGTTCAACAACACCTGCGTCGACATCCTCGCGATCGCGTCGGAGATGCTCGACGGCGAACTGGAGTACCGCAGGGGGAACCACGACGCCGCCTTCGCCGCACTGGAGCGGTCGATCACACTCGACGACAACCTTCCCTACGACGAGCCGTGGGGATGGATGCAGCCCACACGGCACGCGTACGGCGCCCTGCTTCTCGAACAGGGACGTGTGGAAGAGGCGGAGGCCGTCTACCGGGCCGACCTGGGCCTCGACGACACGCTGCCGCGTCCTTCGCAACACCCCGGCAACGTATGGGCACTGCACGGATTGCACGAGTGTCTCCTGCGCCTGGGCAAGAACGCGGAAGCGCAGATCGTGGCCCAGCAACTGAAGCTCGCTTCCGCCATGGCGGACGTACCGATCAACGCGTCCTGCTTCTGCCGTCTCGAAGCCGTCGCCGGCGCGGCGGAAGGCGGCTGCTGCTGACGACCCGCGAGCCGCGGCCGCACGCGTACCCGACGATTTATCAGGACCCATCAAATACCGTGTCCGTGTAGGGCGCACGTCGATGTAGCCATACCCAGAGCCCCTGGGTCCGCCGATCTTACGAATGACCGGCTCAGACCCACGCTTGGAAGGTAGGACAAGCTCAGAAGCAGTCCGCGGGCATATCGAGGGTGGTGCGGTCGAGGCTTTCCAGCAGCGCGAACTGCGCCTCCGCCCTGGGCAGTTCGTACCGGAAGAAGTACTGACCCGCCCGGCGCTTGCCCTCGTAGAAGGCGCCGCTGCGTCCGGCGGCGGCCAGCATCTGCTCCAGCCACATCCAGGCAACCACGACGTGCCCCACGGCCTCCAGATAGACCGAGGCGTTGGCGAGGGCGCTCTCGGCGTCCCCGGCCTGCCACAGGCGCCGCGTCACGGCGGCGACGCGGGCGACGGAGGCGTCCAGCTGCCGTCCGAAGCCGGCGACCTGGTCCTCCGCGGCCGCCGCGCGGGCGGTCGTCATGGAGACGGTCTCGATGAGCAGGCGGAGCCCCGCGCCGCCGTCCATGACGGCCTTTCGGCCCAGCAGGTCGAGGCCGTGGACGCCGTGCGTCCCCTCGTGGATGGGGTTGAGGCGGTTGTCCCGGTAGAACTGCTCGACGTTGTACTCGCGGGTGTAGCCGTAGCCGCCGTGGACCTGGATGGCAAGGTTGTTGGCCTCCAGGCACCACTGGGAGGGCCAGCTCTTGGCCATCGGGGTGAGCATGTCCAGCAGAAGCCCGGCCCTGGCCCGCTCGTCGGCCGTCGGGGCGGTGCGCTCGTCGTCCAGCAGCCGCCCGCAGTACAGGGTGAGAGCAAGCGCGCCTTCGACGTACGACTTCTGGGCGAGGAGCATGCGCCGGACATCGGCATGCCCGATGATCGGGATCTGGGGGGTGGTGGCGTCCCTGGCCATGAGGGGGCGCCCCTGGGGCCGGGTGCGCGCGTAGTCCAGGGCGTGCAGGTAGCCGGTGTAACCGAGCGCTGTGGCACCGAGTCCGACACCGATGCGGGCCTCGTTCATCATGTGGAACATGTAGGACAGTCCGCGGTGGGGCTCCCCGACCAGGAAGCCGACCGCACCGGGGGCCCCGCCGGGCCGGAAGGCGCCCTCACCGAAGTTCAGCAGCGTGTTGGTCGTCCCTCGATACCCCATCTTGTGATTGAGGCCGGCCAGGGCGACGTCGTTGCGCTCGCCGAGCGTCCCGTCGGCCCCCACCAAAACCTTGGGGACGATGAAGAGCGAGAGTCCCTTTACCCCGGGCGGGCCGCCGGGGATCCTGGCCAGGACCAGGTGGACGATGTTCTCCGTCAGTTCGTGGTCGCCACCCGAGATCCACATCTTGTTACCGAACAGACGGTAGGTGCCGTCGTCGGCCTGTTCCGCGCGGGTGCGCACATCAGCCAGTGAGGAGCCCGCCTGTGGCTCCGACAGGCACATGGTCCCGGAGAAGCGGCCCTCGACCATCGGGCGGACATAGGTGTCGATCTGCCCGGGGGTGCCGTGGGCCAGCAGCAGGTTTGCGTTGCCGATGGTGAGGAGGGGGTAGGCGGCCGTTCCCACGTTGGCTGCCTGGAACCAGGCGAAGCAGGCGTTGGCCACCACGCTGGGCAACTGCATGCCGCCCACCTCGTGATCCATGCCGCCACCGATCAGCCCGGCGCCGGCGAAGACCTTCAGGGCCTCTTCGACTTCGGGGATGATGTGCACCCGCTCGCCGTCGAAGCGCGGCTCCTGGGTGTCGTTCTTCTTGTTGTGCGGGGCGAAGTGCCGGGCGGCGATCGTCTCGCTGAGGTCCAGTACCGCGTCGAAGGTTTCGCGCGAGTGGTCGGCGAAGCGGGGGCGCGCGGTCAGGGATTCAACGTCGAGCCACTCGTGCAGCAGGAAGTCGAGGTCTCGGCGGGAGAGCAGGAGGGAGGCCATGGTCCTCTTCTTCGCGGGTTCAGGTTGCTCGTACGAGGGGGAGTGGAGCTGTCGCCGGCCGGTCAGACCGTGGTGCCGAGGCCGCCGTCGACGGGGATGACGGCCCCGGTGACGAAGGCGCCCGCACGGCTGGCCAGATAGACGGCGACGCCCGCCATGTCGTCCGGCCGCCCGATCCGGCGCAGCGGAGCCGCCTCCGCGATCGCCTCGCCCATGGCGTCCAGGGTCGCGGCCATCATCTTCGACTCGAAGGGGCCGGGCGCGATGGCGTTCACCGTGATGCCCTGTGGCCCGAGCTCCTTGGCCAGCACGCGGGTCAGGTGGTGCAGGCCCGCCTTGCTGGCCGCGTAGGAGTAGGCCGAGACCGGGCTGACGTGCAGGCCGTCGATGGATCCGACGTTGATGATCCGCGCAGGGTCCTCCGTCGACCCGCCGGCGCGCAGCTTCGGCAGGAGGGCTTGGGTGAGCAGGAAGGGGCTGCGCAGGTTGAGGTCCATCACCTTGTCCCAGCCGCTGACCGGGAACTCGTCCAGGGGCGCACCCCAGGTGGCGCCGGCGTTGTTCACCAGGATGTCCAGCCGCTCCTCCCGCTCGCCGATGTCTGCCGCGAGTCGGTGGCACTCCTCCTCGCGCGACAGGTCGGCGGGCAGCGCGACCGCCAGGCCGGAACCGGAAAGCCTGCGCACGGCCTCCTCGCAGGCTTCCGCATTGCGGGAGCTGACGTAGACCTTGGCTCCCGCTTCGACCAGGCCCCGAGCGATCATCAGGCCGATGCCGCGGGAACCGCCGGTCACGAGGGCGGTTTTGCCGGAGAGGGAGAACAGTGAGATCACGGTGGACTCCTGAGGGGAGGGGCGGCACGGGCAGGCTGTTCCCGCCCCGGGCTAGATACTAAGCAGTCGCTTATCTGCTGCCAAGCCTTGCGCCCCACGGCACGCCATCCGTGCCTCCGCGCCTCGACGGTGGCGGAGTACACCAGCGGATCCCTCGTCGTCGCCGACATGGGTGCCGCCCGCGCCTTCCACTGCCGGCTCGGCCTCACCCTCAAATCGACGAACTCATGCCCACCCACGCCGCGTGCGACCTGCCCAACGCCCTTCACCTCATGCTCGACAGCCAGGACTTCGTTGCCGTGCCGGGGACATCAGTCGGCGACCGCCGACCGCAGGCGCTCCCGATGTGCCCGCGCCATGGTCATCAGCCCGGAGAGGGCGTCCCGGGTGCGTACGAGGTCGGCGATGCGCTCGGACAGCCGGTCGCGCTCCTGCGCCATCCGCTCCAGCGCGGCGTCGGAGTTCTCCTCGCTGGGAGAATCGACGCACGGCAGCAGTTCGGCGATGGTGCGGCTGGACAGTCCTGCGGCGAACAGCCGCTGGATGAACGCGACCCGCTCGACCTCGTGGTCCGTGTAGTGCCGCTGCCCGCCGGCACTGCGGGTGCTGGTGAGCAGCCCCTGCTCCTCGTAGTAGCGCAGGGACCGGACGCTGACTCCGGCCCGTGATGCCAGCTCCCCGATGCGCACGCCGTCTCCCTCTGTGTGGTGTGAGCTGAGGCACAACCCTTGCCCCTGACGTCGGTGTCAGGTTCTAGCGTAGCCGCCGCGCCCGGTTGTGCGGCGCCGATCACGAAGGAGCCATGACATGACGACCTTGTTCACCACGTACCCGCTGGGGGACATGACGCTGCCCAACCGGATGGTGATGGCGCCGATGACAAGGGTCCGTGCCGCCGCCGGCGGTCTGGCGACGCCGTCGATGGCGACCTACTACGCCCAGCGGGCTACGGCCGGACTGATCGTGAGCGAGGGGGTGCAGCCGAACGTCGTCGGGCAGTCCAACCCCGGCACGCCGGGACTGCACACCGACGAGCAGGTCTCCTCGTGGCGCCCGGTCACTGATGCGGTGCACGCCAACGGAGGACGGATCTTCGCCCAGATCATGCATGGCGGACGGGTTTCGCACCCCGACACCACCGGTATGCAGCCGGTCGGTCCCTCGGCAGTCGCGGCCGAAGGGTGGAAGGTGTTCACCCCGACCGGGCTCCAGCCGGCGCCGATCCCGCGCGCTCTGGACACCGCCGAGGTGTCCGAGCACGCCGAGTCGTACGCCCAGGCCGCCCGCCGCGCCATCGACGCAGGCTTCGACGGCGTGGAGCTGCACGGCGCCAACGGCTATCTCATCTCGCAGTTCCTCTCGTCCAACGCCAACCTGCGCACCGACCGCTATGGAGGCTCGGTGAGCAACCGGATCCGCTTCGCCGTCGAGGCGGTGTCCGCAACCGCCGAGGCCGTCGGAGCGGCCAGGACCGGAATCCGCCTGTCCCCAGGCGTAACCTTCTGGGGAGTCGAGGAGACCGACGTCCCCGAGCTCTACACCGCGCTACTGACCGAACTGTCCCGCCTCGGACTGGCCTACATCCACCTCGAAGCCACCGCCGAGGAGGAGGTGTTGGCCGGCCTGCGCCGCGCATGGCAGGGCACCCTGATCATGAACCCGGTGCTCCCGATGGGACCGAAGCACACCGGCCGGGACGAGGCCGACCACTGGCTCGACCTGGGGGCCGAGCTCATCAGCTTCGGCCGCGCCTTCATCTCCAACCCCGACCTGGTCGAGCGGCTGCGCACCGGAGTGCCGCTCGCTCCCGTCGACGAGGCCACGTACTACCAGGGCGGCGACGCGGGGTACCTGACCTACCCGGCATACCAGTACACGGCCTGACACCGCCCCCGCGGCGTCCTGGGGCCCGCGGGTTGCGCGGAACTCCGCTCGTTGGTCAGGCCGTTCAGCATCGCCCTGGCGAAGGAGCTGTTGCCGTGGACGGTCGGCAGCCTCGTCGAAGAGAACTGACGGGCTGACACGACCCCGCGTGGCGCTTCTCAGCGGCGGGCATCTTGAGGCGACCCGCACGGCGGTCGGCCTCCGGTGCTCACGCGCCTCCCGGCTCACCCTCCGGCGTCCTCTGCCGGATTGGCCACGCCCAGCAGGGCGAGGCAGATGTGCAGTACGGCGTCCTCCAGGGCGGGGACCTCGCCGATGCGCCCCTGGCGCAGGAGGCGGCAGACGGCTTCGTGTGTAGCGTCAGCCGCAGCCATGTAGGTCTCATGGGGGACACGGCGGTGACCGGGAATCCTGTTGTGCCAGGCGCGCATCGACTCGGCGAACCAGAAAGGAAGAACGCTTTGGCGAATTCGGGCTCTTCGGCGATCAGCCCGAGAAAGGCACGGATCGAGGCACGAAGCGTCGCCACAGGGGAGAGCGACTGCGTCGACGAGCGGGCAAACGACGCCTCAAGCCGCTTGACCATCAGCTCGCGGCCCGTCTCCGCAGCGGCGATGAAGCACTCGGTGGGAGATATCGAGAGGGAGTACGTAAATCTCCCCGCAGCGTGAGTGACTGACACGAAGGGCGTCTGACGGGCATGAGGCCAGGTCAGACGCCCTTCTCGTGCGTCTAGAAGAACCCCAACTTCTTCGGCGAATAGCTCACCAGCAGATTCTTCGTCTGCTGGTAGTGCTCCAGCATCATCTTGTGGTTCTCCCGGCCGATCCCGGACTGCTTGTACCCGCCGAACGCCGCATGCGCCGGATACGCGTGGTAGCAGTTCGTCCAGATCCGCCCCGCCTGGATGGCGCGCCCCGCCCGGTACGCCGTGTTGACGTCCCGCGTCCACACGCCCGCGCCGAGACCGTACAGCGTGTCGTTCGCCGTCTTGATCGCGTCGTCGAAGTCCGCGAACGACGTGACAGCGACGACCGGGCCGAAGATCTCCTCCTGGAAGACCCGCATCCGGTTGTCGCCCTCGAAGATCGTGGGCTGGACGTAGTAGCCGCCCGACAGTTCGCCGTCGTACTCGATTCGCTGACCGCCCGTCAGGATCTTCGCGCCCTCCTGCTGGCCGATGTCCAGATACGAAAGGATCTTCTGGAGCTGGTCATTGGAGGCCTGCGCGCCGATCATCGTGTCGGTGTCCAGGGGGTGGCCGGGCACGATCTGTTCCGTGCGGGCGATGCCCGCCTCCAGGAACTCGCTGTAGTGGCCGCGCTGGATCAGCGCGCGTGAGGGGCAGGTGCACACCTCGCCCTGGTTGAGGGCGAACATCGTGAAGCCTTCGAGCGCCTTGTCGCGCAGGTCGTCGTCGGCCGCCCAGACGTCGTCGAAGAAGATGTTCGGCGACTTGCCGCCGAGTTCCAGGGTGACCGGTTTGATGTTCTCGGAGGCGTACTGCATGATCAGCCGCCCCGTCGTGGTCTCCCCGGTGAACGCGATCTTCGCCACGCGCGGGCTGGACGCGAGCGGCTTGCCGGCCTCCACGCCGAAACCGTTGACGATGTTGACAACTCCCGGCGGCAGCAGATCGGCGACCAGGCTCAGCCAGAAGTGGATGGAGGCCGGGGTCTGTTCGGCCGGCTTGAGGACGACCGCGTTGCCTGCGGCCAGTGCTGGTGCCAGCTTCCAAGTGGCCATCAGAATCGGGAAGTTCCAGGGGATGATCTGGCCCACGACGCCGAGCGGCTCATGGAAGTGGTAGGCGACGGTGTCGTCGTCGACCTCGCTGAGCGAGCCCTCCTGGGCGCGCAGGGCGCCCGCGAAGTAGCGGAAATGGTCGATGGCCAGCGGGATGTCGGCGGCCAGCGTCTCGCGGACCGGCTTGCCGTTCTCCCAGCTCTCGGCGACCGCCAGCTCCTCCAGATGCGCCTCCATCCGGTCGGCGATCCGCAGCAGGATCGTGGCGCGGTCGCCGGCCGAGGTGCGGCCCCAGCCGGGCGCCGCCGCGTGCGCCGCGTCCAGGGCGCGCTCGACGTCCTCGGCGGTGCCGCGGGCGATCTCCGTGAAGGGGCGGCCGTTGACCGGGCTCGGGTTCTCGAAGTACTGGCCGCGGGCAGGCGCTACGTACTCGCCGCCGACCCAGTGGTCGTAGCGGGACTGGTACGAGACGAGTGCGCCGTCGCTGCCCGGCGCTGCGTATCGGGTCATCTCCATGGCCTCCCGGTGAGGGTGCCGCCCGCCTTTGGACGGCGCTCGCCGCGAGGCTAGGAGCCCGGACGTTGCAGCCAGGTTGCACGGTCTGTTGCTGCACGGTGCATCGCTGCACGTCGTATTGCACGACGGCCGGTCAATTGACCATCATTCACGCGGACTTGATCAGGTCTGCGCACTTCTCGCCGATCACCATCGTCGTGATGCACGGGTTGGCCGTCGTCAGGAACGGCATCACGGACGCGTCGGCCACCCGCAGTCCGCTGACGCCCTTGACCCGCAGCTGCGGATCGAGCGGCGCATCCGCGTCGTCCGCCGCACCCATCCGTACCGTGCCCGCCGGGTGGTAGACGGTGTTGTGGGTCTCCCGGATGTACGAGAACAGCTCTTCGTCGGACTGCAGCGCCTGCCCGGGGGCGAGCTCCTTGCCGGCCCACTCCGCCATCGGGGTCTGGGCGGCGATCCTGCGGGCGAGCCGCAGGCCGTACGTCATCACCCTCATGTCGTGCTCGTGCGTGAAGTACCGCGGGTCGACCTTCGGCTTGTCCCGGAAGTCACGCGTCCGCAGCCGCACCGTGCCCATCGAGCGGGCGCGGGTGACGTTCGGGGTGAGGCAGAAGGCGTTGTCGGACGTCGGGTAGCCACGCCGGTAGGTGTTCATGTCGAACGGCACCGAGCCGTAGTGGAACATCAGGTCGGGGCGGTCCAGGCCCGGTTCCGTGTCGACGAAGATGCCGATCTCCCACCACTGCGAGGACGAGGTGACCATGGGCTGCTTCGCCTCCCACATGATCACGCCCTCCGGGTGGTCCTGTAGGCGGGAGCCGACCCCGGGGGAGTCGACCCGTACATCGACACCGCACTCCCGCAGATGCCCGGCAGGTCCGATGCCGGACAGCATCAGCAGCTTCGGCGAGTCGATGGCTCCACAGGACACGATCACCTCGCGGCGCGCCGAGACCGAGCCGCTGTGAATGGTGTCGGGCTGCAGGTACTCGACACCTGTGCAGCGCCCGTCGCCGTCGAACAGCAGCCGCTTGGCGCGCAGTTCGGTGCGTACTTCCAGGTTGGGCCGCTTGCCGAGAACGGGGTGCAGATAGGACACCGAGGCTGACGAACGGGTGCCGTCCGGACGGGCGTTGATCTGGAACCAGTTCGCGCCGCGTACCACGGTGGCGCCGGAGTTGAACGGCGTCCTGGGGATGCCGGCCGCCTCGCAGGCGGCGAGCAGCGCCCTGCCGCACGGGTCGTTGGGCGGTACGGTGCGGATGACGACAGGGCCCGAGCGGCCATGATGCTCCCCGGGCGCGTCATTGTTCTCCAGTCGCTGGTAGAGCGGGAAACAGTCCTTGGCGCTCCAGCCCGTACAGCCCATCGCGCCCCACTCGTCGAGGTCCTCGGCCGGCGCCCAGAAGGCGATGCACGAGTTGTGCGACGAGCAGCCGCCGAGCACCCTGGCCCGGGCGTGCCGCAGAAAGCTGTTGCCGTTATCCTGCGGCTCCACGGGATAGTCCCAGTCGTAGCCTGACTCCAGCAGGGCCATCCAGCGGTCGAGCCGGAGGATGCTGTCGTCACCGACGTCCGAGGGCCCCGCCTCAAGTACGCAGACGCTGACGTCCGCGTTCTCCGTCAGGCGCGCGGCGATGACGGCGCCGGCCGTGCCGCCGCCCACCACCACGTAGTCGAACTCGTGGACGTGGAGGGGGCTCTGTGCTGACATCGCGTCTCCAGGGTCGAGGGAGGTCAGGGGGTGGCGGGCGGCGCCGCGTCCTTGATGACGGCGCGGTGCTCGGCGAGTACGCCGGTGCGGTGCCGCTGCACGAACCAGTAGTAGGCGAAGCCGCCGAGGGCGACTGCGCCGACGAACAGGAACGCGCCCCAGCGCAGATACCAATGCTGAGGACCGGTCGCGTTGTAGACCTCGGCGCGCGGCCAGGCAAGGTTGAGCGACATGGCCGCGCCCCACAGTACGGCGACGATGTTGACGGGCAGTCCGAACCTGCCGAGCGAGAACTTACCCTCGGCCGGCTGCCATGTGCCGCGCAGCCGCTGGATCAGCATGGGCAAGGTGACCAGCAGATACGCCACGTAGATCATGATGATCGCGATGCTGGTGATCACCGAGAAGATCTGCGGCTGGTTGATGTTGATGACGAGGATGACGACTCCCACGACGCCGATCACCACGGCGGGCACCACGGGCGTCTTGAAGCGCGGGCTGACCCGCGCGAGCAGCGAGCCCGCGGGCAGGTTGTTGTCCCGGGCCATGGCGAACATCAGCCGGATGCCGGCGGCGTGCACGGCCAGTACGCAGACCGTGATCGCGATGACCACGCACCACAGGAAGATCTCGCCGATCGTCGGACCGAGCGTCTCCAGGACCACGTACTGCAGACCGGCCGTGGACAGCTCCTTGGCGGCGAGGTCCGGCACTGCCATGAGGGCGAAGAGCAGGATCAGACCGCCGATGAGGAAGGACGCGATCAGGGCCCGCAGGATGGCGCGGGGCGCGTTGCGGCTCGGGTCGTGCGACTCCTCGCCGAGCGACGATGCCGTGTCGAAGCCGTACATCACGTACGCGGAGGCCAGCGAGGCCGTCAGGAACGCGCCGAAGTAGCCGAGGGTCTGGCCGCTGCCGAGCCCGTAGGTGTCGGTCAGGACGGTGCTGGGACCGCGGGTGATGTGTGCCGCCAGGAAGACGATGAGTGCGACCGCGGCGATCAACTCGATGAACACACCCGCCGAGTTGATGCGCGCCATGAGCTGGACACCGAAGGCGTTGACCACGGTGGAGAAGAGGATGAGCACCGTGCCGAGGAGAACGGCGTTGGCGGCCGCGTCGGTCTTGCCGCTCCCGTCACCCACGAACTGGAACCAGTCGTCGATCTGCGGCAGCGTGATCTGGTAGGCGAGCGCCACGGCCGACAGCGTGACCATGGTGGCCGTCATCATCATCCAGCCGCCGAGCCAGCCGATGTGGGGGCCGCCCATGGTTTTGGACCAGTTGTAGACGGACCCGGCAACCGGGTAGCGGGCGGCGAGCTCACAGAAGCACAGCGCCACCATCAGCTGGCCGACGAAGACCATCGGCCAGGACCACCAGTAGGCCGGGCCGCCGAAGCTGACGCCGAAGTAGAACAGTTGGAAGGTGCCGGTCAGGATCGAGATGTAGCTGATCCCGGCGGCGAATGTGTGGAAGTTGCCGAGGGTCCGTTTCAGTTCCGGACGGTAGCCGAGTACGCCGAGTGCATCGTCGTCGTCCTGGCTCTGGGTCCGGGCGGCGCCGGCGGGGCCAGGGGGTCCGGTGGGGTCCGGCCCCGGGCCGGCGTCCATGCTCATGCGAACCACCTCTGGGGGCGGGGGTCGAGGTTGCGCCAGATGTGTTTGGCCTCCTGGTACTCCGCGAGGCCCGCGGGGCCCAGTTCGCGGCCGAAGCCGGACTGTTTCATTCCGCCCCACTCCGCCTGCGGGACGTACGGATGGAAGTCGTTGATCCATACGGTTCCGGCGCGCAGCTGGGAGGCGACCCTGTGCGCCCGGCCGACGTCCTGCGACCAGACCGCCCCGGCCAGCCCGTAGACGGTGTCGTTGGCGAGCGCGACCGCCTCCTTCTCGTCGCGGAACGTCTCGACGGTGAGGACGGGGCCGAACGACTCGTCGCTCACCACCGACATGCCCGGTGTGCACTCGTCGAGCACGGTCGGCGGGTAGTAGAAGCCGTCCTGCAGCGCCGGGTCGTCGGGCCGCGAGCCGCCGCAGCGCAGCACCGCGCCTTCGGCGATGCCTGCCGCGACATAGGCCTCGACCTTCTCGCGGTGGGCGGCGGAGATCAGCGGACCGGTGCGGGCGTTCTGGTCGAACGGGCCGCCGAGCCGGATCTCCTGCGCCTGCGCCACCACCGCGTCGACGAACCTGTCGTGCAGCTCGTTCTGGACCAGCAGCCGCGCCCCGGCCGAACAGACCTGACCGGAGTGCAGGAACACCGCCATCAGCGCGTAGTCGACCGCGGCGTCGAAGTCGGCGTCGGCGAAGACGATGTTGGGGTTCTTGCCGCCCAGCTCCAGGGCGACCTTCTTCACGGTGGGCGCGGCGGCGGCCATGATGCGGCGCCCGGTCAGGAGCCCGCCGGTGAACGACACCAGATCGACCCGCGGGTCCGAGGTGAGCGGCGCGCCGGCCGTGGGACCCGCGCCCAGCACCAGATTGGCCACCCCGTCCGGCAGCCCCGCCTCGGTCAGCAGGCGCATCAGGATGATCGCGGTGTGCGGGGTCAGCTCGCTGGGCTTGAGGACGAAGGTGTTGCCCGCGCCGAGCGCCGGGGCGACCTTCCAGGCGGTCTGCAGCAGCGGATAGTTCCATGGAGTGATCAGCGCGCACACGCCGACCGGCTCGTGCACCACCCGGCTGTCCGCCTCCGGATTACCGGTGTCGACGATCCGGTCGCTGCCGCCGGACGCCGTCAGGTTGCCGAAGTAGCGGAAGCACTTGGCGATGTCGTCCATGTCGTACTCGCTCTCCACCAGCCGCTTCCCCGTGTCCAGGGATTCGGCGCGGGCGAGTGCGTCCTTGTCGCGTTCCAGCAGGTCGGCGACGCGCAGCAGCAGCCGGCCGCGCTCAGCGGCCGCGGTGCCGGGCCACGGTCCGCGATCGAACGCGTCGCGGGCCGCGGCGATCGCCGCAGCGGCGTCCTTCGGCCCCGCCTCGTCGACGGTCGCGACAAGGGTGGCGTCCGCGGGGCAGCGGATCTCACGAACATGCCCGTCGACCGCGGCGGTCCACTTACCGCCGATGAACAGCTCCGGCATGGGGACTCCTCCGGCTTCGGATGGGCGGGCACCCGACACGGGCCCGGCCGGGCCATGCCCCTGTGGTGCTCCACCCATTTGACAGTAAGGAGATCGGGCCCCTTTCGCAGTACGGGAGCGGTCATCCGGTGAGGTAAAACGGGTAAGAATACGTACCTGTGTTCGAATGTGATCTGGCGTGCGCCGGCCGCAGCCGTCACGACCTCTGCCAGGCGTCCAGTTCGTGTACGCGCGCGAGCGCGGACGGACGCTGCTGTGCGGGAAGGACGGCGGCCAGCGCCCGCCACACCGGGAGGTCGTCCTCGCCCCACGGGCTGTACGCCCAGTCAGCCAGCAGCCCCGGATCGCCGCGCGCGATCAGCGCCGCCCGCAGCTGGTCCTCAAGACGGCGGCGCAGCCGCGCCACCGCGGGCGCCTGCGAGGCCGGCAGCAGCGGACCGGCGTACGCGCTCAGCGCCCCGGTCACCGCCCCCGACGCCAGCCGCCGCGCCACCGTGTCGAAGTCCGCGTCGACGGGCACCGCGAGCCGGTACGGGCGCGAACGCAGCAGCTCAGAGCCCAGCAGCCCGCGCAGCCGGGACAGCTCCGCCCGCAGCGTCACCGGGGTGACGGACTCGTCCTCATACAGCTCCATCAGCAGCTCGTCGCCGCCGACGCCCTCGGGGCGGTGACCCAGCACCACGAGGATCTCGCTGTGCCGGCGGCTCAGGCGCACCGTGTGGCCGCCCGTCACCAGCAGCGCCTCGTCCCGGCCCAGCGCCGACAACTGCACCCGGCCGGCGGCGGGCGGCGGGGCGAGCAGCGCCAGCTGCGACTCGGCGGCCCGTGCCACCGCCCCCACGAACGCGAGGCTGTGCGGATGCGCCAGCCGGTCCCCGCCGGTGATGTCCACCGCGCCGAGCACCCGCCCGGTGGCCGGATCGTGGATCGGGGCCGCCGCGCACGTCCAGGCCTGCACCGGCCGCAGGAAGTGCTCGGCGGCGAAGACCTGCACGGGCCGGTCCACGGTGATCGCCGTACCCGGCGCGTTGGTACCGGCGACCGCCTCGGCCCAGCGGGCACCCGGCACAAAGTTCATCCGGTCCGCCTTCCGCCGCGTGGCGTCAGGCCCTTCGACCCACAGCAGCCGGCCGTGCGCGTCGCACACCGCGACCAGATGTTCGCCGTCCATGGCGTACGCACCCATCAGCTCCCGCACCAGCGGCATCACCCGCGCCAGTGGATGACTCCCGCGGTATGCGGCCAGCATGTCGGCGTCCAGTTCGACGCCCGCCGTGCCCTCCGGGCTGACATGGGCGCGCGCCGAACGCCGCCAGGAGTCGGCCACCACGGAACGGACCGGCCGTTCGACCCGTCCCGCTGTCAGATACGCGTCGTACGCCCTGCGCAGCACGGCGATCCGCTCCGTCGGATCCGCGCCGGACTCAAGGGCCACCCATGCGTCGCTCACCTCGGCCTCCTGAGCCCATCGTGACCCCATCGGCGAATGGCGACAAGCGTCCTCGCGTCAGGCGAAGTTGACCAGGCGGATATAGCGAGTCCAGTCCCACAGCGGCCCCGGGTCGGTGTGGTCGGCGCCGGGCACCTCGTTGTGGCCGATGATGTGCTCCCGGTCCTTGGGGATGCCGTACCGGTCGCAGACCGAGGCGGTGAGCGCCGCCGACTGCTCGTACATCGCGTGCGTGAAGTACTCCGGCTGGTCCACCCAGCCCTCGTGCTCGATGCCGACGCTGCGCGTGTTGTAATCCCAATTGCCCGCGTGCCAGGCGACGTCGCGCTCCTGTACGCATTGCGCGACAGCGCCGTCCGACGAACGCACCACATAGTGCGCGGAGACCTTCTTCGCCGGGTTCTGGAAGATCCCCAGCGTGACGTCGAAGGTCACCTGCGTCACATGGATGATCACGTACTGCACCGGATACTCCGAAGGACGACTGCAGACCGTGTAGTTGGACGGCGAGGCCGGGGCCCAGTACGCCGACGGATAGTCGGTGTCCGCTGCCCGGGCGGACGCATACGCACGGGCGGACGCATGTGCCCGGGCGGTGGGCAGCAGCACACCGGCGGTGGCCGCGGCGGCGGCACCCTGAATCAGTCGTCTACGGTCCATGGGGGCCTCTCCTGGTGGGGGAGCAGGGGCGGGGTCGGTACGACCTCGGCCTCCTGCGGATGACGGTGGGAGGCCGCCATGAGGATCCCCCGCCGCACCAGCTCCAACTGCCGTGGCCGAGAGGGGGTTACGTGACCGGGAGAGTGGTGCCGACGAACCGCCGTACCCGGGCGTGTGGCCGCGACGACCAGGCCCTCGCGCAGGAACGGCACGCCCGCCACGCCCGCGGAGGCGTGCGCGGCAAGGCCGTTCAGCCGGTCTTGCCCGGCGCGCCGGTGACACCGCCGAGCGCGCCGGTCCGGTCAGGCGTACCGGTCTCTGCCGTTCAGCCCAGCACGCCCGCCAGCGCTGCCGCCGGATCGTGGTCGGCGGGCCCCGTCGGCGCCCAGCGGCCCCGCTCCTTGCGGTACGGCCACCAACGGCCGTCACGCCCCAGGCGTAGCTGCGCTTCCGCGCCCACCACCGTCCACCGGGCCGGGCCCGCCGCCCGCAACTGCGGCCGGTCCGCCTCCTCCCATGCCTCCGCGAGCGCTGTCGTCGCCCGGGCGAGGACCTCGGGCTCCGGCGTCCACTCCTCCTCGAGCGCCGAGAGCGCGGCCACACCGCCGAACTGCCAGGCGCGCACGGCAACTTCCAGCTCGGCGCGGGTCCGGGCCGTGCCCGCGGCCAGACGGCTCGCGATCGCCGGTGAGGGCGACGCGGACGCGAGCCGCACCGCATCCTGGTCCTGATTCAACTCCGCCTCACGAGGCTGAAGCCCATGCCCGGGCGAGAGCGCCTCCGCGAGCATCCGGTGCGCCCGCGCGGCCGCGCCGGCGGCCAGGAACTCGAGCGCCGCGGGGTCGACACCCGCCGCCGGAGCGGTCTCGGTGTCCAGGGCGGGAGGCAGACCGGGCTCGTCCGGCACCGGCGGGGGAGCGGGCAGCGGCGGCAGGATGTCCCGCGCCGCGAACACTTCGTCGGCCCGCACGCCCACGGGCTGATCACGCTCGGGCTCCGGCGCCGCCGCGGCGGTCGCCCGCGCCACGCTCCGTATCTGCAACTCGTCCAGCACCCTGCGCTCCGCGCGCCCGCGCATCAGCAGCAGCACGAACGGATCCTGGTCCAGGAGCCGTGCCACTTGGTAGCACAGGGCCGCCGTGTGCGGGCAGTGGTCCCACGCCTCGCACGTGCACTCGGGCTCCAAGTCGCCGATCCCCGGAAGGAGTTCGACCCCGGCAGCCGCCGCGTCCTCCACCAGGTGCGGCGGCATCTCCCGGTCCAGCAGCGCCGCGATGTGCCCCGCACGGTCGACCGCCATGTCCAGGAAACGATCCCATTCGGCCTCGGTCAGCTCCTGCAGCAGCACATCGCTGCGCTGCGCGGTGCCGTCCGGGTCCCGTACGACGGCGGTGATCCGCCCGGGACGCACCGACACCGCACCGACAGCGCCCTCGCGCGCATGCCTGCGGCCCCGCTTCAGCTGCTCGCCGTCGAGCGCCGTGTCCTCCAGCGCCTTGAGCCAGGCCTGGCCCCACCACGTCTGCGCGAAGCCACGTCCGCGCGTAGGCGGCAGCGCGGCGAACGTCCGCTCCATCTCGTCCCCGCCGCTCATCGCCCGCTCCCTCGCAGCTCCACCAGATCCGCCAGCTCGGCGTCGGTCAGTTCCGTCAGCGCCGCCTCGCCGGAGCCCAGTACCGCGTCCGCCAGCTCCCGTTTGCGCGCCAGCATGTCCGCGATCCGGTCCTCGATGGTCCCCTCGGCGATCAGCCGGTGGACCTGTACGGGGCGGTGCTGCCCGATGCGGTACGCGCGGTCGGTGGCCTGCGCCTCGACCGCCGGGTTCCACCAGCGGTCGTAGTGCACGACATGCTCGGCGCGGGTGAGGTTCAGCCCGGTGCCCGCCGCCTTCAACGACAGCAGGAAGACGGGCACTTCACCGTCCTGGAAGCGGTTCACCATCGCCTCGCGCTCGGCGATCGGCGTGCCACCGTGCAGGAACTGGGTAGGCACCCCGCGGGCCGCCAGATGCAGTTCCAGCAGCCGCGCCATCTGCACGTACTGGGTGAAGACCAGCACGCTCGCGTCCTCCGCCAGGATCGTGTCGAGCAGCTCGTCCAGCAGCTCCAGCTTCCCGGAGCGGCCGGCGATCCGGAGCCGCTCCACCGTCCTGCCCTGCGCCTTGAGGCCCTGCTCCTTCGGGCTGTGCTCCTTCAGGCTGTGCTCCTTCAAATACTGCGCGGGGTGATTGCAGATCTGCTTGAGCGCGGTGAGCAGCTTCACCACCAGGCCGCGCCGCTCCATGCCGTCGGCCTCCGAGATCGCGGCGAGGGTCTCCCGTACCACCGCTTCGTACAGTCCTGTCTGCTCCTTGGTGAGTGACACGGCCCGGTCGGTCTCGGTCTTGGGCGGCAGCTCGGGGGCGATGCCCGGGTCGGACTTGCGCCGACGGAGCAGGAACGGCCGTACCAGCGCGGCCAGCCGCTGAGCGGCGGCGGGATCGTTGCCGCCCTCCACCGCCAGCGCGTAGCGCGTACGGAAGGTGCCGAGACGGCCGAGCAGCCCGGGTGTCGTCCAGTCGAGGATCGCCCACAGCTCGGACAGGTTGTTCTCCACGGGCGTGCCGCTGAGCGCGACGCGCGCCTTCGCGCCGATGGTGCGCAGCTGCTTGGCGGTGGCGGAGTACGGGTTCTTGACGTGCTGCGCCTCGTCGGCGACGACCATGCCCCAGGGCACTTCGGCGAGGACCTCGGCGTCCAGGCGCATCGTGCCGTACGTCGTGAGTACGAACTCGCCGTCCGCGAGCGAGTCCAGACCGCGCGAGGCGCCATGGAAGCGCCGTACCGCTGTGCCCGGCGCGAACCTCTCGATCTCGCGCTGCCAGTTGCCCATCAGCGACGTCGGGCAGACGACGAGCGTGGGGCCCGCTGCCGACTCTTCGGTCTGCCGGTGCAGATGGAGCGCGATGAGCGTGATCGTCTTGCCCAGGCCCATGTCGTCGGCGAGACAGCCGCCGAGGCCGAGCGAGGTCATCCGGTTCAGCCAGTTGAGGCCGCGCAGCTGGTAGTCGCGCAGCGTCGCGGCGAGCGCGGCCGGCTGGCCGATCTCCTGCCGGCCCCCCTCGGGGTCGGCGAGCCGGTCGCGCAGACGGGCCAGCCACCCGGACGCCTGTACGTCCACGCGGCGGCCGTCGACCTCGGTCGAGCCGGTCAGCGCGGCGCCGAGCGCGTCGACCGGAGTCAGCTTGCGGTCCTGGCTCTCGCGGGCGCGCCTGGCCTCCTCGGGGTCGATGAGCACCCACTGGTCACGCAGGCGCACGACGGGTCTGCCGGCTTCGGCGAGGCGGTCCAGCTCGGCGCGGGTGAGCTGCTGATCGCCCAGCGCGAAGCACCAGTCGAAGGCCAGCAGAGCGTCGGCGGAGAGGAAGGAGGGCAGCCCGGAATCGTCCTTCGGCCGGGTCTTGGTGTCGGTCTCGGCTTCGGTCTCCGCTTCCCCGGGTGGGCCGATCACGGCACGCGCGGTGACTTTGCGCGCCATTTCCTTGGGCCAGTGCACCTGCACGCCGGTCGTCGCCAGAGCCCTGGCCGCCTCGCCGAGCAGCTCGGTGACGTCCTCGTCGGCGAGCTCGACGGCGTCCGGCACGGCGGCGTGGAGCAGCGGGGTGAGCGGCGTCCATGCGCGGGCGGCGCGGCGCAGCGCCAGCAGGGCGTCCATCCGGGCCCGCGGCCCGAAGGCCGCCGTCCCCGATCGTCCTGCCCAGACGTCGGCGGCGTCCATGAGGACGGTCGGATCGCTGACGCTGTGCATCTGCAGGACGGCACGGAAGGCCGGGCCCTCGCCTTCCGCGTCGGCCTCCGCGAGCCCCGGCAGTTCGACGCGCAGGGAGAGCCGTACGCCCGAGTCGTGACCCGCGGCGACGTCCGCCGCCCAGGCGCGCTGGTCGGGGAGGTGCTGAGGCTCGGGCGCGGCGAAGGCGGGGCCGCCGGCGGCGAGCGGCGCGGCCGGGGTGCGCGGCAGACCGTCCGCGACCGCGTCCAGGAACGCCCGAAGCAGCCGCTCCGGCTCGGGCAGCAGTACGGGATCGGCCGCCTCGTCCAGCGGCACGGCGTACGCGGCCGGCGGCATCGACGCCGCGAGCGTGCGCACCCGCTCCAGATCCTGTGGGGTGAGCGGCCCGACCCGCCAGGCGTCGTGATCGGCGGCGGTCAGCCCCGGCAACAGCAGCCCGCGTGCGGCGAGTTGAAGGGCGAGGACGGCCGCCGCGCCCCAGAAGGCGGCCGCGGGGGAGGCGTCCGCGTCGGCCCGCGCCCTGGTGAGGACCGGCAGCGCGTCCCGTACAGGCAGCAGAAGCGCCCGTACGGCCTGCGGGCGGGCGTCGTCGCCGACCACGGTGAGTGGCTCGACGGAGTGCGAGCGTGATCCGGGCGCTCCGGGCGCGGCCGGGAGTTCGCCGCCCTCGGGACGCCAGAAGGCGACGCGACCGGTGCGGGCCGGGTCCGCGGGAACGAAGACCGCGGAGCAGCGGGCGAGTTCGGCGACCGGGGAGAGCATTGCCGCGGGGGGTCTGTGCACAGCGATGACGCATTCCTCAAATTTGACTACTGCGGACCGAAGCGCCGAGGGTACTCCACACCGCAGCCGGACGGACGTGGGCATGGCCGTGACGTAACTCACTGCGAGGCGGCGGCGGGGGTGTAGCCAGTACCACCGTTGGGCAGGGGCTGGCCTCCGCAGAAATCCGGGTGCTGGCGTCATGGTCGCGAGGGGGTACGGGAAGTTACGTTTGCTGGAGTCAACGCAGAAGCAAATTGCGTACGGCCCCACAGACCGGAGTCCGCTTATGCCCCAGGCCACCGCCACCCTCGCGCCCCCTGCCCCTGTCGAGGGAGCGCGGCGGAGCACCGGGAGCGACTTCGCGCCTCTCCTGCGGACCGTCAAGGAGCAGGGCCTCCTGCAGCGCCGCACTGGCTGGTACGTACGCGGCATCACCCTCAACCTGCTCGGCCTCGCCGCCGTGATCACAGGCATGACGCTCATCGGCGGCTCCTGGTGGGTGCTCCTGCTCGCACCGCTGCTCGCCGTGGTGTCCGCCCGTACCGCCTTCTTCGGCCACGACGCCGGACACGCGCAGATCACCGGCACCCGCCGGGGGAGCCGGGTCATCCAGCTCATCCACGCCAATGTGCTCCTCGGCATGAGCCAGGAATGGTGGAACGACAAGCACAACCGGCACCACGCCAACCCCAACCACATGGACAAGGACCCGGACGTCGCCGCCGAAGTCCTGGTCTTCACACAGAAACAGGCCACGGGCCGCGCGGGGCTCCGCGGCTGGCTCACCCGCCACCAGGCCTGGCTGTTCTTCCCGCTGACCACCCTCGAAGGCATTGCGCTCAAGGTCTACGGATTCCAGTCCGTCTTCTCCAAGGAGGCGGCCGCCCGTCAGCCCGGGCGCGAGCGCGCCGTCGAGGGCCTGCTGCTGTTCGCACACGTCGGCGCCTACATCACCCTGCTGCTGACCACCATGCCGCTCGGCCACGCCGTGGTCTTCGCGCTCATTCACCAGATGCTGCTCGGCCTCCACCTGGGCATGGCCTTCGCGCCGAACCACAAGGGCATGGAGGTGCCTGACGAGGAGAGCGGCGAGCGCTGGGGCCATCTGCGCCGACAGGTGCTCACCTCCCGCAACATCCGCGGCGGCCTGGTCACGGACTGGTTCCTGGGCGGACTCAACTACCAGATCGAGCACCACCTCTTCCCGAGCATGCCGCGCCCCCACCTGAGGCTCGCCCAGCCGCTGGTACGCGCCCACTGCCGCTCCCTCGGCGTGGTGTACACCGAGACCGGGCTCGTCGACTCCTACCGGCAGGCGCTGACCCATCTGCACGCGGTCGGCGAACCGCTGCGCGCGGACGCATAGTGGAACCGTGAGACGTGCGTGCACGTTCTCATGCCAGGAGCGGCCAAGGCCGCGAAGGAGGCGTCGAAGATGTCGACACGAACAAAGCTCGTCATAGGGGGAGTGGCCGTCGGCCTGCTCCTGATGCCGCTGATCGGATTCTGGTGGGCGCTGCTGGTGGTGCTCGGAGTGCCGGCGGCGGCGTATCTGATGCTGGATCCCAGCCAGCGCCGTCGGCTGCGCCATGTCTCCCGCAAGGAGATCGGCCGCTGACCCGGAGTCCTCGGTTCACCTCCGTGCCAGTGCGGTAGCCGGGGACCCGGCACGCGCGTGACCGGACCCCGCCGCTGGAAGCGGTGGGGTCGGCCGCGTCTCCCGTTCCGCAGCTCACCGGCACCACCACCCACCGCAATGCAGCAGCCCCGGCGATGAGCAACTGATCGAGATCGCCAAGGAGTACAGCCAGGCCCGGGCTCAGGCGGGGCGCACGGCCATCTTGTCCAGTGCCTCCAGCAGTTCCGGCAGTTCCGGCCCGCGGCCCACCGGCAGCACCTCGCACGGCTCCTCGTCCAGCAGCACGAAAGCGATGTCGTCGGTCCTGGCGACCAGGGACCAGCCAGGTCCGTCGGCGCGCAGCGTCCGCGCCCCGCCGGGTGCGAAGCTGGAGCGGACCCGCCCGGTCGGCGGGGGCGACTCCACATAGCCGCGGGCCTCCTTCAGCGCCCGCCGTACGCCCTCGTGCAGCTCCTGCCCTTCGTCCTCGTGCAGCTCCTGCCCTTCGTCGTCGGGCGAGTCCGAGGTCGAAGGCACGTTGTCGTCGCCGAGCTGCTGGCGCCACTCCGCCCACTGGAGCGCGATCTCGTCGGCCCCCAGCCGGCGCTGCGCGGGCCCCCACTCGTCGGTCTCGGGCGGCGCCAGCGGCGGCCGGTCGCCCTCCTCGGGCGCCGGATCGTGGGGCGCGGGCACGTTCGGCGCCGCGACCGCGACGGCCAGCGGCCAGCCCGGGAGCGCGGCGACCACCGTGCGCTCGCCGGGGGACAGGTCGTACTCCATCCCGCAGTCCCAGGACGCGATCGCGACGGCGACGAGCGACACATCGTCGACCACGACCGTCCACCGCGCGCCCTCGGAGTCCTGGCCGAGCACGAGCCCGTACCCCTCGGCGTACGGCTCGAGGCCCAGTGCCGCGCACGCGGCCGGGAAGTCGTCGCCGAGCACGCTCGGGAACTGCGCCGGCGTCAGCAGCACCGCGGTCAGCACATAAAGCGCGTCGTCATCGACGGCGTCGTCCGTCCCGGCCACGTCACCCTCCCCCATCCGATCGTTCGTCGGCGCACCTTAACCAGTGGGTAACCCGGTAGTCGAGAGCCTGCGTGGCGAAAATGACTGGGCCTGCTCAGCGCCGGGTCCTAGCATCTCCCCATGCCCGCGGCCCGTCACCACTTCGTCTGCCTGCCCTGCCGGGCCTCCTTCAAGAAGGCGCCGGACTACGCGAGGGTCCGCACGGACCTCTGCCCGCGATGCGGCGGCGTCCTGCTGAACGCGGGCTCGGCCCTCGCGGTGCCGCGTCGCCGTGACACCGCGGGCTGGCGAGCGCTCTGCGCCGTACTGAGCGCGGGCCTGCGCTTTCGCCAGGACTGCTGCGGCTGCGGCCCCGGCTATCGGCCGCGCACCGTCCGCGAGGTCAGGGAACGGCTCGTCTACGCCGAGCGCACCGGACTGACGCCGGCCCAGGCGCTCACCCGCCGCGACCTGTCTCTGAGCGACGTCACGCGGCGGGCAGGCCGAGGAGACTACGCGCCACCGTCTGCGGCGACTCGTCCCGCTCGCGGGCGAGGGCGATGACCGCGCGGCAGGCCAGCTCGCTGACCCCGAAGGAGAGCGCCTCGGGGGACACCCAGGTCACCGCCTCGTCCATCTGCTCCTGATCGTCTTCCGCGCACCCCGACACGTAGACGGCAGCGGCCTCGAATATGTTGTGCTGTCGCGGCGGGACCCGGCCGGCCGCCGTCCCCTCAGGGGCCTCGGGACGGTACGCGAGGAACTTGCGGAGCCTGCGGAGTCTGTTGAACACCCGGACCACCTCTCCCCAGGGCGGCGCGTCCGCCGCCGATCTTTCAAGTCTGTCATCGCTGCGCCGACTTGGACCTGCATCGTCAGTGTCGGCGTCCCGGGGGTCTGGCCGGCTCAGTCCTGACGGACCGCGAGTGCGAGGAAGCGGGCTTCCTCGTCGACGTACGAAATCATCCGCCAGCCCGAACCTGCCAGCAGGGGACGGAGGTTGGGCTCGGCCCGCAGATCATCGTCGGTGATCTGCCGGCCCTGGCGGGCGGCGAGGGCCGCGCGGCCGATGGGGTGGAAGAGCGCCAGCCTTCCGCCCGGCCGCACCACCCGGGCCAACTCCCTTAGGTTCACGTCCGGTTGGGGCAGGTGTGCGATCAGGCCGGCGGCGAACACGGCGTCCAGCGACTCGGCGCGCAGCGGCAGCCTGGCCACATCGGTGAGCAGCAGTTGCCCGCTGTCGCCTCTCCCGGCCCGCAGCGCCGCAACCAGCATCGCGGGTGTCAGATCCGCCCCGATGACCGTGCCCTGCGGTCCCACGGCTGACCGCAGCGGCGGCAGCGCGCGGCCGGTGCCGCAGCCGGCGTCGAGCACCGCGTCGCCGGGGTGCAGCCCGAGCTCGGCGACGGCGGCGGCATAGGCCGGGCCGTCGTCGGGGAAGCGCGTGTCCCAGTCCGCGGCGCGGGCGCCGAAGAACTCCTGCACATGTGTGTGGTCGTCGGCCATAAGGACATGATCCCCCAGCGGCTCACCCGACAGTACGGTGCGCACGTTCGAGCGCGGCACGATCGTTCTGAAACATCTCTCTCTCATATTCCATCAGCTTTCGAAACGCGCCCCTTGCGCGCGCCCCTCGCGGGTCTAGCGTCCCTGACCCATGGGACACCTGGACCACGCCGCCTTCGGCTTGCTGACTCCCGTGCTGTCGTACGCGATGGCCGTCGTCGGCGCCGCCCTCGGGCTGCGCTGCACCGTACGCGCGCTCGACGCGAGCGGCCCCTCCCGCCGCAACTGGCTGATCACCGCCGCATCGGCGATCGGCACCGGCATCTGGACGATGCACTTCGTCGCGATGCTCGGCTTCGCGGTGCGCGGCACCGACATCCGCTACAACGTGCCGCTGACCATCCTCAGCCTGCTCGTAGCGATGCTGGTCGTCGGCGCCGGACTGTTCTGCGTCGGCTTCGGCCGCGACCGCGCCAGGTCGCTGCTGGTCGGCGGGCTCACCACGGGGCTCGGCGTGGCCAGCATGCACTACCTGGGCATGGCCGCCCTCCGGCTGCACGGCACGGTGCGCTACGACCCGCTGCTCATCGTGCTCTCCGTCGTCATCGCCGTGGTCGCCGCGACCGCGGCCCTGTGGGCGGCGCTCAACATCAAGTCGCCCGTCGCGGTCGCGGTCGCCTCACTCGTCATGGGCGGGGCGGTCAGCAGCATGCACTACACCGGAATGCTCGCGGTCAGCGTGCGGGTCGAGCCCTCCGGCGCCGGACTGCCCGGGGCCACGGCGATGCAATTCATCTTCCCCCTCGCCGTCGGCCTCGGGTCGTACCTCTTCGTCACCTCCGCGTTCGTCGCGCTCTCCCCCACAGCACGCGAACGCGCCGCCTACACCTCGGCCGAGCGACCGACGAAGGCCGCTCCCGCAGAGTTTCCGGCGAGCACCGGACCACCCGCCGCGAGCACCGCGAGCACCACGACCTCCGCCACTGCCTAACCCGCCCGGCTGCCGCACCCCCCAGCCCCGTAACCGGAACGAGGAGGCCATGCGCACACCCCGCAGGACCCCGGGCGCCGACCCGACGGAGTCGCACCCACTGCCGCCCGTGCCCGCGCCGGCAGCCCGCGGACGACGCGCGCACGCCGGGCCGCCCGCAGTCGAACACACCGGACAGGAGCCGGCGGACACATCCCCGCCCCCCGCTGTCGTACGCGGGCGGTGGCTGCCGCGCCCCAGAACCGTACGAGCGAAGATCATCTCCCTGCTGATGGTGCCGGTCGTCTCGCTGCTGGCGCTGTGGGGGTTCGCCACGGTCAGCACCGCCCAAGAGGTGTCGCGGCTGAGCCAGTTGCAGCGCGTCGACGCCCAGATCCGGGAACCCGTCGCCGCCGCCGTCGCCGCCCTGCAGGACGAACGGCGCGCGGCAGTACGTCAGGTGGCGGCTCCCTCGGACGAACGCGCCGCCGCAGTACGGCACGAGGCACGGCGCACCGACGACGCCGTGAGCAAGCTGCGCCTCGACGACCGGACGACGGTCGCCGCCGGCGGCGGCATCCCGGCCGGTGTGGCGGGGCGGCTCGACCAGTTCGTCGCCCGCGCGGAGAGACTGCGCACCCTGCGAACCGCCGTCGTCAGCGGCAAGGCCCAATGGATCCCCACGTACGAGCAATACACCGCCACCGTCACCGCCGCGTTCGGAGTCTCCAGCGCACTCTCCGGCATCCAGGACGCCGGACCGGGCTCCGATGCCCGCGTACTGCTGGAGTTCGCCCGGGCCGGCGAGATGCTCGCCCAGGAGGACGCGCTCCTCACTTCGGCCCAGCTCAGCAACTCCATGGCGGAAGAACGCCTGCGGCTGTTCACCGGAGCCGTCTCGACCCGCAGAAGCCTCACCGAATCGACCGTCACCGACCTGCGCGGACCCGAGAGCTCCGCCTGGCAAGTCCTCGCCAGGCAGAGCTCCTACCAGCAGTTGCAGACGGCCGAGGACAAGGTGCTCACCGCCCCCGCAGGCCGCAGGGCGGCACAGATCGTCCCGGCCACGGCGTGGGACAAGGCCCGTGCCACCGTCGCGGACGGCATACGCGCCATCGAGACGGACGCCCGCGCCCGCGCCGCGGACAGGGCGGACCCCGTCACGGGCGGCATCCTCACCCCGGCAGGAGCGGCCGTGATCCTCGGACTCGCCGCTGTCACCGCCTCGTTGATCATCTCCGTACGCATCGGCCGCGTCCTCGTCGTCGAACTGATCAGCCTGCGCAACGGCGCACTCAAGATCGCCCGGCACAGGCTGCCGCACGCCATGCGCCGACTGCGTACCGGCGAAGAGATCGACATCCAGGCCGAAGCCCCGCCGGGTCCGCCCGCCGAGGACGAGATCGGCCAGGTCGGCGAGGCGCTCGGCATCGTCCACCGGGCCGCGTTGAAGGCCGCGATCGAACGCGCCGAGCTCGCCGGCAGCATCTCCGGCGTCTTCGTCAACCTCGCCCGCCGCAGCCAGGTCCTGGTCCACCGCCAGCTCACCCTCCTCGACACCATGGAGCGGCGCGCAGACGACCCGAACGAACTCGGCGACCTGTTCCGGCTCGACCACCTCACCACCCGTATGCGGCGGCACGCCGAGAGCCTGATCATCCTGTCCGGCGCCGCCCCCGGTCGCGCCTGGCGCAAGCCCGTCCCGCTGACCAGCGTCGTACGGGCCGCCGTCTCGGAAATCGAGGACTACGCGCGCGTGGAGGTACGGCAGTTCCCCGAGACCGCCGTCGTCGGCGCCGCTGTCGCCGACGTCACCCATCTGCTGGCCGAACTGGTGGAGAACGCCGCCCAGTTCTCCCCGCCCCACACCAAGGTGCGGGTCAGCGGCGAACCCGTCGGCAATGGCTACGTCCTGGAGATCGAGGACCGCGGCCTCGGCATGGGCAAGGACACCCTCGCAGAAGCCAACCGCCGCCTGGAGGAGTCCGAAGCCCTCGATCTGTTCGACAGTGACCGGCTCGGCCTGTTCGTCGTCAGCCGCCTCTCCCTCCGCCGCGACATCAAGGTCCATCTGCGCACCTCGCCGTACGGCGGCACAACCGCGGTGGTGCTGCTGCCGACCTCACTCCTGCAGAGCGCCCTGACCGCCCCGGCGGGCTCCCGGGGCGCTCCGGACCCCGGTCATGAGGCACCGCCCGCGCCGCCGGAACCGGAGCCGCGCAGGACCGGCCCACCCGTCGCCGCCCCGGCTCATCGACCGGTGCTCGCGGCGCAGGCCGAGATTCCAACACCGCCCGGAGTCACCGCCCTGCGTCTGCGCGGCGCCCCGTCGCCGCAGACCGAGAACGGCGAACTCCCGCGCCGGATCAGGCAGGCTCACCTCGTCCCGCAGCTGCGCGAAGAGCCCGCTGCCCAGGAGCCGGAGGACGGCACAACAGCCGCGGAGGAATCCCCGGAGCGCACTCCCGAACAGGTACGGGACCGAATGACGGCGTACCGCAATGGCTGGACGAGGGGCGGTGGCGAGGCTCCGGGCACGGCTGCGCGTGGCATGGAAGCACCTCGCACCTCCGTGCCTCGAACGTCCGGGCCTCGCACGCCCGCGCCTCGAACCGCCGCCCCTGGCACCGCCGCTCCCGGCAGCGAAGGAGACAGACCATGACCGAGTACGAGTCAGCCACAGCCCACCACACCAACACCTTGGGCGACCTCGACTGGCTGCTGGACGACCTCGTCCTGCGCGCCGGCGAAGTCCGCCACGCGATCGTGCTGTCCAACGACGGCCTGCCGGTGGGTGCTTCGACCGCGCTGACCCGCGAGGACGCCGAGCATCTGGCAGCCGTCGCCTCCGGATTCCACAGCCTCGCAAAGGGAGCGGGACGCCACTTCCACGCCGGGGGCGTACGCCAGACGATGGTGGAGATGGACGACGGCTTCCTCTTCGTGGCGGCCGCGGGCGACGGGTCCGCTCTCGCCGTACTCACCTCCGTCGTCGCCGACATCGGGCTGATCGCCTATGAGATGGCTCGTCTCGTCAAACGTGTCGGCGAGCATTTGCGCACTCCGCCGCGCATCATCGCCACGTGACCAACATGACCGACATGACCGATGCATCAGGTAGGGCCGACATCGTCGGCAGCCAGTGGTACGACGCCGAGGCCGGCCCGCTCGTCCGCCCGTACGCGATGACCGGCGGGCGGACCAAGCCGGGCCCCAGCAACGTACGGTTCGACCTGATCGCACTCGTCGACATCGCCGCCGATACACCCGGCGCCGCCGAGGAGTCACTCCTCGGCCCCGAACACCGCGCACTGCTCACGCTGTGCCGCTGCGAGACTCAGTCCGTCGCGGAACTCGCCGCCGACGCCGATCTGCCGGTCGGCGTCGTACGGGTCCTTCTCGGCGATCTCCTCGAAGCGGGCTACGTCCGGGTCAGCCGTCCCGTACCGCCCGCTCAGCTGCCCGACGAGAAGATCCTCCGGGAGGTGATCGATGGCCTGAGGGCTCTCTAGCGCGCAAGCGCACACCACATCGTGCCGCGCCCCTCAGGCCGTTGCACGGAGCTCCCAGTCGGACCTGGTCAGGGCGTACTCGACATCGCCCGACTCGGAGCCCTCGATGGGCTCCGGCCACTCTTCGAAGAAGGTCCGGACATAGCTCAGGCCCACTTTCTCCATCACATGCCGCGAACGGGCGTTGACCGTCATCGTGTTCGCGGTCACCCGCTGCACACCGAGCTCCGTGAACCCCTTGCGGATCAGGGCAATCGAGCCTTCTGTCGCATAACCGTGCCCCCAGGCTGCTCTGCCCAGCCGGTAGCCGAGTTCGACCACGGCGGCACTGTGGTCGTCCAGTGGCCGGAATTCGAACCAGCCCAGAAACTCGCCGGTGGTCCGCTCCTCGGCCGCCCAGTAGGCGCGGTTGTCGATGCACGGATAGTGACGGAGGAACCGCGGCAGAGACTCGGCTTCGACCGCCTCGCGGGTGGTCGGCCGGCCTCCGTTGATGAAACGCATGACCTCGGGATCGTTGTCGAGGTCGAACAGATGGTCCACGTCGGCCTCGCTGAAAGGGCGAAGCGTCAGACGGTCGGTCGCAAGGAAGAAGGGCATGACCCGATCCTCGGCACACCTGGCGGCGGCCGCCAGCGAATATCCCTCGGGCCTCGCCGGTCGAGCTCCTCCGGAGCATGGATTGACCGCAGGAATGTCCGCAGAAGGGCCGCGCAAGGGCCGCGCAAGGACTGTGAGAAGGGCCGCTGAAAGGGCTGCAGAAATGGGCATTGAATGGGCTCGGAACAGTCACAACGCTCTAAAAGTGATCCCTTCCCTCCGGGGAGGGCCGCCCTTGCCATGCTGTCTGCGTACTCGAAGTACTGGCCGTACTGCCATGCGCCAGCCATGAGAAATTGTTGATCCGAGAGAAGTGACCGATGGCCTCCGAGAGTTCTCACAGCACCGGTGGGGAGTCCACCGCCCTTGCGCTGAAAATACTGGTCGCCGGCGGCTTCGGCGTCGGCAAGACCACCCTGGTCGGAGCGGTGAGTGAAATACGGCCCCTTCGCACCGAGGAACACCTCAGCCAGGTGGGCCGTACGGTCGACGACACCGGGGGTGTCGATCAGAAGACCACGACGACCGTCGCCATGGACTTCGGGCGCATCACGATCCGCTCCGGCCTGTCCCTCTATCTCTTCGGCACCCCGGGACAGGATCGCTTCTGGTTCCTGTGGGACGAACTTTCGCAGGGCGCCCTGGGGGCCGTCGTCCTCGCCGACACACGGCGTCTCGTGGACTGCTTTCCCGCCGTCGACTACTTCGAACACCGCCGCATCCCGTTCGTCGTCGCGGTCAACTGCTTTGCCGGAGCCCGCACTTACGGTGCGCACGAAGTCTCACGCGCCCTCGATCTCGATCGCGGGACACCTGTGGTGTTGTGCGACGCGCGTGACCGCGACTCCGGGAAAGAAGTGCTCGTACGGCTGGTCGAATATGCCAGCCGGATGCACACCGCCCGGCTTCTCGATTCGGTCGGCTAAGTGCACCTTGCCGTGTCGTCCCTTGTACGAAAGGCTTACGGGCGAAGCGCGACCACGGGGAACGCATGAGCGGGGAGGACCAACCATGGCGTTGGACAAGGGACTCGACTGGCTACTGGACGACCTGACGAAGAGGATCGAGTACATACGTCACGCATTGGTGCTGTCCAACGACGGTCTGGTGACCGGGGCGAGCACGGGACTGGCCCGGGAGGACGCGGAACATCTCGCCGCGGTCTCCTCCGGTCTGCACTCCCTGGCGCGTGGGTCCGGACGTCATTTCCGTGCGGGCAAGGCGCGGCAGACCATGGTCGAGTTCGACGAAGCGCTGCTCTTCGTGACGGCGGCCGGCGAGGGAAGCTGCCTCTGCGTACTCAGCGCGGCCGAGGCGGACGTCGGTCAGGTGGCGTACGAGATGACCCTGATGGTGAACCGGGTCGGTGAGCATCTGGGTGTCGAAGCCAGGCAGCCGGACGGAACTGCCCACTGACCTGGGGGAATTCGGCTGAGCATGTTCCGGTCCGTGGAGTTGTCCACAGGCCGGGCGGGATGTGCCTCAGTCGGGCTACGGTCGTCACCGAGAGTATTCACACCTCACGGGGGAGACCGTCATGACGGTGAAGGAAGCACTGCACTCACTGGACGCACCACAGGCACAGGGCAGTTCGGCATCGGGCAGCCAGGCGGTGGGCAGCAGCAGTCTCACACTGGGCCGGGCCGCTCAGGAACTGAACCTGAAGCGGGGCGAGCTGGATCTCGCCGTCCAGCTGGGGCACATCCGCACCACTCCCGGTGCGAGCGGCGGCCCGCCGCGGATCGACCGGCAAGAGGTCGACCGGCTGCGCGGGGCGGAAGGGTTCCCGGACGCCCTGCGGGAACGGGTGAGGACCGTGGGCACGATCGAGGGCGCGCGGCTCATCTCGATCAGCCCGGCGCGGTTCACCCGGCTCGCCCGCACCGGACATTGCATCCCGATCCGGTTCTACCTCTGATCTTGGCCAGTGCTCCGCCGTTTTAGGCGGGGGTGAAGGCCATCTCAGGACTGCTCTGACAGTGAGGTGCCAGGGCGTCGCCGGACGGGGACGGCGAAGGTTCCGCCGGCGCCGAGGTAGCCCAGGTCGGCCAGGACGGGGATGCCGAGCCGGATGCAGGTGTTGACGACCCGGTGGATACGGGCGGCGGTCAGGTCGTGGATGCGGCCGGGCAGGACTCTCGAGATCCACACCAGCTGGCCGTGCGGGTCGGTGATGATCTGCAGGGTCACGCCGTGACGGCGGTGCTTTCCCGAGTAGTCTGCGCGGCTGTCGCCGACCCGGTCGCATTCCGCGAGGGTTCCGTCCACCAGCACGTACTCCGCCCCGGCTTTGCGAAGGGCGGCGGTGAGGCCGGGTGTCTGGCGGGCGATGAGGGCCACGACGGAGCGGACGTAGGCATGGGCGGTGCCGACGCTGATGCCGAACTCGGCCGCGATCTGGGCGAGCGTGGAATGCTGGCGCAGGTATACCAGCGTGACCAAGGCACGCTGCGAGGGCCGGAGCTTGCACCGGCGCTCACCCTCCCGGGTGACGATCAGCATCGTCACCCACTCAACGAGCGCGTGCGGCAGGTCCAATGCGGCAGGATACGTAACCAACGAGGCTCCCCGGCAGAAGAGTTGAGACGTCAGACATCTCGCTCAACCGCCGAGGAGCCTTGTCCGTTCTGCACCGACGCCCGACCTCCAGGCCATACCCGATCGGTGGCCGGTCTGAAAAGGCTCCCGACGTTGTTCTGCGGGATGCGGTGAGCCCTTCGTATGGTTGACCCGCCCAGGCGCCGGGTGTGGTTCAAAAGGCTCTGCCGGTAGTTCGAACAGTTCAGGCTCGTCGTTGGCGACGCGTCTCGAGCTACCGCGGCGAGGGCAAGACCGATGCCAAGGACGCCGCCGTCATCGCCGACCAGGTCCGCATCCGCCGTGACCTGCACCCCTTACAGACCGGCGACGAGACGGTCACCGACCTCAAGATCCTCACCGGCCGCCGCATGGACCTGGTCGCCGACCGCACCCGAACCGTCAACCGGCTCCGCGCCCAACTCACCGGCATCTTCCCCGGCCTGGAGCGAGTGCTAGACCTCACCAACACAGGTCCCCTCACCCTGCTGACCGGCTACCAGACCCCGGCCGCCCTTCGCCGGATCGGTGCCAAACGGCTGGAAACCTGGCTACGCAACCGCAGGATCCTCCGCGCTGACCGGCTCGCTGTGACCGCCATCGAAGCGGCCAGGCGCCAGCACACCAGCCTGCCCGGGGGAGAGGCTGACCGCTCAGCTGGTGCAAACGCTGGCGCGGGAGGTGATGGCCCTCAACCAGCAGGTCGCTGAGGTCGACAAGCTCATCGAGGCCCAGTTTCGCGAGCATCGCGACTTCGAAGTGATCACCAGCATGCCGGGCCTGGGCATCATCCTCGGCGCCGAGTTCCTGGCCGCCACCGGCGGAGACATGACCGTCTTCGGCACTGCTGACCGCCTCGCCGGCTTCGGTGGCGTCGCACCGGTCCCACGCGACTCCGGCAAGATCAGCGGCAACCTCCGGCGCCCTCAGCGATACAACCGCAGACTCCAACGGGTCTTCTACATCTCCGCGTTGTTCAGCATCCGCAAGTGCGAGGAGTCGCGCCGGTTTTACGACCGCAAGCGCGCCGAGGGAAAGCGCCACACCCAAGCCGTCCTGGCCCTGGCCCTGGCCCGTCGCCGCGTCAACGTCCTCTGGGCCCTCCTACGCGACGGACGGGCCTACGAGGTCGTGCCTCCCACCGCTCCCGCGGCTTGACAAACCGCATTAGGAATCACTGCCCCGGTTCCCGCGACGCAGGGCGAAGGACCGCACCACCAACTACCAGCGGGCCGTGGAGCAGGTCGCCAAGCTGCACGGCAAGGTGCGCCGCCGGCGCCTGGACCACGCGCATAAAACCGCCCTCGGTCTGGTCCGCGCACACGACTTCATCGCGCACGAAGACCTCAAGATCCGTAACATGAGCAAGGCCCCCCGCCCCCAAGCCAGACCCCGGCCAGGGGTGTGTGATGGCGAAGCGCAGGAGGCCGATTTCCAATCTGCTGGGGCTGGCGGTGCTCGGCTTGTTGATCGAACAGCCCATGCATCCGTACGAGATGGCCGTGACGCTGCGGGAGCGCAACAAGGATGCGAGCTTCAAGATCAGGACAGGCTCGCTGTACGACGTCGTCGAGGCGCTCAACCGGGCGGGCTGGATCGCTGCTCAGACCACCGAACGTGCGGGTCGCCGACCGGAACGCACGGTGTACACGCAGACCGAACTGGGGCGCCAGGAGTTCGTGCTGTGGCTGGAGGAACTGGTGCGCATTCCGGTGAAGGAGTATCCGAGTTTCCTGGCTGCCGTCAGCTATCTCGGCGCACTGGGACCCGAACGCGCCACGCAGGCACTCGAGCAGCGGATCGCCTTGCTCGAAGAGCAGATCGGACAGATCCGCCAGGCGCAGGCCGAGGTGCTGGTCAAGCAAGTGCCCCGTTTGTTCGTCATCGAAGCGGACTACGCAGCGGCGATGGCCGAAGCCGAACGCGAATGGTGCCGCCGCATCGTGGACGAGATGCACGACGGCACTCTGTCCTGGCCCTCACCGCCCCAGGACGCGCCCCAAGCCGGCGACGACGACACCGCGCGCGAGGTTGGCGCCCCGACGCCTCCCGCATCATGACGCCGCCCCATGTCGCTGCCGCGCCCCGCGCCTACTCCCATCCGACATCCACCAAGGACGGTTTATGACCATGATTCAGGCCAGGGGACTGGCCAAGACATTCACCACCAAGCAAGGACCCGTACACGCGGTGGCGGGCGTCGACTTCGACGTAGCCGCCGGGGAGATCGTCGGCTTCCTGGGACCCAACGGAGCGGGGAAGACAACCACGATGCGGATGCTGACGACGCTGCTGAAGCCTAGCGACGGCACCGCCCACATCGCCGGATGCGACCTGTTGCGGGAAGCCCGGAAAGTGCGCACCAACATCGGGTACGTCTCCCAGGCCGGCGGCGCCAAGCCCACCTCTGCGGTACGCGACGACATCACGCTGCAGGGCCGCCTGTACGGCATGGGTAAATCCGAAGCCCGTGCCCGCACAAACGCCGTGCTGGAACAACTGGAAATAGCCGATCTGGCCGACCGTAAGGCCATCACCCTCTCCGGAGGGCAACGCCGCAGGGTCGACATGGCGCTGGGCCTGGTGCACCGGCCGCAGGTGCTGTTCCTGGACGAACCCACCGCCAACCTCGACCCCCACAGCCGGGGCGTCGTCTGGAACCACATCCGCCGGCTGCGCGACGAGCACGGCACCACGGTGTTCATCAGCACCCATTACCTGGATGAAGCCGACAGCCTGTGCGATCGCGTGCTCATCATCGACCGCGGCCGCATCATCGCCGAGGACAGCCCCGAACGGCTCAAGGCATCCATCGCGCACGACACGATCCAGATCGACGTGACCGGCACACCGGACGGCGCCGCTCAAGTCCTGTCCCACTGCCCGGGCGTACACGAGGTGACAGCCGACGCCCTCACCCTCTCGGTCAAGTGCCGCCAGGCCGACCAGATGCTCACCACACTCCTGCGCGAACTGGACACCGCGCAGATACCCGTCGAGACCGTGCGCGTCCTCAAGCCGACCCTCGACGACGTCTTCATGACCATCACCGACCGAAGCCGGCCCCGCGACGCCGATCGCGCCCACGTCTGAAGGAGAACCCTTGCACACCCTCCGGGACGCGTTGATCGTCTTCCGTGACGAGGCATCCGCCGCACTGCACAACAGGATCGGCATCGCCATCGGGCTGATCCAACCCTGCGTCTACCTCCTCCTGTTCGGCCCCCTACTCGTCAAGGCCCTGCCCGACGGACAGTCCAACGCCTGGCAGTTCTACATCCCTGGCCTGCTCGTCCAGCTGGGACTCTTCGCCACCGGCTACGCCGGCTTCAACCTCATCCCCGACATGCGCTCCGGCTACCTGGAACGCCTGCGAGTCACCCCGGCCAGCCGGCTCGCCCTCCTGCTCGGCCGCGTCATGCGCGACCTCCTCATCCTGCTCATCCAGCTCGTCGCCATCGTGCTGCTCGGCCTGCTGTTCGGACTGCGTGCTCCACTGCCCGGCGTGCTGGCCGCCATCGCGCTGATGCTGATCCTCGGCATCAGCCTGGCCTCCCTGTCCTACACGCTCGCGATCAAGCTCCCCACCGAGTACCTCTTCGCACCCGTACTCAACGGGGTGGCGCTGCCGCTGATGCTGCTGTCCGGCATCCTCCTTCCGCTGACCTTCGCACCGGGCTGGCTGCACGCCATCACCAACGCCAACCCACTGCGGTACGCGGTCGACGCGATGCGGGACATGTTCGACGGCCACTACACATCGCAGCCGGTCCTGCTGGGAGTGGCAGTAGTCATCGCCTTTGCCGTGGTGTCCTTGGGATGCAGCACCCGCATCTTCGGCAGGCACAACAGCTGAAGCCCACCGGAGCAACTGCGGGCTCATAAGGCCGCACGTTGGCGGAACAACGGACGCGTGGGAGCGGTTCGACCGCGTGCCACGCAGGCCGGTGCCACTCGCCGGCTGACAGTCCCGCCCGGCCCGCTCGGCACGACGAACGGGCGGTCCGCCAGCGGACCGCCCCACCTCTGCGCCCCCGGCCCTTGAACTGCCCTGTTCAAGCCGAGTTCGATGAGCGCCTTCCGCGTTCGTCGGCAAACGCCAGTTGGAATCGGCGACGGCGGGCTGTCACGGGATGCTGACGGCATCCGCGAGGAACCTGGCGCCGTCGAACCGTTCGGCGTACCGCCGGCAATGGAGTTCTGGAAGACGCGCTCGGAGTCGTCGATGACGCCTGATATTTCATCGTCCCTAGCGGCCGTCCTGACCGCAGTGTCGAAGTCAGCGCCGCGCAGAGACTTCGACACGGGACGCCAGTTTGAGAAGGACTTCGTCCGTGAAGCCGTCGACGGCCTCTTCAGGCTGATTCGCGTACAGGACCTGGTGGTACTCGACGAACTTGCCCTCTTCCAGCGCGGCATCGCCCAGTGGGAGTGAGTTGTGAGCGTTGTCCCTGCTCCGTGATGCAGCTCTGATCTGCTGTGATGCTGCTGTCAAACGGGTGGGGTGCGCAGGTCGGTTGAACGCTGCGCAGTTTCACCGGTTCACTCCAGCTGAAGCCGGTGCACTGGCTGCTGGAACAGGTCACCAACGAGGCGCTTGCCGCGCTGAAGCCAACCCCGTCCCCTAGAGCGCCGTTGTGCAGGGCGGAGACAGGCCGCCGTAGGCAGCGGGGGCACCCTAGTTCTGCCCACAAGCGAGGACGGCGCGGCCGCGCGCAGCACAGGTGATCGTGGCCGCCCACACGCATACGCGCGTCGTCGCAGGTGAGTAGGCTCCGGCACCAACACTCGTATCAGGCGGAGCCGTCGTGCCCGAGTCGGAGAACACCAGCCTCAGGATTCAATACGCCGAACAGGTCGCCGCTGACCTGGAGAAGAACGAGGGAGAGCAGCAGCGCATCGCGGCAGAGATCGAAGCACTGCAGACACAGCTGGCCACACTTCAGCAGGACCCTGGCCACACTTCAGCAGGACCATGAACTGCTGCAGGGGATGCGCTCGACCCTGGGTACCGGAGCGGCCCCGGCCCCTGTGATCCCTTCACCGCGGCGAACCCAAAAAGCGGGGAACACGACCGCTGGGAAGGCGACGCCGACCAGGAAGAAGTCTGCTCCGAAGACAGCCGGCAAGAAGGTTGCGGGGAAGACCGCGGCGACCATCGGGGAGGAAGGGCCTGCCCTGACCGACCTCGTCCACGGTCACCTCAGCCGGCAGACCGAGCCGCGCACAGCCGCAGAGGTCGCGAAGGCTCTCACCAAGGCCCACCCGGACCGCAAGATCAGCGACAACGCCGTGCGCACCTCCACCGAGCGGCTGGTGGCCCGCGGCAAGGTCGAACGCGCCAAGCAGGGAGCCACCGTGTACTACACGGCCATCACACCCGAGGCCTCGAACGCGGAGTCTGTGGAACCTGAGAAGGCAACGGCCTGACTGACGGGGCTCGTTGAAATTGGCTCAGTCCCGATCGTGGGAAGGAGAACTGAGCGGCGTCGGCGCGCGGGCGGCTACCGTGTGGCCTTGGGCATCCGAGCCCCTGCTGGACATTGACTGCTCTCCGTCAGGCGCACACGATGGCCTGCATGCGTTTCCTGCGGCGCGTGCGCCAGGATCTCACCCAGGGCGAGAACCTGGAGATCTACTCGACGGCACTGCTCTCCGTGACCTTGGCAGTACTCGGATCTCTCGATATAGCCAGCGGCAAGGTGCTGGCCGCCGCCACGCTCGCAACGCTGGCCCTGCTCGCAGGCGGGCTGCTCGGCAGCCGCAGGCAGGTATCAGAGCTGGCAGCGCAGGTGCGCTCCCGTATCGCAGGAGAAGTCTCGGCGGAAGCCTTCCTGGCCCATGACAAGCCTGATCTCATCGAACAGGTACGTGGCGCGCAGGACATCAGAGTCGTCGGGGTCACGCTGTCGCGGACCTTGCGGAACCTGGTTGACGAGTTGCAGCGCCGCGCTGCCGCCGGAGCGACTATCAAGGTAGCGCTGATCGACGCGACCACCTCTGCCCCCGCAGAGGCAGCTCGTCGCAGCACCATCTCCGACAGGCCGACCGTATTCGAGAATCGGCTGCGCCCGTCCATCGACCTCCTTCGAGAGCTGATGGAGACCCCGGGGACAGACGGAAGGATCGCCGTACGCTTTCTGCCGTTTGTCCCCGCCTTTGGTCTCGTGCTGCTGGACCCGCAGCGGCCCAGCGGATGCATCCACGTCGACCTCTACTCCCACAGCTCCGCTTCTGGAGACGCCGTGTTCACTGTGCTGCCAGACCGCGACGGCCACTGGTACCAACACTTTCAGACCGAATTCGACCGCATCTGGGCATTCGGACGGCCTGCCGACGTCTCGGACGGCTTCCCGCCAGCTCCGCGCGTGTGAACGTCCGGTAGGAGGATCCTCGTCTGCCCGAGTCACAACGTTGTTGAGCTCTTGTAGGGGAGGCACAGTGGGGCTGGGAACGGTGGTCGTTAGTCGATGGAGATGCCGGCGAGGCGTACGGGGAGCGTCTTCACGGGGCCGTCGTCCTGTGTGCCGTCTTGGTCAGGCAGTGTGCGGCCCGGGGGAGCGGGGCCTGAACATGTCGGCCACTTGCTGTTCGGCGGCGGTTGCTGAATGCCGTTGAATCCACAGGCAGAAGCTGATGACGCTCGTGCTGACGATGATGCTGACAGCTGTCACTGAGATGTAAAACCATGCGCGCTCGTGGCCCCAGGCTCCGGGGGACAGAGTCTGGGAGGCCTGCACCATGGCCAGCCCCACGCTCCCCAGGTATGCGACAAGAGCCATGGAGAGCATGCCGAAGACGTGACGGTTGATCGCTCGGGTATGGACAGGCTCGACGCCTTCGTGTGGTGGCGTCTTATCCGCATGCTGCGGGCACGTCACCGCTGGAGTTGGGGCGACGTCCGCCGCCGATTGACCACCCCCAACGGGCGGTGGCTTCCGATCGCGGCTGACGGGGTCGAGCTGTTCCGCATCGCATCGGTCACGGTCAGCCGTTACCGATACCGGGCCAGCACGATCTCCAACCCATGGCAGCCTGCGAACCCCGTCTGACGGCAGAAACCGTGGAGAGCCCGTTGCGTTGAGAGACGCACGGCGGGTTCGGCGAGAGGCCCGGAGAAACGGACCGGGAGCAATCCCGGCACCGCGCTCCGGGCCTACTCAGCGGAGCGGTTGCTCTCCGTCGCAGCATTGCCTCGGACAGGGGCTCAGTCGGTGAGATTACCGGCTTCGGACGGTCCACCTGGTGCGCCGTGGTCGACGAGGCGCAGGAGCTTTGGGCTGGCATGTCGGAAGCGGCCAGTAGCCTCAGGCGCCATGGGCATTCAGATCAATGTAGTGGTGGGTTACCCGATCAACGATGAGGTGGAGAGGGTGCTCGGGTTGGCCGAGGCGGTCGGCGAGCCCGTCACTGTCACGTTCATGTGGGAGGGGCGTGAAGAGGCGGAACGCGCGGTGCTAGTGCCCGCGACCACGCTGGCGCTCTGGGAGCATTGGGCCCCCACCGCCTACCCGACGAGTGGCGCTGGGGAAGAGAACCGGGCTGTGGCGGAGGAGCCGGAACTGGCTCACCCAGCGGAATTCGGCGCGTTCACGCTCTTTCGTCGTCGCGTAGGAGGGCGCACGGCGGTTGCTCGCAAAGGCGTGGTGGTCGCCGAGCTACTGGACCCCGACGAGGCGCAGTGGCTCCAGGAGAAGGCCCGCAATGTCCGCCAAGGCTTCATGGATCCGAAGCAGAAGGCGGCGTTCGAGGAGTTCCTTGCCCGGCAGGCATCCCTCGATGAGCAGTGACGCGCCGACTCATGCGTCGTGGCTTGGCACCCTCAAGTGATCAACGCACCACCCACGGATGATCATGTGGTCGTGGAGGCACAGGTGCGTGACTACGGGTTTTCGCTGGCTCAGCAGGATGAGATCTGGAGACGCTGGCGCGAAGGACAGTCGTTCAGCTTGATGGGGCGGGCACTCGGGGCACCGATGCACCATGTCCGCCGGTTCCTGTACCAGGGTGGCGGTGTCCGCCTGGCACCGCAGCAAAGGTCAGAGCGGCATCTGACCGGCAGCGAGCGCGAGGAGATATCCCGCGGCATCGCCGCCGGTGAGTCTGCCCGGCAGTTGGCCCGGCGGCTGGGCAGATCGGCGTCGACCGTCACCCGCGAAATTGCCCGCAATGGCGGCAGGCACCGCTACCGCGCAGCATCCGCCGATGCAGCCGCCTACGAGCGGGGGTGTCGGCCGAAGCAGGCCAAGCTCGCCCAACGGCCCGCTCTGCGCGCGTTGGTGGAGGCAAAGCTCGCCCTCTGCTGGTCGCCCGAGCAGATCGCGGGCTGGCTGCGACGCCAGTTCCCCGGCGACGACTCCATGCAGATCTCTCATGAAGCGATCTATCTCTCGCTCTACGATCCGCGCCGCCGCCAGGCGATCGACCGCAGCCTCACCCAGCAGCTACGGACCGCGAGGCCCATGCGCCACCCGAAGGTCGCCCGCCGGCCCACCGGGCGCGGCGTCATCCGCGGCATGGTGTCCATCAGTGCCCGCCCCGCCGAGGTCGAGGACCGCAAGGTCCCCGGCCACTGGGAAGGCGACCTCGTGATGGGAACACGCCCTTCGGCGGTCGCCACCCTCGTCGAGCGCACCAGCCGCTACACCGCCATCGTCGCGTTGCCAGACGGCATCAAGGCCGCGCAAGTCGCCCCGCACCTCACCCGCAGTCTCTTGAGTATCCCGCCCCAGCTGCGGCGGACACTTACCTGGGACCGAGGCCGCGAGATGGCCGAACACCAGGCCATCACCACCGAGACCGGTATGCCGATCTATCTCTGCAAACCAGGCAGCCCGTGGCAGCGCGGCACCAACGAGAACACCAACCGGCTGCTGAGGCAGTACCTCCCCAAGGGCGCAGACCTCCGCACGTTCAGCCAGGCCGACCTGGACACGATCGCCCACGAGCTCAACCACCGTCCGCGCAAAACCCACGGCTACCGCACCCCGGCAGAGGTCTACGCTGACCTCCTGAACAGCGGTGATGCGCTGACCTCTTGAGCCCGCCATCGGTTTCTGGACGCTGCCGAGAAGCTCGCGTACCTGCCATCCGCGTCCGTGTAAGGCCTCGGGGACCAACGGGGCAGCGGATGGCGCTAGAACTTGGTGGTTGTGAGTGTGGTTATGCGAGAACTGACCTGGGCAAGCCGCCATATCGCTGACCAGGACCGACGGCTCTCACAAGCGACCATTTTGAGAGTGACTCTCCGTGCGTTGGTCACTCTCGGCCCCGGGACCGTAGAAGACGAAGTTGCCCGGAACGCTTTGCGTCCCGGGCAGTACGTGGGCGGCAGCCGCGAAGCTCCTGGGGGAGTTGCAGGTCTCCGCCGTCTCAGGCCGCGGCCGTTGGGTTCGCTGATTCGGTGGTGCGGCGGTGTTCGGCGTTGATGCGCTGGGCTTCTTCGAGCTGGTCTTCGAGGATGACGATACGGCAGGCGGCCTCGATGGGGGTGCCCTGGTCGACGAGTTCCCGGGCACGGGCCGCGATGCGCAGCTGGTAGCGGGAGTAGCGGCGGTGTCCGCCCTCGGAGCGGAGCGGGGTGATGAGGCGGGCTTCGCCGATGGCGCGGAGGAAGCCTTGGGTGGTGCCGAGCATCGCGGCGGCCCGGCCCATGGTGTAGGCGGGGTAGTCGTCGTCGTCGAGACGGCTGTACGAGTCGTCTGCTGTCATTGCACCTCTCTGTGGAACGCGTGGAGGGGCCCTGGTGCCGTACTGGCACCAGGGCCCCGAAGGAACTGCTACACCACCTGCCGGCCCTGGTACTGCGCCGGCCTTCTGTGTCCGCAGACCCGACCGAGATGCTGTCGGGGGTGCGGGGATCGCGGTTGCTTGACCGGAGACCACCTCACTATCGATGTCCTGCGGTACCCGGGCTCATGACTTCCGCCCGGGCGATCCTGGGATGGCGCTTGGCTCCTCCGTTCTTCCCTCGGTGATCAACTGCTTACCAAGCGGGGGACTGCGTACTGCTGGTACTGCTCTACTGCGTACTGCTGGTGATGCGAACTGCTCAGTGGCCTGCGACAGCGCCACTCTTCGGCAGCCAGCCCCGTCGCCCATCCTGCGTCTGCTCTGGCTTAGAACCCCACTGCCGAACCTCCCGGTGCGCGCGTCCGCAGCCGACGCCTTCACCGAGGTGCTGCTCACTGACTTCACTGCTGGGTACTGCGAACTGCACTTGCGGGTACTGCCACTGCATTAACTGCGGTCCTGCTCACGGCGGCCCCTGATCACTGCGGGCCACCCGGTCCGGTCGTCAGTTCCGTCGCCGTCCTGCAACAACCCTGGCTTCGGAACTCCACCACCGCACCGTCCTGCGAACTGCAACTGCGGGTACTGCTGCCCGGCAGTTCGTATCTGCCAGGCCCTGCGGTCTCTCTGGGCTACGACGGAAACCATAACCACGCCACCGCCCAATGTCTACTCCGGCCAATATAGATTTTCGCGTGTTCGACGGTGAGGTAATCGACCTCGACAGCGATGGAGGGCGGGAGCGAGGCCGATCACCTGTGCTAGACGACCAAGATCAAGTGCTTGCGCCAATGGCTGAGCCGCCGTCTGCGCTGGTCATCCCCGGTCACGCTCGGCGCGCGCCGCTCGTACGCTCGACTCCAGGGCGGCCATCAGATCCACCGCCGGCAACGCCGCCGCTGGCGCCTCGGCCAGCTCGCCGCCGCTGGCCTTTGCCGCGATCAGCTATCCAGCTGTCGTGCCGACTGGCCGGTCACCCGTTCTGGACCGAGGCGGACCAATCGCCAACTCTCCAACGCCCCACAGATGGCAGCGGCCGCGGACGCCGCACGCGAGGCCATGGCCAAGGCGCTCGAAGTCTCCAGCTACGTCTGCGCCGGGATGCTGGTCCTCGCGCTCGCGGCCACACTGTTCATCGCACCCAGAACCGCCAGCGCCAGCGCACAACATGAGCCCGCGCGGCAGGAACCGAGCCCCCACTGATCCCCCGCGCGAAGCTCCCGTAGACAAACACCTACATCAGGAAACACCTCTCGGGCGGCCATCGCAGGACAGCATCCGGATGACGCCGCAGGCGCGGATGGCTACCGCGCGGCCCGCCCGGACGGCACCCCGGTCAACGTGATCCTGGACGTCTCCGCGCATAAGAACTGGCAGATCCGCCGCCGGGCGGCGATGAACAAGGTCGAGCTGTGCTTCACGCCGGCCAACGCCTCGTGGGCGAACCCGACCGAGGCTACTGCGGCAGTTCACCCTCGCCAACTCGAATCACCCCAACCACGCCGTCCAGACACGGGAGTTGCACCGCTACCTGCGCTGGCGCAGCCAGAACGCCCGACACTCCGACGTCTGGCCGCCCAGCGCCGCGAACGAGCCCGCTGCTCGTTGTCGGTCAACTTCCCACGCCGCGCCAAGCTGAGCCAGAACCCGAGTAGCGACGTCGTTTCGACACGGGATTAGGGTCGCACGCTCGCGCGAATAGTTGATGTTCACGAGAACGGATACTTCCGCGTAGAGTGCGAAGCCGAACCGACCGTCTTCACCTTCCACGACGGTACATACGGACAGCTCAAGCTCTGATCACGTAGCGCCGGAAAGGGGCGAGAGGTTGAGGAACAAGCTGAGTGTCGCCCTCCACCGCCTCACGCAGAATGAAGCATGAGCGACCGAGCCCAGCTGTTCAGACCGTGGCTGCAGGCAATGACGGCGCGCGATCCTGCCGAGCCGCATCGGGGAGCGACCCCGCTTGAGCTGCTCTTCGACCTGTGCTTCGTCGTCGCCGTCGCGCAGGTCGCGGCGCAGCTCCATCATGCCGTGAGCGAGAACCATGCCGCGACCGGAGTCCTCAGCTATCTCGCCGTGTTCTTCGCCATCTGGTGGGCTTGGATGGGCTTCACTTGGTTCGCGTCGGCGTACGACGTCGACGACGTGCCGTACCGGCTGTCGACCTTCGTGCAGATCGCCGGGGTCCTCGTCCTTGCCTCCGGTGTACCGCGGGCTTTCACCCAACATGACTTCGTCCTTCCGGTCGTCGGCTACACCGTCATGCGCCTGAGCCTGCTGTCGCAGTGGCTTCGGGCCGCCCGGGCCCACCCGGAAGGCCGGGCGACGGCCATGCGCTACGTGGTCGGTATCGTCGTGATCCAGAGCGCTTGGATCGGCTGGCTGTTCATGCCGGTCGGCTCACGGATGCCGCTCTTCGCGCTGCTGGCGCTGTTCGACCTCGCCGTCCCGATCTGGGCCGAGAGCGCCGCGCGGACGGCCTGGCATCCGCATCACATCGCCGAGCGGTACGGGCTGTTCACGCTGATCGTCCTGGGCGAGTCGGTGCTGGCGGCCACCACGGCCGTGCAGCACGCCGTCGGCGCTGGCGAGGCGACCGGAGATCTCTACACCGTGGCGGCGGGCGGTCTGCTGATCGTGCTGTCACTGTGGTGGCTGTACTTCGCCAAGCCCGCCGAACGCTTCCTGAACTCCAGCCGGGCCGCCTTCGTCTGGGGTTACGGCCACTACCTGCTCTTCGGCTCGGCAGCCGCGATCGGCGCGGGACTAGCGGTCAACGTCGACCACGCCACGCACCACACACAGATCTCGGGCGCCGCCGCGGGCGCGTCGGTCACGATTCCGGTGGCGGTCTTCCTGCTCGTCGTTTACCTGCTGCACATTCGCCCCCAGCACGCCTTCGCCCTGCACGCGCTGCTGGTGCCGGGCACCGCGGTGGTGGTCCTCGCCCTCACCTTCACCAGCGTTCCGGTACTTGCCACCAGTCTGGCGGTGGCCGCGCTGGTCGTGGCCTCCGTGGCGATTGCCGAGCGCCGAGAGCCTCGGCGCCCGCCAGCACCGGCCCGGAGGGCGGGTGGTCTACTTCGCGGCCGGGCACGGGGAGTGGGGGATAGGCGGTGAGGGCGTCCAGTTCGACCGGCCCGATGTCCGCGTAGGCGTCCGCCGTGCTCTCTTCCACGTTCAGCGGCGCGCCCTGGAAGGGGATGAGCGGCCCTTTGCGGGCGGCTGGCGGGACGGTGCGGGTGCGGCGGCGGCGTTCCTGCACGGCGAGCGCGATCGCGATCTGGTGGGCCTTGCGATCATTGCTGTCGGCGGCGATCTGGGCGGTGATGTCTTCCCACAGGTACTGCGTCCAGGGGTTGGTGAGCAGATGGCGGTGGATGAAGTCCGCCTGGATCCAGCTGCCTTCGCCGCGGTGGTCGTACAGCCAGGCGACCTCGGGACGGTAGGGGTCGTAACGGGCCTCCCACCGCCCGTTCCGGGCCGCCAGACCCGACGGCTGCCCCGCCAGGTACCGCCAGGTACCGCAGTCGGCCATCCCGGTTCTGGTAGGTGCGGTTTTCGAGGTCGAAGCCCTGATCGGTGACGGTGACCCAGGCCGGCACGAGGAGATGACGGCTGTCCTCCGGGGCGAGCGGCCGGGGCCGGTACCCGGACGTGGCGACCAGCGCCGCATACATCTCGTTCGGTGACAGGACCTGCCCCGGAAGGAACGGGCTGCGCAGCCCGTGTGGGGCAGCTGCTGATAGTCCAGCGCCACCCACTCGTCGGCCCTCTCCTGCAGCTGGTTGATCCTCCACAGCGGCTGCCGCTCGATCCCGCGTCCGCGCACCTCGTAGCGGCGGCCGGTCCAGCCCGCCACAAGTCACCGCGCTGGAAGAGGCCGGGCGCCACAACCTCGTGCAGGGCGGCGATGACCCGCGGGTCGTGGGAAGGCGGGCGGCAGGGGAGTAGGGAACGTTCATCTGGTGCGACATGCGGGTGACGATCTCCACTCCGCCACCTGATACATGACCTGGGAGCCGACCTTGCCGCCGACCTCCTGGCCCCCTACTGCGCCGTTCCGCCGACCGCCGCTATCGCCCCATTCTCTTGGCCGGAGCAGGGCGACAGCACAGCCAGCCGCTCCCGCCATTGCGGGCCGGGTTTGTGAGTCGACGTCGCCTCCCGCTCCATCCCCGCTCAGCTGGTCGTTCCCGTGGTCACGGGGGACGGTAGGCCCGGCCGTGGCCTCCACCGTCCTGGTCGTCACCGCGCTGGAAGACGCCGCGGTGAACGAGCGTGAGGTGCCCGTCGTCCGCGTCGACCCCGCCGACATCGGGCCCGCCCTGACCTTCGCGGCCCGCATCGAGGCGGGGACGCCCACGTGGGGCGGGCAAACGGCCGTGCCCGTGAGGCTCGTTGGAGATGGCTTCGGCGACGGCTGAGCAGCAGGTCAGTACGACGGCATCGTGGGGGAGCCCCACCTGGGGGCGGATCGAATAGCACCGGCGTGGACGACATCGACGGCGAGCTTCGTCCCGGCGCCGCACATGCGAAGAGCCGGAACCCTGGGGGTTTCGGCTCTTCGACAGCGGGGGCGTGAGCCAACACGCCCGCACAAGAGACCCGTGGTTAGCTGTGGTTGGAGCCAGTAGCAGTCAGGGCCGCGCCCGCAAAAGCGGGCTCTGGCCGGATGGTCGCAGCACACGCACGGCAACAGCAAGCGAAGTGTGCCAAGAATGAGTGAATATGCGAAAGGCACTCCCTGGAAGGGGGCGTTCCATTTGCACCGTTCGGCTTTGTGCCTGTTCACGCCGTTCCCGGTCATCACGCAAACGCTCAGCTATGGCCAACGGATCGGCATGGTTGCCAAGTTCGCCCCTCACGAACCGGCGTGACAGATACGAATTAAGTACCGGTAGACGGCGTGAGAGCTCTCCGATCACTGGCACGATTCTGTCCACCGCAGCACGGCGGAGCCAACCGCCCGCGGCATCTGGTTGGAGCCAGTTTCGTACCTATCCGGCTGCACGACGCGCCGGTTAAGAGTTCAGGGAGAACCCATGTCAGTCCAGCGGTCTGTCGCCACCTGCGCCGCCTGCGCCGCCGGCGCACGGCCTCGTCTCGGCTTCGGCGAGAGCGCCGTCATCATCGTGATCATCGTGATGGCAGTCGTCATGGCCCTCCGCGGCACCCCGCTGCCCGAGCTGGCGGCCGTACTTGCCAGCGCCGGCCTTCTCGCCGTAGTCGTCCTCCGGCTCGTACCGGCGGGTGCGCCGCGCAGCACCGCGCTCCGCAGCGCCGGGCGGGCGCTGCTGTCCCCCGGTCAGGCGTGACTCAGAACCATGTCGCATCGACGGGGGCGTCCGATGACGCCGATCGACGACACCGACCACGGCATAGGCAAGCTCGCCCACGAGCTGCGCCGTGGTCGAAACCGGCGCGGCCTGTCCCGCGAGGCGCTCGCGGAAAGGATCGGCCGAGTCACGACGATTCAGCGGGCAGAAGCCGGCCAGGCAAGGCCGTCGTGGCCGTTGACCCGGGACATGGCTGCAGCTTGTGGCACGGACATGGACGCCATTGAGATCATCTGGAAAGAGGCAGGCCGCTCGGGGCGTGGCACCCGACTGACAGTGGCCCCACGCCTGAGCCTCGTGCGCACGCCTGCTGATCTGGCGGCTGCCCTGAGGCGGGTCTGGGAGGAAAACGGCGAACCCTCGCTCCGGCAGATGGAGGAGAGGGCCGAGCCCCGGGCCAAGGAATTCGCTCCGCTCTCCCGGATGTCCGCCTGGCGCATTCGGGAACGGAAGCAGCCGACGTCCTCCGTGCTGCAGATGTATGCCTACCTGATCGCCTGCGAAGTTCCCACGGAGACCTTCCGCTCCTGGGCTGAGGCGTGGCGTCGGGCCCGGCGACAGGAAACGGCGGCACCCAGGCGCACTCCGGCGCCGGGGGTGGCGCAATCCCGCCGCAAGGTCACCCCGAGGGAGGCGGTGACCGCGATGCTGAAGGCCGATCTCGTCCCGCTTGACCCATTCCCAGGGCAGCACGTCCCGTGGGCAGCCGAATGCCGCAAGTGCAAGCAGCTCAGCCGCTTCAAGCTGTCCGGAGTCAAATCCGGAGCCACCTGCCCCGTCTGCCTTCACAACCAGGCCCTGGAACAGCACGCCCACCTCGTCAGAGCAGCCCGGCTGACCGCAGGGTGCCAGCGCAGTCCCCTCCCGCCCCAGAACGGCGCCGTGGTGCGGACGGCCCGCGCCCACCGTGCCGACTGACGAGTCGCTCCCCGCTCCGTCAGTCAGAGTCGAAGAACCCACGCGGAACCGGGTCCAGTTCCTGCGTAGCCCCGCACAGTTGCACAGTCGGGTGCCGGCTGCTCCGCGGCGTCCAGTGCATCTTGGGATACCGGCACAGACCCGGTCACCAGCCGCAAACGGTGGTGACCGGGTCTGTGCAGGCGTGGGGTGTGGTGAGGATCCTTCGCCCCGCTATGGGTGGCCCCGAGGGGCGTACCCGGCATGCATCCGGTGAAGAAATAGACGGCGAAGACTGCTCACTTGGTTCGGGTCGGCTGGACAATACGGGCGGGGGTGCGTTATGACGTTGTGGAGCCGTGCCTGGACAGCGCCGCGTCTGGTGGCGGCCGCGGTCGCCGCTGCCGTGGCGGTCGCGGTGCCCGCGGTGCTCGCTGCGGTTGGGGTTCGGCTGTGGTGGCTGCTGGGCTCTGGCGTCGTGGTGGCCGCGGTCGGTGGGGTGTTCGCGCCGGCCTTCGCGGACAGCTACCGGCGGGCGCGGGAGCGGGGCGAGGAAAGTGGTCTCGCGCTGGCCAGGGACTCCGTGTTGCGCAAGGTCCGGGAGATCACGAACCCGGCGGAGCTGGGCGTGCACACCGCGCGGCACGCGGATCCCCAGGGCGCCGCGGCCGGTCCCGCGGATGCGCCTGGCGGCAGTGACCGCGTCCCGCCCTATGTGCCGCGGGACATCCACGACCGGCTGGTCGAGCTGCTGGCCGCCAGCGGTTTCGTCCTGCTGGTCGGGGAGTCGACGGCCGGAAAGACCCGGGCCGCGTACGAGGCGATGCGGGCCGCGCTCGCCGATCACACCCTCATCGCCCCGGGCGGCAGGTCGGTGCTGCCCGACGCCATCGAGCGGGCCGCTCAGCTGCCCCGCTGCGTGCTGTGGCTGGACAACGCCGAGCGCTTTCTCGGCTCCGACGGTCTGACCTTGACCAATGTCGCCCGGCTGATCGGCGGGGAGGGCCACCATCGGGTCGTGCTCGCCACGATCCGCTCGGCCGAGATGGCCCGCTACACCGACAGTGCGCACCCCGAGGCCGCGGACGCGGCGGAAGCCCGGCAGGTACTGGAGCAGGCCACCCAGCTGCGGCTCAGGCGCCCTCTGACGTCCGCGGAGCGCGAGCGGGCCCAGACCCGCGCGTGGGACCAGCGGATCGCCGATGCGCTCGACCATGCCGATGAGTACGGTCTCGCCGAATACCTGGCCGCGGGTCCCGAGCTGCTCAACGACTGGGAGAACGCCTGGGAAGCCGGCCACCCACGCGCGGCGGCCCTGATCGCGGCCGCGGTCGACTGCCGCCGCGCCGGGCTGACCCGGCCCCTGCCGCGCACCCTGCTGGAGTCCCTGCACGAGGGCTATCTGGCGCGTCACGGCGGCGAGGGGCTCGAACTCGAGCCCCTCGAGGAAGCCTGGGCCTGGGCAACCCGTCCGCGCCGCGCCACGACCGCGCTCATCAGGCCGAGCACCATCCCGGACGGCGAACCGCGGGCCGTGGAGGTCTTCGACTATCTGGTCGACGCCACGCAGCAAGACATGACGCCGGACAGTCGTGTTCCCGAGCAGACCCTCGCCAGTGCGCTCACCGTAGGCGACGCCACCGAGGCCGGCCAGATCGGCACCATCGCCTACGGCTACGGCCTTTACGAGCTCGCCACGCAGTCATTTGAGCGCGCACGCGAGATGCACATCGCCGACCTGGGCCCCGAGCACCCCGAAACGCTGACCGACCGCAGCAACCGCGTAGTCATGCTCGGCGAACTCGGCCGCTTCGAAGAGGCCGAAGCCGAGGCTCGCGCCGTCCTGGAGTTGCGCACCCGGACGCTGGGACCCGAGCACCCCGACTCCCTGCACAGCCGCGCGATCCTGGCCGGTGCGCTGTACGGCCGCGGCGACTACGCACAGGCCGAGGCCGAGGCGCGCGCCACGCTGGAGACACTCCCCCGGGTCCTGGGCCCAGACGACGTCCGTGTCTTGACCACCCGCAGCCTCCTGGCGGCCACGCTGCGCGAGCAGGGCCGGTTCGAGGAGTCGCAGGCCACATACACCGACGTGCTCCAGGCCCGCACCCGGGTTCAAGGGGCCGACCACCCGGACACCCTGGGCAGCCGATACGGACTCGGCGCGACCCTCCAATTCCTGGGCCGGTACGAAGAGGCCGAAGCCGAACTGCGTGTCGCACTCGAGGGCTTGGCCCGTGCCCTGGGTCCCGACCACCTCAGAACCACCGTCGCCCGCAATCTGCTCGCCAGCGAGCTCGGAGGCCTCGGCAGACTCCAAGAGGCGCAGACCGAGATGCGCGCCGCACTCGACGTCCAGACACGGCTCATGGGTCCTGAACACCCCAGTGTCCTGCACAGCCATAACAACCTCGCCGTTCTGCTGCGCAGGCTCGAGCGGTACGAGGAGGCCGAAGCCGAGGCCCGCACCGCCCTGGAAGGCCGCACCCGCATCCTCGGCCCGGACCACCCCGAGACCGCCAGCAGCCGCGAAATCCTCGCCAGCGTCCTCCGCCACCAAGGCTGCCACGACGAGGCCGACCACGTCGGCTGACGTCCGACCAGCCCGCTGCTGAGCGGCACGGCCCGGCGTCGCGCTCCTCGTGCCCACCGTTGACTCTGCAAGGGATACTCCAGAAGGTCAGCATCGTTTGCGACTGGTGACGATCCTGCTGGCTTATTCCGTGCCCGGCAGTGCTGGCGGCTCGTTGGTCGGGACAGCAGCGGCCGTCTTGGCGTTCCCGGTCGCGGGTGGGGTGTGGAATGTCGATGCGGCCGAGGCCATGGCCGAAGGTGCCTGAGCTGACCGCGCAGGTGGCGCGGGCTGTGGCGGCACGGGGCCCGTATCCGTTGGCGATGCGGGTCCGTGACGAGCTGGGCGAGCTGTTCGCGGACGCCGAGTTCGCCGAGGCGTTCGGAGCCAGAGGGCGACCGGGCTGGTCACCGGGCCAGCTGGCGCTGGTGACGGTGTTGCAGTTCGCCGAGAACCTCACCGATCGGGCGGCAGCGCATCGGGTGCGGTACGGCATGGACCTGAAATACGCGCTTGGCCTGGAGCTGGATGATCCCGGGTTCGACGCCTCGGTGCTGTCCGAGTTCCGCACGCGGTTGGTCGGGCACGGGATGGAGGAGAAGGTGCTCGACCTGCTGCTGACCGCCCTCAAGGACCGGGGCCTGGTGAAGGCCGGAGGCAAGCAGCGCACCGACTCCACCCGCGTGCTGGCGGCGGTACGCGACCTGAACAGGCTGGAGCTGGCCGGGGAAACACTGCGGGCCACGCTGGAGGCGCTGGCCTGTTCGGCCCCGGACTGGCTGACTCAGGCGGTGCCCGTTCGGGAATGGGCCGAATGCTACGGTCCGCGGACTCACTCCTGGCATCCGCCGGCTTCTACGAGCAAGCGGGAGGAGATGGCTCTGGTCTACGGCCGGGACGGGTTCGCGCTGCTGGAGGCGGTGCATGCCCCTGATGCTCCGGCCTGGCTGCGCGAACTCCCAGCGGTGCACGTCCTGCGGACGATGTGGGTGCAGAACTACCACCGCACCGTGACCGAGGCCGGGGCAGAGGTGAAGCGGCGGGAGAGCAAAGACCTCCCGCCCGGCAGACTGCGGCTGGCCTCCCCGTACGACACCGACGCGCGCTACGGCCTCAAGCAGGGCTCCTGGTGGACCGGCTACAAGATCCACATCAGCGAATCCTGCGACGATGCCGATGACCAGGACCCGGCTGCCGACGGCCAGGCGCTGATCCCCGGAGCCGACGGACCGCCGCCGCGCTTGATCACCGGCATCGCGACCACCGACGCCACAGTGACCGATGCGGAAATGACCGAACCGGTCCATCACATGCTCGCCGCCCGCGATCTCCTGCCGGCCCAGCACTTCCTCGACTCCGGTTACGCCTCCGCCGAGTTGATCGTGGGCATGAAGAAGAACTTCGGGGTCACCCTGGTCACCCCGGTCCTGATGAACAGCTCGCCCCAGGCGCGTGCCGGCGCCGGGTTCGACCGCACGGCGTTCACCATCGACTGGGACAAGCGGCAGGCCACCTGCCCACGCGGGGACACCAGCACCTGGTGGAGCCCCGCCACCCTGCGCGGCACCAAGGCCATCGTCATCAAGTTCGACAAGGAGACATGCCGCCCCTGCCCGGTGCGCGACCAGTGCACCAGCTCGAAGACCGGCGGCCGGACCTTCTCCCTGCAACCCCGCGAGGTTCAAGAAGTCCTCGACCATGCCCGCCTCCAGCAGGGTGACGAGCAGTGGCGAGCCAAGTACGGAACCCGCGCGGGCATCGAGGGAACCATCCACCAGGCCGTCGCGGTCACCGGGATGAGACGTGCCCGCTACCTCGGTCTCCAGAAGACCCACCTGGAGCACGTCTTCTCCGCCGTTGCACTCAACCTCATTCGCCTCGATGCCTGGTGGAACGGCCACCCGCTCGACCGCACCCGCGTCAGCCACCTGGCCCGACTCGACCTCTCCCTCGCCGCGTGACCGAATTGGGGTCTGAGATTGGTAGGCGTCGTTGATCGTGTAGTCGGTGTTCGGCTGCCCGCTGTCGTGGATGGGGAGCGAGCGTCACGGCCTGTGGTCGCGTCCGTCCCGTGGAGCGAAGGCTGCGAGAGCGTCGGTGTCGGTCGCGCGAGCGTTCAGGAAGTAGTCGGCCCACTCGGTGATGTCGGGGTAGGACGAGTCCTGGCCGAGTTGGGTGGCTGCGGCCTGGATGTCGAAGTGCGTGGTGCGGAGTTCGACGCCTGGGCCCAGGAGGGCCCAGTGTGCTCCGGTTCGTCCGTAGGGCATGCCGATGCTGCCGGGGTTGATCACGAGTCGGCCGTGGGCGAGGCGGACGAACGGCATGTGGGTGTGGCCGCAGACCACGGTGCGGATGTCGGTATCGAGTCCGTCGAAGACTTCCTTCCAGCGGTCGAGGCGGGAGTCGACCAGGACGACCTCCTCGTCATCGCGAGGGGTGGCATGGCAGAACAGCACCTTTCCCAGCCCATCCACGGACAGGGAGAGTGATCGTGGAAGCGAGCCGAGAAGGTCGAGATGGTCCTCGCGGAGCTGTGCGGCTGCCCAGGGGGCGATTGGGTCGGGGATCGTGTCGCGTTGCCCGCGGCGGTATTCAAGGAGTTCCCGATCGGCATTGCCGCTGATCCAGATGACGCGGTCGCCGAGGCTGGTCAGCAGGTCGAGAACCTGGGCCGGTTGCGGGCCGGCGGTGATGTCACCGGTGAGCACGATGTGATCGGCGGTGCTGACGTCTGGTTCGGCGAGCACTGCCTCCAGGGCCGGCAGGACTCCGTGAATGTCGGACAGAACGGCTACTCGGTTCGGCATGGTCACCACTGTGGGGTGAAGACAGCCGAGCGGTGTGATCTTTCGCCCGGCGCGTAGTTCAAGGGGCCGGTCATCGCGTGTGGTCGCCGGGTGTAGTTCTTCCAGGGGGCTCCGGCCTCAGTGGCGATGCGAGTGGTGCTCTTGTCGTGGTAGCCCAGCGCTTGGGCGATGACGGGCGCCGGGGCCTGGAGGACGAGCTGGCGGATGGCCGAGGTGCGGCCCTTCTCGGCCGGGACGCCGAGTTTCAGCAGCGCGTCTTGAGAACGTGATCAAGGTGGTCGCAGCCGTAGGCGCGGCGGGCATCGTTGCCGCGAAGGCCACGCCGCATGTCAAGAAGAGGTTCAACGACCTCAAGTCGAAGCTGAACCGCGAGTCGGAGGACACCGTCGAGGCCACCGCACAATAAGCCAGCAGGATCGGTGCCACTGTTCTTACCTACACCCCCTGGACCCCCGCGAGTTCGCGAAAACTGAAGGTACTTCAGCGGGAACCCGAGGGTCCGATGCCCGATGTTAGGAGGGTGGACCCGTGGGTTCGTGGTGAAGTCGCGGAGTCGGTCTCTATCGGCCGCTCCAGGAGAGCGCGGGCGGAGTTCGCTTACGGGCTCTCCCGCGATTGGTCGTGAGGCGTGTTGGCCTGGCTCCTGAGACAAGGGGCCCGCTACGCGGGAGCCGCGCTAGTAATAGCCCTTCGCGCCGTCGAGCAACTCCCGGACGATGTCCGCGTGCCCCGCGTGCCGCCCCGTCTCCTCGACGAGGTGGATCAGCATCCAGCGGAGGTTGGCGCTGCCGGAGCGGAAGTCGGGGTGCCGGCCGACGTCGTCCAGGGAGGCCGCGGCGACGATCTCATTGCTGCGGGCGCACTGAGCCTCGTATTCCACCAGGAGCTCGGTGAGGGGGCGGCCGTCGGTGTGCCAGTCGGCGTCCTCGCTCGACTCGTCGAACGCCGGGTTCTGCTTCTTGTCGCCGCCGAGGAACACCACCTCCAGCCACGTGTGCTCGGTCCAGCGCATATGGGAGATGAGGCCGGCCATCGTCATGGCTGGTGAGGTCGGGATGACCGAGCGGTGCGCGTCCTCGTCGCTCAGTCCCTCACATTTCCAGCGCAGGATCTGCCGCTGCAGGTCCAGCCAGCCGATGAGCGCGGTGCGTTCGTCCGCTTGGAGCGGGGGGCGTTCCAGTTCCGATGTCATGCCGGCGCACGCTACCGGGGCGGCCTGGAGAGGGACACCTGGATTTGCGGGCTCTTCCGCGATTGATGATCTTCGTCACGGTCGGGGACATCGGAGTGGTCATGCGAGTTATCCGGGTTGTGATGACTCATCAGATCCGTGCGGTGATGGCGCATCCCGCGTTCTGCGGTGTCGTGCGCGACCGGCTGGATGGGCTGTGGTGCGACGAGGACTTCGTCGACTGGTACCCGCGGGACGGGCGTCCGGGTCTCTCGCCTGCTCAACTGGCCACCGTCTGTGTGCTGCAGTTCCTGCTCGGCCTGTCGGACCGGCAGGCCGCCGAGGCGGTCCGCTGCCGCATCGACTTCAAGTACGCGATGGCCATGGAGCTGGACGACCCTGGCTTCCATCACAGCGTGCTGGCCGACTTCCGCGACCGTCTCGCCGAGGGAGATCGTGCTGACCGCCTCCTCGACCTCGCGCTGGCCCGCCTCAAGGAGGCCGGCCTGGTGCGCGAGCGCACCACGCAGCGCACCGACTCCACCCATGTCCTGGCCGCGGTGCGTGACCTGACCCGCCTGGAGCTGATCACCGAGGCGGTACGCGCCGCACTGGAAGATGTCGCCGGTGCCTTTCCTCACCTGCTGGACGACCTGGTCGATGAGGGCTGGGGGCGCCGCTACGGCCGAGCGGTCCGTCTGGGCAAGAACCCCACCAAGCCCAAGACCAGGATCCTCGCCACCGGAAACGACGCCGTCCGGCTCCTGGAACACCCCTACCGGCATGGAGCAGACCGCACGTCCGGCCCTCGCATCCAGGCCCTGCGCCAGATCATGGTGCAGAACTACCACCGTGACGCCGCAGGACACCTGCGCTGGCGCACCGCCGAAACGGAAGGCGGGCCCGGGCTGCCGCCCTCGTCCCGGACGATCGTCTCTCCCTACGACACCTCGGCCCGCTACGCACGGCACGGACACATCATCAGCTGGAAGGGGTTCTCCGCTCACCTGACCGAGACCTGTGCTCACGACGGCCCCAACGTGATCACTGACGTGGCCACCACCGCGGCCACCACCCACGACAGCCAGGTCCTGCCCGGCATCCACACCCGCCTGCGGCATCGCGGCCTGCTGCCCGCCGAGCACCTGGTCGACGCCGGCTACACCCCCCTGCCCCACCTGGAACAAGCCGCACGTGAACACCAGGTCACCGTCTCCGGGCCACTCCGGGGCAACCCCACCCGCCAACACCGCCGAGGCGAGGGCTTCGCCCGGGACGACTTCCACATCGACTACGACCGCCAGCAGGTCACCTGCCCCCAGGGCCAGGTCAGCCAGGGCTGGCACGGCCCCTACCCGACCTCTTCACCCACCGCGGCCCCGCTGATCGTGGCCCGGTTCACCAAGAGTCAGTGCCAGCCCTGCCCGGCCCGCGCCCAGAGCACCACCTCCCGTGAAAGCACCCGCACCGTGGGCTTTCCCCCACGAGAACTCCGCGACCTGCAACTCCGCGTCCGCACCGAGCAGCAGACGCCCGAGTGGAAGACCCGCTACGTGGTCCGCTCCGGAGTGGAGGGCACGGTCAACGAGTTCGCCCACGGACACGGCATGCGACGCTGCCGCTACCGAGGACAGGGAAAGGCCCACATCCAGCACGTCCTGACGGCCATCGCCGTCAACATCGAGCGCCTCAGCGGACTGCCGCCGACCGAGGAAGCACCCACGCCCCGTCGGCCGACCGCCTTCCAGAACTACCTCGACCAGCGCGAGATACCCCGGCCGAAGTCCTGGCGAACCCTGGGCAGCTGACCTCGGCAACTCCAAGATCCCCGACAGAGTCAAGCTCAGTGCCTCTGCTGACGATCAGCGGCTTGAGCCGGTCTTGGCTCCGCGGTGTCGGCCGGTCGGCGGACTGGCCGGGTGGCCAGCGCGGCTGCGAGCACGCGGGGTTCTGGTCGTACATCTGCGAAGCGGCTGTGCGGGTTCCAGGTGGGAAAGGCGCGGGCCAGGTCGCGGGGGCCGGTCACAGCGACGTGGCCGGACCGCACCGCCTGGGCCCAGGTCGTCCAGCCCATGTGCCATCGGGTGAACGCTGCCGGGTCGGCGACCACGACAGGTCCTCGTCCCCGCCTGGGCTGTGCACGCACACCTCGGCGCCGCCGTGCTCGTACAGCAGCCAGAACCGGTTCGGGGGCCTGAGCACCGGGAAGTCCAGGCGCACCACCACGCGGTGGTCGGGGAGCGCGGCGGGGTCGGCGGAGCGGCACATCGCCCACAGCACCGGATACGGGTCGAGGTGCTCGGGTGCCAGCTCCAGCCAGCGGACGCCCCATGCGCCCAGCGCCAGGCACACCTGCCACAGGTCCGTGCCGGCCTCGGTCAGGCGGTAGCGGACGGAGTGTCCCGGTCCCTGGTCGCGGCTCAGCAGGCCGTGCCGTTGAAGCTCACGCAGCCGGGCGGCGAGCAGCGTGCGGGACATGCCCGGCGCGCCGCGCAGGATGTCGCTGAACGTCTCGCAGCCAGCGCCAGGTTCCGCACTATCAGCGGTGTCCAGCGCTCGGCGAACACCTCGGACGCCCCTGCCCATGGGGCTGGCCCGAAGACCCCCGGCGGTGATCACGCGTGCATCTTCCATGCGCTGCGCACCAAAATTGCTTACCAGCAACGGGAGTTGATCCTTGCTGCGTACCAGCGCGCACGGCTTTGGTTCCCGGATTCGCGTAATCGTGATGAGAGTCACATGGCTGTCGTTGGATCTAGCTCGCCCTGTATACGACTCTCTGGGGGCTTATTTGATCTTTTCTCTCTGGATACGTTCCGGTCGCCTGATCACGCTGATCAGGAGATACGGAGTTCCAGAAATGGGCAGATTCTTGCTCGCCTCAGGTGAGCGGGGATGGGCAGTTCCCTTCGGGGGGCGTCCCAGACGCAGTCGCGCCTTTCGTAGGCGTCACCTGCGGCGTACAGCCACTGCGTTGGCCATGCTGCTGACGGCAGAGGCAGCAGTGACGGCCATGACCACCGGACAGGCACTGGCCTTGCCGTCCCGATCCACCCAAACCACGGCCCTGTCCACGGGACGGGCGGCGGCCGTGCCGTCCGGATCCACCCAAGCCGCGGAGTCGTCGACGCCTTCCGGCCCGGCGCAGTCCCCGGATGAGGCCTCGGCGCGGGTGATGGCGCGGGTGCAGGACCGGCGCATCGAGATCCTGGACGCGCGGACGGAGGACACCACGAGCTGGGTGAACCCGGATGGGACGGTGAGTGTGGAGTCGTTCACCGGGCCGATCCGGGTGAAGGACTCACACGACAAGTGGCAGCCGGTGGATGTCACGCTGGCCGAGGTGGACGGAAAGGTGGTGCCGAAGGCAGCCGCCGCCGATATCGCCTTCTCTGCCGGTGGTAGCAAGACGCCCTTGGCGCAGGTCACCCGCGGGGAGAAGACTCTGGGCGTGGCCTGGGACGGCACCCTGCCCGCCCCGGTGTTGAAGGGCAACACCGCCACCTACCCGGGCGCGGTCCCCGGCGGAGATGTGGTGGTCACCGCGCTCCCGGAGGGCTTCTCACACTCGGTGATCCTGCACCAGAGGCCGGACGGCCCGGTGGAGTTCCGCCTGCCGATCATGGCTGAGGGCCTGACCCTCAAGGAGACTGCGGATGAGCGCCTGCGCTGGGATGACTCCAAAGGCAAGCAGGTCGCCGCTGCTCCGCCGCCACTGATGTGGGATGCCTCCGAGGAGGCGAAGTCCCAGGATCCCGAGCACGCCGAAATTGTCAACGCTGTGGTCGATAACGCTGCGGACGGTGGCCAGGTGCTGGTGCTCAAGCCCAGTGCTGAGTTCCTCTCCGACCCGGATGTCACCTATCCCGTAGTCATTGACCCGACCAACACATTGGCCGGGCCGACCACGGACACGTGGATCCAGGATTCGGACTACCCGACCAGCCAGCGCGGGTCGACAGAGCTGAAAGCCGGCACTTACGACGGTGTGCAGAAGGCTCGCTCCTACCTGAAGTTCGATGTCACGGAGTACAGTGGCAAGAAGATCGTTGATACCGATCTGCGCCTGTACTCGTACTACTCATCCACCTGCTCGGCCTCCGGCTCGGGTGTGCAGGTGCGGCGGATCACCTCCGCCTGGGATCCGGCCGCGATCTCATGGTCCGCGCAGCCATCGACGACCGCCACAGGGGCTGTGACGTCGACCGCGGCCAAGGGATACAACTCCTCCTGCCCCGCCGGCCATGTCTCGTGGGACGTGGACACGATCGTGCAGGACTGGGCGGACGGCCAGGCCAACCACGGCATCCGCCTGGCGGCGGTCAACGAGACCGACACGCTCACCTGGAGGCGGTACCGCTCGGCCAACTACGTCGACGGCTCACACGACCCCGACGACGAGCCGTCGCTGACGGTGACCTACAACTCCTACCCGGCCTTGCCCACATCGCCCGCGATATCCCCGAGCGTCTTGAATGCCTACAACGGCAAGCGTTACGTCACCACGCTCACCCCGCAGCTGTCGGCCAAGATCAGCGACGCGGACGGCGGGACGGTCAAGGCCCAGTTCGAGATCACACCGGACCCCGCCTATAACGACACCACCTACACCTACACCGGTACCACCAGCAGCGTGGCCTCCGGCTCGACGGCGTCGCTGACGATCCCTTCAGCGAACGCCTTCCCAGCCGGCACGCACCTGCGGTACCGAGTCCGCGGCTACGACGGATCCCTGTACGGCTCATGGAACGGCTACACCGCCTTCGTCCTGAACACGGGCAAGCCAGCGGCGCCGAGCATCAGCTGTTCCCCGTACGCAAAGGACACGTGGACGGCCAAGGCGACCGGCGGCGCCCAGTGCACCTTCGATACAAGCTCCACCGATGGGCAGGGCTACTACTGGGGGCTGAACGACCCCAACACCCCCACGCGGATTGATGACGCCACCGACGGGAACGGCGGTGACCCGCTCACCGTGACGGTCAACCCCGGCGATGGCTGGCACACCCTGTATGCCAAGACCGTCGACTCCGGCGGCAACTTGTCCACCACTGCGACCGCGTACAAGTTCGGCGTCGGCGCGGACGGCGCCGCCCTGCTCGCCCCGGGGGACGGGGACCGACCGGCGCGTCGGGTCGCCCTAGCCGCCACCGGCAAGCCCACCTACACCGGCGTGACGTACCAGTACCGGCGTGGCGAGACCGACGCCTGGAAGAACGTCCCACTCGGCGACGTCACCAAGAACTCCGACGGTTCCCCAGTCACCTCCTGGCCGCTGGCTGCGCCCAACGGCGCCCCGCCAGCACTGGTGTGGAACATCACCACCACCTTCGCTGAGGACGGCCCCATCGATGTGCGGGCTGCGTTCACTGACGGCACCACCACCGGCTATTCACCGGCCAACACCGTCATCATCGACCGCAACGCCGGCACGGCTCCCTCCGAGGACGTCGGGCCTGGTCAGGTGAACCACCTGACGGGCGACTATCTGCTCTCGGCCACTGACGCCTCAGCATTCGGTCTGTCGGTCAGCCGCATCGCCTCTTCCCGTCGTCCCACCGCGGGGGCCGATGCAGAAGGCCAGGTAGCGATCTTCGGGCCCCAGTGGACCTCCGGCACCATGGCAGAGGCATCCGAATCCATATGGGCATACGTGCGCAAGACATCCGCGACCTCGGTCGCGATCACCGACGCCCACGGTGCGCAGATCGGCTTCACAGCCACCTCCGCCGGGGGGTGGAAGGCCGAACCGGGTTCCGAGAAGCTCACACTCACAGGGTCGCTCACAGGTTCCTTCACACTGCAGGAGACCGACGGCACCAAGACGACCTTTGCGAAGATCGACGCTGACGCCACCACCTGGCAGGCAGCTACCACCTTCCGGGCCTCCGACAACACCACCACCACGGTGGTCTCCGAGAAGGTGGTTTCCGGCAGCAACACGCTGGCGCGTCCGAAGTTGGTCATCGCGCCGACGTCTGCCGTGTCGGCCAGCACCTGCGCGGCGACTCCGTCGACCCGTGGCTGTCGGCTGCTCGAGTTCGTGTATGCCACCTCGACCACCGCAACCGACTCCGCCTTCGGTGACGTTGCTGGCCAGGTGCAGGAGATTCGGCTGTGGTCCACTGCACCGGGTGACTCCACGGCGACGTCCAAGGCTGTGCAGATGTACCTGTACGACGCCGCCGGACGGCTCCGACACGTATGGAATCCTCAGATCAGCCCGTCGCTGAAGACCGCGTACAGCTACGACACCGCCAACCGTGTCATCGCGCTCACCCCGCCGGGTGAGCTGCCGTGGACCTTCACCTACGGCAAGGCCGGCAACGCCGCCACCGCAGGAAACGGCATGCTGCTGAAGGCTTCCCGGCCCTCGCTAACGCCGGGGAGCAAGACCGAAACCAACGGCACTGCGACCACCAGCGTGGTGTATGACGTTCCGCTGACCGGCACGAACGCCCCCTACGCGATGGGGGCCAGTCACGTAGCCGCCTGGGGCCAGACGGATCTCCCCACCGACGCAACGGCGGTTTTCCCGGCCGATGCTGTTCCCGCGTCGAACGACGGCGCAGCTCTGACCGCGAGCAGCTACACCCGGGCCAGCATCTCCTATATCGATGCCTCGGGACGGCAGGTCAACACGGCAAGCCCCGGTGAGCACATTGGTACGGCCGAATTCGACCGCTTCGGAAACGTGGTCCGCGAGTTGTCCGCGAGTAACCGGGAGCTGGCACTCGCCACTTCCGGAGCCGCACTCGACGAGCTGACCAGGCTCGGCCTGAACATCCTGCCGACCGCCCATCGCGCCCAGCAACTGTCCACCACCTTCGCCTACTCGGCGGACGGGCAGCGGCAGATGGAGGAATACGGCCCACTCCACCTCGTCATCCTCGAGAAGCAGCTTGCCGCAGGCGCGGGAGGCACGTCGCTGCCGGCGGGTACGGAGGTTCCCGCGCGCAAGCACACCGTCAATACGTACGACCAGGGTCGTCCTACTGACGGCAGTGCCACAGTCTCCGGCCTGATCACCAGCACCCGCGTGGGCGCTTACGTCGATGGCTACCCCACTGACGCCGATGTGCGTACCACCGCCACTACTCACGACTGGACGAAGGGACTGGAGACATCCACCATCGATGATCCGAACGGCCTGAGGATCACCAAGCAAACCGCTTACGACGCCTCCGGCCGCGTCATCAAAACCGTGAAGCCGATGTCCAGCGGCACTGACGCCGGTACGACGGTGACCACGTACTGGTCTGCCACCGGCACCGGCGCATGCAACGGGCGAACGGAGTGGGCCGATCTGGTCTGCTCGGTAGGACCGGCCGGAACCATCACGGGTAGCGGGAGCAATCCCAACCAACTGCCCACCCAGACCACCGAGTACGACAGGTGGGGCAACCCCGCAAAGGTCACCCGGACGGCCAACGGATCAACTGCCACCACCACCACGACCTATGACAGCGCGGCGCGAGCCGTGCGGATCTCCGTCGCAGGAGGGGGCGACGCCGTCTCCGACATCATCACTACCTACGACGACAAGACAGGCAAGGTCGCGACCGTCACCTCTGGCGGCCACACCGTTACCCATGCGTACGACGACCTCGGACGCGAGGTGGGCTACAACGACGGAGCAGGGAACGCCGCAACGCGGGAGTACGACGCTCTCAACCGCCTGACGAAGGTCAGTGACTCGGCCCCGTCCACCACCACCTACGCGTACGACACGGCAAAGGACTCTCGAGGCATTGCCACGTCGGTAACGGATGCGGAGGCGGGTACCTTCTCCGGCACCTACGACGCGGACGGCAACCTCAAGACCGGAACACTCCCAGGCGGGTACCAGCTCACCACCACTCGGGACGCCACCGGCGCTGAGACGGCCCGCAGTTACACCGACACCAGCGACCAGAGCGTGCCGCTGGCGGACAACGCTGCCTACACCGTGCACGGCAATACTGGTGCGCGCAATCACACGACTGGCGTCACTGTCGGAACAACCTTCCAGTACGACGCCGCGGGCCGCGCGACCCGAGCGGATACGGAAAACGACACCTCGTGTATCCGCAAGGCGAACGAGTACAACAGCAACAGCAGCCTGATCAAACAGACAACATTCCAGGCCGACTGCGCGAGCATCGACACAGCACAGGGCGATGCCGAGACGTTCGCTTTCGACAGCGCCGACCGTCCGATCGACAGCGGCTACTCCTACGACGCCTTCAGCCGCTGGCTCACCCGCCCGGACGGCACGACTCAGAAGTACTTCGCCAACGACCTCGCCAGCCAGGAGACGACTGGCGGCAACCGACAGTCGTGGACGTTGGACGCTGAAGGCCGGCCGGCGTCGTGGACCACGGAGCAGCAGAACCAGGACAGCACCTGGAGCCTCGTCGACACCACAACCAGCCACTACGCGGAGGAGGGAGGCCAGCCGAGCTGGGTGGAGAGCGCCGCGGGAATCACGCGAAATATCCAGGACCTCGAGGAGCGCGTTGCTGTGACAACCACCAGCGGCAGCGAAGTGCTTCAGCTGACAAATCTCGACGGGGACGCCGCAGTTCGGATTCCGCTCGCTTCAGCACCGACTGGAATTGGCACTATGAGCGCGGTCGGATCGGTCTCTCTCGGTAGCTTCGGCTATGACTTCAACGGGCTGTCGATCAGTATTCCCATCGGCTGCTGGTGGACCCACAGCATCAATGGAAGAGGGAAGTACATCAACTGGGAGATAGCGGGAGTCGACTGCTACGGGCCGGGAGTCTTTTCAAGGTTCTGTAACACCAGGATCGACTTCAGTTACGCCAACACCAATAACACCACATACCGCACGAGCAGGGGTAGGACGCATTACACGTGCTACTGGAGCCATGTCCCCGTGCGTCACGCCCCAGGGAAGCGGACTCTGCCGTACTACGGTAAGGCTTGTGCCAAGCTCTACATCAACGGGTCGAGGAGAGCTGTGCAATGCCACTTCATCGCGAAGTGATGAGCCGATGACAGGACGCGATGACGAACGGCCAACAATGAAGATGTGGTTGGCAGAAGGCACGGTTTTCGTCATCGTTTCGGGCGTGACATTCGTTGCGTGCCTGGCGCTATTGCCCCGCCCAGGCACGCTAGATGTCGGAGCGACCGCCCTGCTGATCGCAGTATCCGCAGGTGTTGGCATCATTGTCAGCAATCGATTCAGGGCATGGGGACTGCGCCGCAAACGAAGGTAGTCGCCAGTTAACCTCTGCTGCTCCGCCGGCCGACCCATCGGCCGGCGGAGCAGCGCCCCGCAGTGCGATTTGCCAACCAGAGCGACGGCCTGCCTATTAGGGGAAGCCGCTCATTCATTGAGCAGGAATGCCATGCGTCGCATAGCCTCACTTACTGTCCTCCCGATCCTGCTGGTGGCCGGATGCAGTGTTGACGAGCCGCCTTCGGCCCGACCGGGCAGCCATCGACCACTGACAGTGCCGCCAGTTCCCGAACCACATGGCCAACCGGTCCCGAACTCAGTCCGCTCGGACACCGTTCTTCCTGCCGTAACAGGAAAATTCGGCAGGGAAGCGAAAATCGTCCTTCCAAAAACCAATCCAACAGGCAAGTTCGTCATCACGAATGTGCTCCACGGCCAAGGCCGGAAGGCCCGTAATAACGACATTGTGATCGTCAACTACACAGCCAGGGCCTGGAAGCGCGGCGAAGCCCTCCCCAGCACCTACGGAGAAGGCCGAAAGCCCCTGGTGTTTCCAGTCGGCCAGGGAACGGTGATTCCAGCCTTGGGGCACGCGGTTGAAGGGCAGCGGGCTGGCAGCCGCCTTCTTGTGGTGGCCCCACCTGCTGCCGCATACGGCGAGACGGGCAACGCCAAGCTCGGCATCTCGCCTACGGACACCGTCGTCTTCGTCGCCGACATAGTGAAGGTCATCGACGCGAAGTCCATCGTGCACGGTCGGCAGCAGGTCACGCCAAAGGGACTGCCTCAGGTGCATGCGGACCGCTCGCCCGACCGAATCGCGGTGCCCGACACCGCGCCGCCTCGCCGCCTCGTCTCCAGGGCCCTGGTGGTCGGTGGCTCCGGTCCCACGGTCGAGGCGGGCCAAGCACTGGTGTTCCAGTACTCCGGCGCGGTTTGGGCCACCAACCGCGGCAAGGAGCAGGCCACACTGTTCGACTCCTCCTTGTCCCAGGGCAGCCCCCGCACTGCCGTGATCGGTCGTGGGAACCTCATCGAGGGGCTGGACCGAGCCCTGGTAGGTGCAAAGGTTGGCAGCAGAATTCTGCTCGTCATCCCTCCGGAGCTGTCCTACGGTGTTCAGCCCCAAAAGGGCATTCCCGCCAATTCCACCCTGGTCTTCGTTGTTGACATTCTGGCGGCAGCGTAGGCTGAGCCGGTACCCGCCTACGGACGTCATTTCCTCGAATAGAAGGTCTCTCCGGCACCGGTGACACCACCTCCGAGACCATGCCCTGATCCTCGGCTGCCGCGACCGTGTCGGCCGAGATCGCCGACGGGAGGAGCGCGGCCGCGGCCACGGTGCCCGCGTAGGTGGGGAAGGAGCGTCTGTTAGCCTCGCCGTTTCGGTTGGTGTGATGAGACGCGGCTGATCGTCAGCTGTCGGATGAGCGAGGCGTTTTCGGTGCTCGGGCATGGCGGAGGCCCGGCGCGGTGGTCGGGTTCTCCAGGTCCGTGGGGTCGTGGCGGTCAGGTGGTATTGCCGGTCAGCCGGCCGGGCGGGGCAGCGCGGCCAGGCGATGGAAGGCCGTGACCAGCTCGTTTCTCCAGGGCCAGGTCGCCGAGATCCGCAAGCGCAGACGGCGGCCGCCGCGGGTGAGGCGTGCGGCGACGTGCAGCAGCCGGTAGCGGAGCTTCTTCGGCTCGGCGGATGCGAGTTCGCCGTCCAGCAGCAGGACGCGCGTCCAGGCCAGCAAGTCGATCGCCGCGAGGCTGAGTTCGAGCCAGGCGGAGTTGACGTGAAAGTCGCGGGAGGGGAAGCGGCCGAAGCCGGTGGTCTTGCCGCACCGGATGTGGTCCTCGACGGTGGCATGCCCGCGGTGGCGGACTTCCAGGAACTGGGCGGAGCCGCCACCGGAGTAGGGGGTGTCGGTGAGGAACACTTGATGGCGCCGGCCCTCGTCCTGGTCGAACAGGGACAGCTGGGCTCCGGGGTGCGGCCGCTCCCGGCGCACAATGACGCGGGTGCCGTTCGGGTAGCCGTCCAGATCGATCATGCCTGTCAGCTCGGCGACCTCGGCCCCGGCACGCAGCGTTCCGTCCTGGTCCAGGGCGGGATGCCAGAGGCGGTCGGGCATGGCCCGAATGGCGCGTCGGACCGGCTCAGTGATGGCGTATCCGACCGAGAAGCAGGTACGGATTCCTCGTTTCCGCAGGTCGCGGACGTGCGCGAGGAAGGCTTTCGCGGATCCGGCGCTGTCGGTGCGGACGAGGATGTCGGTGCCGTGCCGGTGGGCGTCAGGGATCTGCGCGAGCGCCTGGTCGAGCACCGCGATGTGATCGGCGGTGGTGTTGGCGCCGGCGTTCCCGGGCCGCAGCCGGCCGGACAGTGCCTCGCCGGTGTTGGCCAGGAAACACAGCAGCGGGTGGAAGCCGAAGCCGCCCTTATAGGTGGGTGCGGCCTGCGCTTTCTCGGAGTGGCAGGTGACCAGCGTGGCATCAAGGTCCAGGACCAGACCGGGCAGCATGCGCCCCGCGGTCCGGGCTGCGGGGATGCCCTCACCGTGCTCGGCGGCCTGCAGCCAGGCGACTTCCCGGGCCTGGGCGCGGGCAGAAGCCAGCGAGGCAAGGGCGGTCTCGTCGACATCGGCGAGCAGCCGCCAGGCCGTCGGTGTCGAGGCGACAGGCCCGAAGACTGCTGCCTGGTCCCGCAGTACGGCAAGGTCTGCGATGGCCTCGCCGCCGTCGGCGAGCATCACCGCCAGGTCGGTGGCGATCCGGCCCGGGTCATGTCCGGTCCCGCGCGGCCGAAGCGGCCTGAGCGCGGCGGAGTACGCGGCGGTCAGCCCGGTGGCATCAGCGAGATCCGCCAGCACATGCCCGACCACCCCCGAACCATCGGCACTGACCTGAACCTTGGGACGCAACCCGATAGCCTGCACGTAGAAAGTGCCCTCCGCCTGGACCGACAGAACCCCTCAGCAAGGTTCATCGTCCCAGGTCAGGAAGGCACTTTCGTATTTCCGCCGCAACAACCCCGAACCCAAGCGAAACGGCGAGGCTAAACGATCACGTTCGGAAAGCGGATGGCGTCTGACCAGAGCGCGTCACCCTGCGGCTGTGTTCTTCTGGGCTTTGGAGCGAGCCAGGCGATATGACTCGGTGCCGGTCTCGATGATGGAGGCGTTGAAGGTGAGCCGGTCCACGATCGCCGCGCAGAGCCGCGGAGGCCCGCCGGGCCGCACTCGACGTCGGCGGCGAGGCCCTGCGGGCCCTCATCGCGGGCCCCCACCCCTGGCCCCGGGCAGCTCGAAGATGACCGTGGCTCCGCACTCGGCGTCGGATGCGGAGCCACGATCGTTCAACCGTGGACGGTGCAATGGACGGTGCCCAGGGAATTCTGGTCACACACAGCCCGGTGCCAGTCATGGATGCGCGTGAGGCTCCACTTGTCGATCCACCGCCAGGAGCCCGACGTGCCGAAACGCACGTAGTAGCCGCGGTCGTTGAAGCCGAAAGCGTCCACGTCCGTCCAGTAGCCGGTGGTGGTGTGGGCACCGACCCAGCTCAGCAGGCACCTACTCCAGTAGTAGGAGTTGGATGTCGCGTTCCCGTCCTTGTTCCAGGTAGTACACCCGACAGCGCCCTCGTTGATCTCGGCCATGATCATGCGGTAGTCGGTGTTGTTCTCCAGCGTGCCGTAGATGCCCTGAGGTCCGGCGTGCGCCGTAGTGGCAGGGAGGATGGATGCTGCTACGAACATGGCCGCTGCGACGAGTCTTCTGATCATCGAGCACCTTCCTAGTGGGCTCTTGCTCACCGTCGTAGACGGTGCAACCAGTCGGACTATTGGGGAAGATGTCTGACAGCCTGTTTTGAGCCCTCCGCCCGGGTTGATCCCGGCCCCCAGACCACAGCGCTGTCCTGATGGCCGGCAGCCCCGTGACCAACGCGGGGACACCCGTGATCATCGGCTCTTCCGGGGCATCAGTCTCCATCTGGACATTCACGCCGTCTCTCTCCGCCGTTACCGAGGCGCCGAAGCGAAACGGGTACTCCAGCCACACGTATCAGACAGCTCCTGACCTGCGGTTTTGAGGCTCAAAACAGGCACTCAGCAGTCGCCGATGTAGTAGTGGTAGTAGGCGGGCCATTGCCAGGAGTCTTCGACGTAGGGGACTCGGTAGGCTCCGGCGAGGCTGCTGTCGTTCGGGCTGATCCGGATGAAGTAGATGTCCCGGGCTCGTCCGTCGTAGACGAGCGTCGTGGTGCCGTCTGACTGGGTTTCGTAGATCCGGAGTTTGTCGTCGGCCCGGCCCATGGTGATGGGGCCGGCCGATCCGTCGACGCCGACGCCGTGGTCGGACTGCCATGACCGGGTTGCCGCTGTTGTCCTGGGGCCGTAGTCGCAGTCGACGTCGCTCGCGGTGAGGTATCCGTCGGCGTAGAGGACGGCCTGCCACAGGCCGGTGGCAATGCTCTTCTTGTGGTGGTTGCTGGAGTTGAGGTTGCCTTCGTCCGCCCAGTCGTTCGTCGGGTCTCCAAATCCCGATATGAAGCCTTCGGCATGGGTCGCGTTCGCCGGTCCGGGGCTGATGACGCCGACGCCGAGGATGGCGAGGAGCGCCATCAGGACCACGGTGTACCTTCGCTTGTTCATCCTTGCCTGTTCCTCCTCGATGGGAACCAACGTCTGCCGGTCGTCACGGCACCGCCGCGCGGGGGGGGGGGGGGGGGGAGGGGCTACCAGAAGGACGCCGCCAATTGCGAGCTCCGCGTCAGCGGGCCGGCGACGACGGCCGCCGGAGACCTCTTCTTCCGCTGACGTTCGGACACAGAGATGCGGCTGCCCCCTCAACTCTCAGAATCCGGCCGGGGGCGGGACGTTCGTGCTGATGTTTCCGTAGGTGGAGTTGGAGCCGTAGGCGATCCTGATGAAGATGTTCGTGGCCCGGCCGCTGAAGTTCGCCGTCTTGGTCGTCCACACGCCGTTGCACTCACTGGACGCGGCGCTGGTCCCGTTCGGGGACAGGATGACCAGTGCCTTCGCGCACACACCGTCGGTGCGGGAGTCGAGCAGCTGGAACTTCACCGTCTGCCAGTAGGTGCCGTCGATGATGTCCTTCCCCCAGGTGACGGTGCAGTTCCGCAGCCTCGCGTGGGTCACTCCCGCCGAGTCGTTGACCCACAGGGATTCGCACGTGACGGTCTTCGTGCGGATCCCGTCGTCGGCGACGGCAGCAGTCGGCCAGGCCGAGGCCCCCGTGAGCATCGCGGCGAGTGCCAGGCCTGACACGGCCGCGGCGGCTTTTGCCCGGGGACGCTCCGTGCCGCGCATGCGCCTTTCACGCTCCGTACGAGGCAGGGGGAGCCGGGATCGTACGCGGTCCGGCTGAGGCACACCCACGGCGTTCTGCGGACGGTTCTGCATGCAGTCCTCCCTTGATCTTGTTTCGTTCACCGGTTGCTGCTTCACCGTGTGCCGGACGGCGGCTTGTCAGGAAGACGCGGCGGCATCGGACAAACAACGCCGGACAATGAATGGGCCACGGAACGGTGAGCGGGTCGTCGGTGCGAACAGCCCTTGACCTGCTCCGACGTATCGAAAACTCGTGCGGCATGCGGCAGTTGGCCCTACCATGACGGATGCCCCGTCGATCGGGCCGTCCCGCCTTTGGGATCAGCGGCGGGGCTCTGGCGTTCGCATCCATTGCCTTTGAGCCGCCGCCAGGTACGACTACCGGGAGAGGTGCGTGGTGGGGCGTCCGGAGAAACCCCTGGACCCGCAAGCCGGTCCCGTCCCGCGCTTCGCATGGCAGCTGCGCCGGTTGCGGGAGAGGGCGGGTGGCCCGAGCTATCGCGCTCTGGCCCGTCGGGCGCACTATTCGGCCAGCACGCTGGCGGAGGCGGCCAAGGGCGACCGGCTTGCCTCTCTGGCGGTCACCCTGGCCTACGTCGAAGCTTGCGGCGGCGATTGCGACGAATGGCGGGCCCGGTGGGAAGCGGTGGCTGCCGAGGCCGAAGCCGCGGCGGTCGCGTCCGTGACGGCGGTGCCGGACGAGGAACGCTGCCCCTATCGGGGTCTGACCCCGTTTGAGAGTGAGCAGTCGCAGTGGTTCTTCGGCCGCTCCCGGCTCGTCGAGCAGTTGCTGGGGCGTGTGGAGCGGCTCCCGCTGGTCGGAGTCTTCGGGCCGTCGGGCAGCGGGAAGTCCTCACTGCTGCGCGCCGGACTGCTGGGATCGATCGCCGAAGGCCGAAGCCCGGATTCCCGGTGGCGGACCCTGCTGATGACCCCCGGCGGCCATCCGCTCGATGCACTGGCAGACCAGGCGGCGAAGTTGTCCGGCAGGGACGTCCATCGTGTACGGGAGGAACTGCGCAGCGATCCGGCAGCCCTGGACATCGCGATCCGAGGCACTTTGGTCGCCGGCCCGCCAAAGACCCGGGCACTGCTCGTCGTCGACCAGTTCGAGGAACTGTTCACGCTCTGCGCGGACCATGGCGAACGCCGCCAGTTCGTTGCCGCGTTGCTGGACGCCGCCCATGGCCCGGACCGCCGCACCACCGTGGTACTCGGTGTGCGTGCCGACTTCCTTGCCCAGTTCTCGCAGCATCCGCAGCTGCTGGACGCACTGGGCGAAGAGGCGAAACTCCTCGTGGGGCCGGTTTCCGCCACCGAGCTGCGGGAGATCGTCGTCAGGCCCGCGGCCCACGCGGGGTGGGGTGTGGAGCCGGACATGCTCGCCACCGCGCTGGCCGATGCGGCCGAGGAGCCGGGTGCTCTGCCGCTGGTGTCGCATGCGCTGCTGGAAACCTGGCACCGGCGGACGGGGGCGACGCTCACCCTGTCCGCCTACCAGGCCAGCGGCGGTGTGCGCGGGGCGATCGCCCAGACCGCGGACCGCGTCTACGGCGAGCTGACGAACGAGCAGCAGCAGGTCGTCCGCAGAATCTTCCTCAGACTCTCGGCGCTGGGCGACGGCACTGAGGACTCCCGGCGGCCCATCGCCCGCGCCGAACTCGACGGGGTCGTCGAGGAGCCGGATGCCACCGAGATTCTGGAACGCCTGGCCGACGCACGCCTTGTTGTCATGGACCGTGACACGGTGGAAATGGCCCACGAGGCGCTGATCCGGGCGTGGCCCCGACTGCACCGATGGCTCACCGACGACCGGGCGAACCTGATCGTCCATCGGCGGCTCACCGAGGCCGCCCACGCCTGGAAGTCCCTGGAGGAGGATGCCGGAGCCCTGTACCGGGGAGCGCAGCTGGCTGCTGCGCACGAGTGGGCCGGAGAACGTCCCGAGGAGCTGAACGACTTTGAGGAGACGTTCCTGCGGGCCAGCGGGGCCCAGGAAACCGCAGAACAGGACACCGCGCGGCGTCATGCCCGGTTGCTCAAGCGTCTTGTCGCGGCCATCTCCTTGCTGCTGGTGCTCGCGCTTGTGGGCGGTGCAGTGGCCTTTTGGCAGCGGCAGGACGCCCGTCAGCAGCGCAAGGACGCGCGCCGACTGCAACTCGCTGCTCTCTCTGGGCAGTTGACGCTCCAAGCGCGGTCGCTCCTGGCCACCGATCCGGCGCTCGCGGGCCTGCTCGCCGTCGAAGCCGACCGCCTGCACCCCGACGCCGCGACCCGGGGAAGCGTCCTGAGCGCAGCGGCGGCACCAGGCCGCACCGAACTCAACGTGGGCGGTCCCGCGGTGTACGCCGTCGATTTCAGCTCGGACCACGCGCTGCTCGCGTCCTCGAACGGCGACGGCACCATCGGGTTGTGGGACCCGGTGCGCGGGACCCTGATCGCCTCCCTGCGAGGACACACCGGCCGGCCCATGAAGGTGGCCTTCAGCGGGGACGGGAAGCGGCTCGCCTCCACCGCGACCGACGGGAAAGCGGGGTCACTCATCGTCTGGGACACACGGACGCGCCGGGCCGTGACCCGCCGCGCCGAGGCCCGGATCGGCCCGGGCATGGCCCTCAGTGCCGACGGTACGAAGGCCGCGGTCGGGGTGGGGGACGGTGACATCGCCCTGCATGACCTGGCCACCGGGTCCCGCCGTCTGCTGCGCGAACAGGGACGTGGGCCCGCTGTCGGGTCACTGAGTTTCAGCCACGACGGCGAGTTGCTGGTTTCCGCAGACGGCGAGCGGGACCCGGTCGTGTGGAACGTCAGGGCCGGAAGACCCGTGGCCTCACTGCCCTCCGAGCACGTCGCCCAGGTCGCCTTCGCCGCGTCCGGCCGTACGCTCGCGGCCGCGGCCGACGACCGGGGCGTGTACCTGTGGGATCTCAGCCGGGAACGACCGACGCAGCTGCCCCGGCTGCCGCTGCCGGACTCGTTCGGCTGGACGGTCTCCGCTCCCACCGCAGACCGGCTGGCCGTGGGCGACGAGAACGGCGCGGTCACCCTGTGGGACGTGAGGCGTCGCGTCCAGTTGGATACCTACCAGGACAGAGGCCGCACCGAGACCGTCTCCGTTGCCGTCAGCCGTGACGGCGCGATGCTGGCCTCCGCCGGGTTCAACGGGGCCATCGTGCTGCACGACCTGCGTACCACCCCGTTCAGCGGATTCGAGGCGCAGATCAAGGACGTCAAGGTCAGCCCGGACGGGACTGTGATCGCCTCGGCCGGGAGTGACAGGACGGTCCGCCTGTGGGATGCCCGTGGGAAGCAACTCGCCGCCCTGGGCGGGCACCCCGACCAGGTACAGGCCGTCGCGTTCAGCCCCGATGGGCGCTTGCTGGCCGCACTGACACGGAACAATGTCGTCACGATCTGGGACCTCCGGCGCCGGCGGCGCGTGATGCAACCGGCACCCACCGGGGGAGTCGGCGCCTCCACGGACATCGCCTTCGCTCCGCGGGGCCGGCGCCTCCTCGCGGCCGCGACACTCGGCCTGTTCGTGTGGGACGTCCACAACCCGGCGTCGCCGTCACCGGAGCCGTACGAGCCCCGCCTCGCCACTTCGCTCGTTTTCACGCCCGACGGACGTCGCCTGGTGGCGGCCAGTACGGGCGGCTACCTCAATGCATGGGACGCCGCCACGGGGAAACTCCTCGCCAGGGACAACACGGGCCAGGGCGCCGTGCAGGACGTCGCCGTCAGCCCCGACGGCAAGCTCCTGGCCACCGCCGGCGACAGCCGTACGGTCAAGCTGTGGAGTGCCACGGGCCACCGGCAGCTCGCTGTGCTCAGCGGGCACACCGCGCCCGTGCAGGTCATCGCCTTCAGCCGGGACGGCCGCACCTTCGCCTCCGCCGGTGACGACCACTCCATCATCGTGTGGAGCACCGCCGCACGGCGTCCCCTCGCCGTCCTGACCGGTCACAGCGCGAGAATCCGCGGACTCGCCTTCACACCCGATGGTGCCCTGGTCTCAGGCGGCGAGGACGGCAGGATCGTCCGATGGCCGCTGGATGCGCGGGACGTCAACCGCCGAGTCTGTGCGGCGGTCGGCCGCAGTCTCACACGGCAGGAGTGGGCGGTCCATCTCCCGTCGGTTCCCTATCGACCGGCGTGCCGGTGACGTCGCGGTACGGACCCTTGAGGAGGGCTTGTTAGCCGGCCGCCTCACAGAGCCGGTCCACGTCCGTCAGACGGTCAGGTGTTGTCCGGTCCCGACGCGTCCGGTTGGTCTGCGGATCGAGTTCCCATCTGTGAGTGAGAGCGGCAATGGAGAGGTGCACGTCGGCCCGTGCCGCAACCGCGGCGTGTCTACTGCGTCCAGGTCGGCATCAGCTATCACCAACGATCAGATGCCTGGACCTCGCAGGACGGGCAGTTCGGAAATCACACCCTGAGCCAGGTCAAGAACTTCCAGGAGGACCTGGGGCTGTCCGTCGACGGCAAGGTCGGCAAAAACACCGGCAGCGAGGTTCTCTGGGGGATCGAGCACGCCAAGGTCGAGAAGAATGGCCCCTGGACAACGCCCTGGGGTGTATCGATCGACAACTGCTACCACGTCGTGCCGAGCCACTTCTGATCCGGACCCGGCTCACGGAGGCTGTCCCATGAACTCGGTGACCGGCGCTGACCCCAGCTCTGTTTTTCCGCGACACGGCCGTCAGCACAGCGGACTCACTCACTGTGGCCGATGCCGTACCCATTCCTGCTGTCATGGTCCACCCCCACGACCGCCCCCAACCAGGACTACATTCGCACTGGTTGGATGACCAAGAGCTCGGCCGAGGTTGCCGTCACCCGAACGGCGACGGCAATGACCAGCTGTCCCGCCGCATTTCAGTTGGCACGTAGCGGGGCGGGCGAGCCTCAATTGGGCAAGAGCCGCGACGAGGATCCAGGTCCAGCGGTCCGCCGCCTCGGGAGTCCGGAGCTTTGGGGTGGTCCAGCCGAGGGTCTGCTTCGCGAAGCGTAACGTGTGCTCCAATCGAAGCGACGCAGGAACACTTGCCAGCAGCGGTCAACGTCAGAGAGGTCTGTGCCGGTCCTCGAGGACCACAACCACACCGGCGGAGCTTCACGGTCTTTCGACAGGTGCTTGACCTTCAGTCGGATCAATGTGCCCTCGACGAGCGGGAGTTCGCCCTGGTGGTCGAGCCAGGCCGAGCGATGAGTCAGGCGCGGGTGGACCCGGTTCCAGGCCTGTGCCGTACTGCTCGCCACGGTGCCGGAGGAGAGCCTGGAGACGGCGGAAGCAATCGTTCGGACGGCGTCACCGTGACGCTTTCCGAACGGAACTGGATCGCTGACATCGCGGACGCCGGTTTTTTGTCCGGTGTTGTTTGTCCGACGCCACCAGGCCTTCCCGACAAGCCGTCTCCGGCACACGGTGGAGCCGGTGAAGAACCGATCGACACTCCGGGCGATCGCTCGAAGTGAATCAGGGGAGGACTTAAATGATGTCGGTTCCCCAGACCCGAAGGAGCATCGGATGGCGATCGAAAGCCTCTCTCCCTACCTGCGGTACGACGACGCAGATGCCGCGCTGGACTGGATGGAGCGGGTCTTGGGTTTTACCGGCGCGGTCCGCTGGCGCGACGACTCGGGGCGGACGTTCGAGGCCGACATCTATGCCGGTCCGGCGAAGATCGGGGTCAGCGGCGGCGGTACGAGCGACGACGGGAAGAACGCCATTCTCATCGTGCACGTCGACGACGTCGATGCACACTTTGAGCAGGTTCGTGCCGCAGCCGACACCGAGGTAGCCCCCCCGATGGACCAGCCCTATGGGCCGCGGACGTTCACTATCACTGACCCCTGGGGATACCAGTGGAGCTTCTGGCAGGGCGAGGCCACGCCACCCGAGTGATCAGCAGACTATGCGATGGAGCCACACCCAAGCGGGAGAGGCGTGCCCGACCTCGGTGGAGTCCTGATGACTGAGTCAAGGCGCTCTGTCGGCCGTAGAGAGGGTTGCTGTCAGGCGTCGTTGTCGGCAGCCTCGGCCAGCAAGTCCATCGCCTGGTTGTGGAACTGGCGCTCGGCTTGGCGGCACGGGGCGTTGAAGAACGCGCGTTGAGCTTCGGCAAGACCGCAATTCAGGAGGCCCATGGTGAACACGGCCTCGACTCCGTGGCAGTCGTGGTCCTTCAAGAACTGCTGAAGTGTGTCCGTGTCACCGGTTGCTTTCCAGACCGGCGATGCGGGTCAGATGCTCGATCATGTTCGTCTCCTCGGCTCCGGACAGCATGGCGTCGGTCCGAGGAACACCTCGCCGTCAGCTCCGTAAACAGCGACCGATCCGCATATCTCAATCCGCGGCCAAGGCGTCCCGGAGAGCCGGGCGGCCACTCCACCGGAGCCACCTGTGGGCAAGCGGTTTTAGAGCCACACCCGACTCTCCCGGACCGCCGAACAACTTACGGAGCTTGTTTCGAGCCTCTCCGGCTGTTCAAGGCTGCAGGGTTGGAACCGGATCAATGAGCCCTGCGTCGTCGTATCGTGTGACGTCGTGCGCGGCCACGATGCGAGGAGATGCCGACTGGAGCACGAGCGGACGATGAAGAAGCCAGACAACAGTGCAGCACTCGGGAAGCCAACTGAGAAACTTTTGCGGCTGCCGTCTGGCTGGGTGATGTCAAGGAAAGAAGAACCAGGACTATCAGGCTGGGGGCGAGGGCGCATTCTTGCGCTTCTTTCCATACTGGTCGCTTTCCTGCTGGCCTTTCATGCTGCTGTGCCCAATACGCCTGGTCGTCTGGGCAGCCTTCTCGAGACTTTTCTTCCTTGGCTCGGTTTGACCATCCCCGGACTGCTGGGCTTGGCATGCCTGCGCCGCTCATTCGTCGCATTGATTGCGTTGTTGTTGCCCGTTGTCGCTTGGCTCAGTCTTTTCGGCGGCCTGCTGCTTCCCAGTCACGACGCGGCAGACGAAGTTACTGCGCTTCAGCATAATGTCAGCGACGAAAATCCAGACCCGACAGGCACCGCGAGGATTTTGATCAAGTCTCAAGCCGACCTCATCGCCTTGGAGGAGTTGTCGCCTTCTGCTTTGCCGGCCTTCGCAGCAGCCATGGCGCCGGACTATCCCCACCATGCGACAAAGGGCACGGTCGGACTCTGGTCGAAGTATCCACTCTCCGACGTGCGGCCGGTGGACATCAGGCCGGAGGGAATCGGAGAAGGCTGGAACCGTGGACTGAGGGCGACTGCTAGGACGACGCAGGGCAATATCGCTGTTTATGTTGCTCACCTGCCCTCCGTGCGTCTCGGCCTTAGGAACGGATTCAGTTCCGCATGGCGGGACGAAAGTGCTGTTCTTCTCGGTGAAGCGATCGCCGCTGAGCGGCTGGACAAGGTGATTCTGCTCGGGGATCTCAACAGCACGATAGACGACCGCGGTCTAGCACCGGTCAGCTCGCAGATGAACGCAACAGGCTCAGGTTTCGCGTTCAGCTGGCCCGCAACTCTGCCCGTAGCTCGGATTGACCAGATCATGACCCGATCGGCGACGGTCACCGATGTCTGGTCGCTGCCTGCAACAGGGAGTGACCACTTGCCAATAGCCGCTCACATCAGGCTCTGAAATGGATTGAGACCGTGTCCTACATGGCTGTTGGTCGTTGAGGAGTGCATGGGGAGCGTTGGGTGGGGTTGGATCGTTCCGGATGGGCTGTGGGAGATCGCGAAGCCCTTGTTGCCACCGGCCCGCGTGCGGCCGCAGGGTGGCGGGATCGCGAACATCGATGACGAGGCGGTCTTCGCGGCCATCATCTACGTGCTGGTCAGCGGCTGTGCCTGGCGGGCACTGCCTCCGTGCTTCGGGGCGTCGAAGTCGACCGTGCATCGTCGGTTTGTCATCTGGTCCCGTGCGGGGGTCTGGGGTCGGCTGCACCAGAAGGTTCTCCAACTCCTGGACGAACAGGGCTTGGTCGACCTCTCCCGCGCGGTCCTCGACTCTGCCCATGTCCGCGCTAAAAAGGGGGCGAACTTGCAGGTCCGAGTCCCGTGGACCGACGTAAGCCCGGTTCAAAGATGCATGTCCTGTCCGACGCGGACGGACTGCCCTTACGCGTCGGTCTCTCCGCGGCCAACACCCACGACAGCCAGGCGCTGAAGCCGATGCTGTCCCACTTCAGACAGGGGTGTCTGCCCGTTAGGCGAGGCTGATCTTCAAGCTGCCGCTGGCGAGTGCGCTGACACTCGCTGAAGCACCCGGTGCGACCGTGACGCTGGCGCTACCGCCTCCGGAGAAGACCAGGGTGGCGTTGGTGTTGTTGGTCACCGTCGAGACCAGCGACACCTGGGCGCCGGTGTCAAACGTGGTGCTGGCGGAGAGCTTTGAGGCCGGAATGGTGACCGTGCCGCCGGCCGACAGGCTGATGCGCACCGAGCCCGTCACGGCCGCGGAGGACTGGGCGTCAGCGGCGGCGCCATGTGCCGGTGCGGCTAAAACCGCGGAAGCGCTCGGATGAAATGCGATCAAGCTGCCCGCGGCTACGAGCGCGACAGCGGCGATCTTGGCTGTAAGACGTTGGGGCGGGCGCATGGAAACCCCAGAAGTGCCGCCGCCTGTGACGCTCCCAGGAGCTCGTCGGGGTCGCCGTCGACGGGGACGTCGGGCAGCGAGGCGACCGGGCGCTCCATCCGGCTCATCCGTACCTCGATGGAGATCACTGTGCTCGCTGTGGGCTGGCTGCTCGGCGGGATCGCGGGCGTCGGCACCGTGTTGTACGCGCTCGCGGTCGGCCCGATCACTCAGTTCTTCATGCATCGGTTCGCCTACAGCAGCGCGGGCGAACGCCCCGGCGACGGGGCCCCGCTCAAGGAGGCGCATCCGACTTCGATGACCACGGTCTGACATCGATGGGAGGTGGCCGGGGTGCCCGTCGACTATATGATCCACATCACTATGGCTGAATCGAACAGCGGCGATGAGTTCTGCGCAGCGCGACCGTCTCTATTGCCGTAACGCCACAGCGAAGAGGAGCACATCCCATG